>CANCCF010000069.1 GCA_947374485.1 Comamonadaceae bacterium | reverse complement strand
GCCAGCGAACGCACCTCGCTGGCCACCACGGCAAAGCCGCGGCCCTGGTCACCGGCGCGGGCCGCCTCCACCGCCGCGTTGAGGGCCAGGATATTGGTCTGGAGGGCAATGCCGTCAATCACGCTGATGATGTCGGCAATGCGGCGCGACGAGTCATTGATGCCCTTCATGGTCTCCACCACCTGGCCCACCACTTCACCACCCTTGACGGCCACGGTGGAGGCATTCAGCGCCAGCTGGTTGGCACGGCGTGCGGTGTCGGCGTTTTGCTGCACGGTGGAGCTGAGCTCTTCCATGCTGGCAGCGGTTTCTTCCAGCGCGCTGGCCTGCTGCTCGGTGCGTGCCGACAGGTCGTTGTTGCCCTGTGCTATCTGGGCGCTGGCTGTGGCCACGCCTTCGGAGCCCTGCTGCACGCTGCCCACAATGCGCACCAGGTTTTCCTGCATGTGCTGCAGGGCCTGCAGCAGCACACCGGTCTCGTCCTGCGTGCGGGCGACCACGCTGGAGCTCAGGTCGCCATCGGCCACCTTGGTGGCAAAGGCCACGGCCTGGCCAATCGGCACGGTGATGGAGCGGGCCGTCACAAAGGCGATGGCGGCGGCCAACAGGGCGGCCACGACCGTCAGGCCCTCGGTCACCAGCTTGGCAAAATTGCCATCGTCCTCGAGCTTCTTGCCGTCCTGGGTCATCAGCTTTTCCTGGAACGTGGTCAGTGCCACCACAGCGTCAAAGTAGTCTTTTTGCGGGGTTTGCAAATCGTTGAGTACAAACGCTGCGGCCTCGTCGCCCTTGCCCTCTTCCAGCAGCCGGTTCAGCTTGGCGCGCGCCTCGGCAAAGGCCGCGCGCTTGGGCACGGTGGCTTCCAGCAGGGCCACGCCTTCGGGCAGGGTGATCACGGTTTTGAGCTTGTCAAACAAGGCGACGTTGGCCTTGGCTTCTTCTTCGGATTGGGCAAGCCAGGCCTTGACCTGGGCCGGGTCCTTGATGGCAAGGGTGGCATTGCGCAAAAACCGCGCCTGGTTGCTTTGGTGTTCCTGAATTTGATTGGCTATCACCACCTTGGCGTAGCGGTTCTCCAGGATCAGTTTGCCGGTCTCGTTCATGTCATTGATGCGGTTGGCGGCCACGGTGGCCACCACCACCAGCAAGGCGATGACGATGCCAAAGCCCAGCCACAGGCGTTTGCCAATATTCATGTCGGAGAGTTTCATTTTTATCCCTTTGTATTTGTGTAAGCACGCACATGGCCATGGTCTGCACCCCTGCCATTTTTGGTAACTGCCAATCCTGCTCTTTGACCCACGTCAACGGTTGCTTGGATAGTAATGCAGTTGGCTACTGCAGGGGCGCTTGCATCACGCTTTTGTGGATGCGCCTGCCAGCGCGCCAGACCGCCCACAGCACCAGCGGGATCAGGGCGCCCACGGCCATTTCCGGGTTCAGTGGCACACCGGCGGCCTTCAGGCCCTTGCCCGCATACAACAGCAGGCTCACCACGTAATAGGAGATGGCCGCAATCGACAGGCCTTCCACCGTGGTCTGCAGGTGCAGCTGCAGTTCCTGCCCGCGCGTGAGCTTGGCCAGCAGCTGCTGGTTTTGCACTTCAGCGGCAATGTCCACGCGGGTGCGCAGGAGCGCACTGGCACGCGCCACGCGTTCGGACAGCGAACCCAGGCGCTGCGCCGTGGCGGCCACGGTGGCCATGGCGGGCGACATGCGGCGCTGCATGAATTCACCCATGGTCTGTATGCCCGGTATGGCCGATTCACGCAGCTCGGCAATGCGCTCGCTCACCAGCGCCTGGTAGGCGCGCGTGGCGGAAAAGCGGTACATGTGCGTGGCCGTGGCGCGCTCGACCCGGGCCGAGAGCGAGACCAGGGTGTCGAGCAGGTCCTGGTCGTCGGCGCTCTTGTTTTCCAGGCGCGAGGTGATGTCGGCCAGCTCCCCTTCGGCCTGTGCCAGCATGGGCGAGAGTTCCTTGGCCACGGGCAGGCCCCGCAAGGCCAGCAGGCGGTAGGTTTCCAGCTCCAGCAGGCGCTGCGAGACGCGCCCGGCCCGGGTTTGCGAGGTGGCCTCGGGGGCAATCACCAGCATGCGCTCGAAGCCGCTGGGGCGCAGCATGAAATCGGTCAGGGCCAGCGAGTGGGCGTTGTTGCCCATGAAGGAAGCCACCAGCGGCTGCTCGCCAAACCAGGCCTGGGCCTGCGCCACGCAGGCCTCGGGCTCGCGCAGGTCACCATGCAGCAGCACGAGCTGGATGGCCGCCAGCGTGTGGCCGGGGATGCCGCGCAGCCAGCCCTGCGGCAGCATCAGCGCAGCCAGCAGTTCGGCGTCGCCAATACCCTGCAGGGCGGCGGCGGGCAGCGGCTGCACCAGCGAGTAGCGGGTGAACTCGCTGTGGCGCTCCCATTTGAGGGTGTAGCCGTCCAGGCGCAGGCGCAGGAAGTTGCCCTGCATCTGCTCGGGCTCCAGGCCCTGCTGGCCGGGCAACAGGCGCAGGTGCGCACACTCCTGCTCGCGGCCCACCTGGGCATTGAGCACCGCCACATACAGCACCAGTGCGGGCATGCGGATGCGCGCCTGCGGCCGGGCGTGCACCTCGTTGTGCAGGGTGCGGCGCAGCGGGTCATCGGGCGGCAGGTAGGCGGGTGTGCTGTCAGATGGGTTCATGGTGGGCCGTCATGGTGGTGCGCGCGCGCGAGCGGGTTGGACGCTGCAATTTACCGCATATCGCGCCACCTGCGCCCAGGCGTGCGGCGCCTAGCAGCTTTTGCAATACCCTGTGCGACAGGCTCCGGCCCGGCGCCGGGCTATAAACGCGGCCTCACTCCTGAGCTGCAACCCACCGAAAGAACCCCCCATGCTTTTTGACTCCTACACCCTGGGCAAGACCGTGCTAGCCAACCGCACCGTGATGGCGCCCATGACGCGCAGCCGCGCGGTGGAGCGCAACCTACCCAACGCGCTGATGGCCGAATACTATGGCCAGCGCGCCACGGCCGGGCTGATCATCACGGAGGGCGTGTCGCCCTCGGCCAACGGCCTGGGCTATGCGCGTATTCCGGGGCTCTTCAATGCCGAACAGGTGGCGGGCTGGCGCCTGGTGACCGATGCGGTGCATGCCAAGGGCGGAAAAATATTTATCCAGTTCATGCACTGCGGGCGCGTGGCCCACCAGGCCAACCTGCCCGCAGGCGCGCGCGTGCTCAGCGCCAGCGCGGCGGTGTGCCCGGGCGAGATGTGGACCGATGGCTCGGGCATGCAGCCGCACACAGCGGCGGCCGTCATGACCGGGGCCGAGATTGCCGAGGCGGTGGCCGAATACGCGCACGCCTCCAGGCTGGCTATAGAAGCCGGTTTTGACGGCGTGGAGCTGCACGCCGCCAACGGCTATTTGATCGAGCAATTCCTCAATGCCAATGTGAATCTGCGCACGGACGGCTATGGCGGCAGTGCTGACGCGCGCAACCGCTTTGCGCTGGAAGTGGCCCAGGCCTGCGTCGACGCCATCGGCGCCGAGCGGGTGGGCATGCGCATTTCGCCGCATGGCGTCTTCAATGGCACCGGCGCCTTTGACGGTGTGGACGCGCAGTTTGTGGCACTCACCGAAAAGCTCAGCGCCATGGGCCTGGTGTATTTGCACCAGCTCGACCACTCGGCCATGGGCGCACCGCCCGTGCCGGCCGCACTGAAAGCGCAACTGCGCAGCCGCTTCGGACAAACCTATATGGCCGCCGGTGGTTTTGATGCTGCCAGTGCCGAAGCCCTGCTCGCGGCCGACAGCGCGGACCTGGTGGCCTTTGGCCGCCCGTTTCTGTGCAACCCCGACCTGGTGGCTCGCATGCAAAGCGGTGCGGAGCTCAATGCGCCGGACATGTCCACGTTTTATACGCCCGGCGAAAAGGGTTACACCGACTATCCTGTTTTGGCTTGATCAAACCAATTCATCCGGCACAATAAAATAACTAGTCTTTCCGCCATGCACCTATCGGGCATGGCGGAAAATATAGTTAACTAAAAAGGATGTTTATGTCGTTGTCCAAGTCCACCCTTTCGGCCATTCAACAAGCGGGCCATGGTCTGCACAAGGCAACGGTCGTCGTAGCGGCTGCCGTGCGCGAGCAAGCCGAGCACATGGTCTCCACGGTCGCCAGCCAGCCCTTCCAGGCCGAAGGCGAACAGGCCTTTGCCAATTTCAAATTGCTGGCGCGCCTGTCCCACGATCTGCAGTCCCTCGAAGCGCAGTTGCGCGCCCTCTACGCCACCGCCAGCGAGCTGGCCAGCCCCGAGATGGATGTGGTCGCGGCCCTGCCGCGCGCGGCCAGTCGTGCCCGCGGCACGGCGGTACCCGCCAGCGATGCGGCAGAAGACGTTGTCATCAAACCGGCCAGCGGGCGCCGCGCCAAGGGCAGTGCCAAAACCGGCGCAAAGGCCGGCGCAAAGGCCGCCGCCAAGGCCACCGCAAAAGCCAAAGACAAAAAAGCCGCCGGGCCGGTAACGCTCACCAGCAACGACAACAAGGTGCTCGACTACCTCAAGACCGTGCTCACCACCGATACCTGGACCGCCTTGACCGGCGCCACGGTCGCCCAGGGCGCGGCCATGCCGCTGGGCTCGGTGGGCGTGTCACTGAAAAAAGTGGTGGCCGCAGGCGCCGTCAGAAAAAGCGGCCGCGGCAGCTACCAGCTCGCCAGCTAAGGGCTGGTCGACCCGGGTGCGGTGGACTCGGGTGCGTAATTGGCGGCAAAGAAGTGCCGCTCCACCAGCTCGATCAGGATGTGCAAGACCTTGATATGCAGCTCCTGCACGCGGTCGGCATAGTGGCCACCCGGCGTGCACACATACACATCGCTCAAGGCCTCCAGCTCCGGGCTGGCCCGGCCCGTGAGCGCAATCACTTTCAGGCCCTGCGTTTTGGCCGTGCGGGCGGCGCGCAGCACGTTTTTGCTGGTGCCGCTGGTGCTGATGGCCAGCAGGCAGTCACCCGCGCGGCCATGGGCCTCCACATACCGTGAAAACACCTGCTCATAGCCCAGGTCGTTGCCCACGCAGCTCATGTGGCTGGCGTCGCTGATGGCGCTGGCCGCCAGCGCGGGCCGGTCCAACCGGTAGCGGCCGGTCAGCTCTTCGGCAAAGTGCATGGCGTCGCACATGGAGCCGCCATTGCCGCAGGAATAGACCCTGCCTTTGGCTTCAAAACAGGCAATCAGCAGCTCGGCCGCGCGCGCCACATCCTGCAGGGTCTGGCGGTTTTCCAGCAGGCGGGTGAGTGCGCTGTGGGCTTCTTGCAGGCTGGCTTCGATGTGGGTGATCATGCTGTGGGGCTCGGGACTAAAACAGGGCGCCACCATAGCACAGGGCAAGGGCTCCGGCCGCCCGGACCGCAGGGCAGACTCCCCTACACTTGACGCATTCTTTCCATTCACTCCAGGGAGTTTTCATGCACATCACCACGGTCGGCATCATTGGCGCGGGCACCATGGGCAACGGCATCGCGCAGGCCTGTGCCACCTCAAACCTGCGGGTGGTGATGGTGGACATTTCGGACGCCGCCGTGGCCAAAGGCATGGCCGCTATTGCCACCAGCCTGGAGCGGCTGGTAAAGAAGGAAAAACTCAGCGCCGCCGAGCGCGAGGCGGCGCTGGCCCGCATCCAGGGCAGCACACGCTACGAAGACCTGCAGGCGGCCCAGCTGGTGATCGAGGCCGCGACAGAAAACTACGAGCTGAAGGTGAAGATCGTCCAACAGATCGACGCCATCGTCGACCCCGAAGTCATCATCGCCTCCAACACCTCGTCCATTTCCATCACCAAGCTGGCCGCCGTCACGGGCCGCGCCGACCGGTTTATCGGCATGCACTTCTTCAACCCGGTGCCGCTGATGGCGCTGGTGGAAATCATCCGTGGCCTGCAGACCAGCGACGCCACCCACGCCGCCGTGCACGCCATGGCGCAGGCCCTGGGCAAGACACCCATTACCGTGAAGAACGCACCCGGCTTTGTGGTCAACCGCATCCTGGTGCCCATGATCAACGAGGCCTTCTTTGTGCTCTCCGAAGGCCTGGCCACGGCCGAAGACATTGATGCGGGCATGAAGCTGGGCTGCAACCAGCCCATAGGCCCGTTGGCCCTGGCCGACATGGTGGGCCTGGACGTGTGCCTGGCGGTGATGGACGTTTATCTGAACGAGTTTGGCGACAGCAAATACCGCGCCTGCCCCTTGCTCAGGGAAATGGTGGCCGCCGGGCGCCTGGGCCGCAAGACAGGCCAGGGCGTCTACAGCTACTGAGGCACTGCCATGCTGAGCCTGCAAACATCCCTCGCCTTTCTGGGCGTATCCCTGCTGCTGGGCATCACGCCCGGCCCCGACAATATTTTTGTGCTGCTGCAATCGGCCAGCCACGGCAGGCGCGCTGGGCTATTGGTGGTGCTGGGGCTGTGCGCCGGTCTGGTGGTGCACACCACCGCCATTGCGCTGGGGCTGGCGGCGGTGTTCGCGGCCTCCCAGACGGCCTTTGTGGTGCTCAAATTTGCCGGCGCCGCCTATCTGGCGTACCTGGCCTGGCAGGCCTTTCGCGCAACCGCAGCCAGCACACATGACGCACCGCCCCCCACGCTCAGACCCATGCAGCTGTTTTTGCGCGGCATGGTGATGAACCTGAGCAACCCCAAGGTGGTGTTTTTCTTCCTCGCCTTCTTGCCGCAGTTTGTGGACGCCACGCGCGGCTCCGTGGCCTGGCAGCTGGCGCAGCTAGGTGGCCTGTTCATTGTTGCCACGCTGCTGGCCTTTGGCACCATCAGCTACTTTGCGGCAAGCGTGGGCGCACGCCTGCGCGGCTCGGTACGCGCGCAAACCTGGATGAACCGCACCGCAGGCACGGTGTTCACCGCGCTGGCCCTGCGCCTGGCATTGGCACAGCGCTGAGGCATCAGTCCCGGTTCGCCAGATTGGCAATGCGGCGCCCGGCGCGTGAGCTCCAGTTCGGAAGGGGCCCCTTGCGGCGCGTGCCTTCGATGTGGGTTTGCAGGCCCGCCGCAAACACCTGCCGCGTGGGCCCGGCTTTGCTCACGATCTGGTAGTTGCCGCCGTGCCCCACCGCGGTCATCAGCGGGCCGCCGGGTGCCACCGCACCGGGTATGTGGGCCATGGACATGTAGTCATACGGGCCCGCCGCACCCGGGATGAACCAGGCGCGCAGCAGCCAGTTCGAGACGTGGACCACGGTGCCGTCCATGCAGACCCGGCCATAGGTCTGCACCTCCACCGCGTCACACATCTCGAAGGCGTGCAGCAGGCCGTGGTTGTCATTGGCAAACAGGTTGGCGCCCACGTCGCCCGCGGTTTCCAGTATCTCGTGCGAGGCATCCACACTGACACCGTTGGAGCCGTACAAGCTGCCGCAGGTGGTGACCGCGCACAGCGAAAACGGCACGCCCTTGCCGTTGATGTCGTGGTAGGCGCTGGCCCCCGGTGCCTCGGGCAGGGTGGGCAAAAAGATGTAGGCCCATTCACCGGGCAATATGTCCTTGGTGTTGGCCCCCACGCGCAGGCGCACCTGCGCGCCCCACTCGGCGGCAAATTCCTGGTTGAGCTGGTTGCTGACCACCTCGCAGATATGCGCCAGCACAGGCGTGGACAGTTGCGCACCATCGGCCGTGGTGGCCCCCTGGCTGTTGTCGATCAGCACCCATCGGGCAGCGTTCATGGTGGCTCCCATTCCAAAAGCAGAGGCTGCTGATTAGCCGCCCGCAAGGGCCCTGTGCGTGTGCGAAAACGCAAGGCCTGCCAGCGCGGTCTGGCAACTGCAGCCCCTGTATGCTCAGGCCCCTATGAAAGCAGACCTGTTGGCCCTCGCGGCCATTGCCCTGTGGGGCACGCTGGCGCCCCTGGGCGTGCGCCTCGCCCACATTCCCCCGTTCTTGTTGACCGGCCTGGGCCTGCTGGTGGGCAGCCTGATTGCCTTGCCGTTGGCAGGTTTCAATCTGAAGCGCTGGAAGGTGCCGCTGCCCACCCTGGCGGTGGGCATTTACGGCCTGTTTGGTTTCCACTTCCTGCTCTTCATGGCCTTGCGCCATGCCCCGGCCGTGGAGGCCAACCTCATCAACTACCTGTGGCCGCTGGGCATGGTGGTGATGGCGCCCTTGTTTTTGAAGGGCACGGCCCTGCACACCCGCCACGTGGTGGCCGCGCTGGTGGGCTTTTGCGGTGCGGCCATTGCCATCCTCGGGCGCAGCGGCACACTGTCTTTGCAGGGCGGCTTTTACCCGGGCTATGTGATCGCGCTGGCCTCGGCCTTTGTGTGGGCCAGCTACTCGCTGCAGACGCGCCGCCTGCCGCCCTTTCCGACCACAGCGGTGGGGGGCTTTGCCGCGGCGTCGGGCTTGCTGGCGCTGCTGTGCCATGCGCTGCTGGAGCCCGCCACGGCGCTGAGCCTGGAGGATGGGGTGCTGGTGGCCGTGCTGGGCCTGGGGCCGCTGGGTGGCGCCTTCTTTTTGTGGGATGCGGCCATCAAGCAGGGCGACACGCGGCGCATTGGTTTGCTGGCCTTTGCCACGCCGATTTTGTCGACCGCGCTCTTGCTGCTGACAACCGGGCAGGCCTTGCAGTGGAGCATTGCGGTGGCCGCCACGCTGGTGGTGGGCGCGGCGTTTTGGGGCAGCCGGGCGCGCTAAGCCGGGTTTCTCTTAGCCGGGGTTGCGGGCTTGCATGGCGGCTTGTTCTGCTGCCCGTTCTTCTGCTTCCAGTTCCGCCATCTCGGCTTCGGTGAACACGCGCGAACGGGTGTGAAAGGCTTTGCCCTCCGGGCCCTCGAGTGAGAAGGTGCCGCCGTGGCCTTCGATGACGTCGATGATGAGTTGGGTGTGGCGCCAGTAGGTGTACTGCGCGCGCCCGATGTAGAACGGGCTGCCGCCTACCTCGCCCAGATACACGTCGCCCGCACCCATGGTGATTTCGCCGGGCAAATAGCAATTGGCCGCGCTGTTGTCGCAGCAGCCCCCCGATTGGTGGAACATCAGATCGGGGCCGTGTTTGGTCTTGAGGAAGGCCACGAGTTCCAGGGCGGCTGGGGTGGCGATGACTTTTTCAACCATGGCGTTGGGTCCTTTGTGCGTTGGTATTGCTGGCGCTTTTTGCGCACCCAACGCGACAGCCCAACGGGGCGTGTTGGGCCCCATCGCGCCATCCCTGCTTTTCTTGGTTACTTCTACTTTCAGAAGAACCCGAGCTTGCTCTCGCTGTAGCTCACCAACAGGTTCTTGGTCTGCTGGTAGTGGTCGAGCATGACCTTGTGGGTTTCGCGGCCGATGCCCGATTCCTTGTAGCCGCCGAAGGCCGCGTGCGCGGGGTAGGCGTGGTAGCAGTTGGTCCAGACGCGGCCGGCCTTGATGGCGCGGCCCATGCGGTAGGCCACATTGCCGTTGCGGCTCCAGACACCGGCGCCCAGGCCGTACAGTGTGTCGTTGGCAATCTCCAGCGCTTCGGCTTCGTCCTTGAAGGTGGTGACGGCCAGCACCGGGCCAAAAATTTCTTCCTGGAAGATGCGCATCTTGTTGTGGCCCTTGAACAGCGTGGGCTGCACGTAGTAGCCGCCTTCGAGCTCGCCGCCCAGGTGGGCCTGGTTGCCGCCAGCCAGCACTTCGGCGCCTTCCTGCTTGCCCAGGTCCAGGTAGGACAGGATCTTGGTGAGCTGCTCTTTGGAAGCCTGTGCGCCCATCATGCTGTTGGTGTCCAGCGGGTTCTGGTGCGCAATGGCGGCCACGCGTTTGAGCACGCGTTCCATGAACTTGTCGTAGATGCTTTCCTGGATCAGCGCGCGCGAGGGG
Source organism: Comamonadaceae bacterium (assembly GCA_947374485.1). Lineage (GTDB taxonomy): Bacteria > Pseudomonadota > Gammaproteobacteria > Burkholderiales > Burkholderiaceae_C > Allorhodoferax. The sequence continues at coordinate 8,697 of CANCCF010000069.1, read as the reverse complement.
CAGGTGCAGACCTCGCCCTGGTTGAAGGCGAACAACACGAGGCCTTCGATGGCCTTGTCGAGGAAGCCGTCGTCCTGGTCCATGATGTCGGCAAAGAAGACGTTGGGCGACTTGCCGCCGAGTTCCAGCGTGGCCGGAATCAGGTTGTTGGCAGCGGCCTGCGCAATCACGCGGCCGGTGGTGGTGGAGCCGGTGAAGGCGATCTTGGCGATGCGCTTGCTCGTGGCCAGCGGCATGCCAGCTTCGCGGCCGAAGCCATTGACGATGTTGAGCACACCGGGTGGCAGGATGTCGGCAATCAGTTCGGCCAGAATCAAAATGCTGATGGGCGTGCTTTCGGCGGGCTTCAACACCACGCAGTTGCCAGCGCCAATGGCGGGTGCCAGCTTCCAGGCGGCCATCAGAATCGGAAAATTCCACGGAATGATTTGCCCGACCACGCCCAGCGGCTCCTGGAAGTGGTAGGCCACGGTGTTCTCGTCGATGTTGGAGAGGGCGCCTTCCTGCGCACGCAGGCAACCGGCGAAGTAGCGGAAGTGGTCCACCGTGAGGGGAATGTCGGCGTTCAGGGTTTCGCGGATGGCCTTGCCGTTGTCCACGGTCTCGGCGTAGGCCAGCAACTCCAGGTTGGCTTCAATGCGGTCGGCAATTTTGAGCAGCATGTTGGCGCGTGTGGCGGCGTCGGTCTTGCCCCAGGCATCAGAAGCGGCGTGGGCGGCGTCGAGTGCCAGCTCGATGTCTTCCGCGGTGGAGCGTGCGGCCTGGGTGTAGACCTTGCCTGTCACGGGGGTGATCACATCAAAGTACTGGCCCTTGACCGGCGCCACAAACTTGCCGCCGATGAAGTTGTTGTACTGGGCCTTGTAGGCAATCTTGGCACCGGCTGCACCGGGGAAGGCGTAAATCATGGGGACTCCTGAATATGAGAAATAGTGGTTTGTTTCCCTTGCGGGTGCCTGCTATCTCTCAAGTCCTGTGCCAAGCGCGCCTCCCCTTGCGATGGCCCTTGATTCCATTGGGATTTTTCACCCACGGCCGCGGGTGACACGACACGCGCGGCCCATGACACCAGACGATGGAGCGCTCCAATGTGGAACAGGTGTTGAACCCGCGCACAGTCGGCGCAACACTTGTCTATGCAAGTGCGTGCATAGGCCTTAGGGCGCAAGCGTCGAGCGGCGAGGGTCTATTCCTGCGGCACGCGTTGCGCAATGGCTCTGGCCCACAGGGACTTCGATTCGGGGTAGATCAGCGACTCTTCCAGCGCAATGTGGCCGGTCAGCAGCGCCAGGTAGAGCGCCACGTTGTGCTGGAACTCGGCCACGTCAAACCAGTCATTGCCCTCGGCAATGCCGCGCAGTTGAGGCCCCAGTTCAATCCAGTTTTCTTCAATGAAGCCATGGTCCTGCTGCAGGCTGCGCACCACCTCCACGACCTGCGCATTGCCGCTGGCCAGCAGCGGCGCGAAGACCTGCTTTTCTTCGAGCTCGTGGTGCGTGCGCGAGGTGTGGGAGAAAAATTCCTGGATCTCGCCTGCGAGCTTGCGGTCGGCCTCGTTCAGGCCCGCATGCTCCATGTGCCGGGCCATGCGCTGCAAATCGGCCAGGTGTTGTTGCATTTGCCGGTGGCAGGCGTCCAGCGCCTGCAAGGGCAGCTCCGGGTTGTCTGTTGCCATGGCATTCTCCAAACATGCCACTTCAGGTTAACCCCGGCGCCCCTTCAGCCAAATTGGTATGAAGCCATGTCCACAGCCATGACGTGGTCTGTAAAGATGCGCGCACCGCGGTCGGCACCCGCCGCACCGGCCACCACCAGGAGGGGAATCAGATGGTCCTCGCGCGGGTGCGCCAGGCGCGCACCCGGGCCTTGTGTCCAGTGCACCAGCCTGCGATTGCGCTCGGCAGTATCGGGCTGCGTCACCGCGTCGTTCAGGTACTGCTCAAAGTCGCGCGCCACGCTGGTGGAGGCCGGGTTACCAAAGCCGCGCATGTTGTGGTACGTCAGGCCGCTGCCCACGATCAATATGCCCTCGGCGCGCAAGGGCGCCAGCAGCGCACCCACGCGCAGGTGTTCGGCCGCGTCGTAGCCCGACTTCATGGACAGCAGCACGATGGGCATGTCAGCCTTTGGGTACATCAGGCCCAGGGGCACAAAGGTGCCGTGGTCAAAGCCGCGCGTGGGGTCGCTCTGGCAGGCGATGCCGCCACCGGCCAGCAGCTCCGTCACCCGTGCAGCGAGCGCCGGGGAGCCCTTGGCCGGGTACTGCAATTGATACGTGTGCGGGGGAAAGCCGGAGTAGTCGTAGTCCATGGGTGGCTGCTCTGCGGTCGACACGGTGAATTCGCGCGCCTCCCAGTGGCCGGTGATGACCAGCACCGCCTGGGGCCGCACCGGCAGGCGCGCGGGCAGCGCGCGGAACTCGGCGGCGGTCTTGGCAAACATCTCGCGCATGCCGTCCACAAAAGGCCAGGGGCCGCCGCCGTGGGACACAAACAGGGTGGGGAGCAAGCTGGGTGCAGTGGGGCTGGTCATGGTCGGGCCTTGGGGGTCTGGGCTTGCAATTATGCGTGCCTGTATGCTCGCCTGCTCCCTCAACATGCTCCGCACCGCTCCATGACCTTCAGCCCCGCCCGCCTGCTCCCGTTTCTGTTTGTGGTGCTGTGGTCCACCGGCTTCATTGGCGCGCGCCTGGGGTTGCCGCACATCGCGCCGCTCACCTTCCTGTCCATCCGCTACCTGGCCGTGCTGGCCTGCATGCTGCCCATTGCCCTGCTCAGCCGCGCGCCCTGGCCGCAGACGGCGCGGCAGTGGCTGCACATTGGCGTGTCGGGCCTGCTGGTGCATGGCCTGTACCTGGGCGGCGTGTTCGTGGCCATTTCGCTGGGCCTGCCCGCGGGTGTGGCCAGTCTGGTGGTGGGCGTGCAGCCGCTGCTCACCGCCGTTGGCGCCGGTTTCCTTCTGGGTGCCAGTGTCTCGGTGCGCCAATGGCTGGGCCTGCTGCTGGGCCTGGTAGGCGTGGCGCTGGTGCTGTCCAACAAGCTGGGCGCCGAGTTTGGCGCAGCGGCCCTGGTGCCGGCCGTGGTGGCACTGCTGGCCATCACGGCCGGCACCTTGTACCAAAAGAAGTTTTGCCCGGTGTTTGATTGGCGCACCGGCGCCATTGCCCAGTTTCTGCCCACCGCGCTGCTCACTGGCGCCCTGGCCCTGCTGACCGAGCACCGGCAGATCGACTGGACCGGCGAGCTCTTCTTTGCGCTGGGCTGGCTGGTGCTGGTGCTGTCGATTGGCGCGGTGAGCCTCCTGAACTGGCTCATACGCCACAGCAATGCGGTCAACGTGGCCAGCCTGTTTTACCTGGTGCCGCCCTGCACTGCACTGTTTGCCTGGCTGCTGTTTGACAACACGCTCTCGGGCCTGGCCTTGGTGGGCATGGGCCTCACGGTATGGGGCGTGTACCTGGCGCGCAAGTGATATAGGTCAAGTGTTTTTGGGGGCGAATGGCTATGCTCAGACGCACAAACCCTTGATCCACTTTGACCCCTTCACTGGAGACTTTTCATGACCATTCTTGTTGCCTACGTTCCCCGCCCCGAAGGCCAGGCCGCCCTTGAAAAAGGCATTGAACTGGCCCGCGAAAGCCGTGAAAACCTGATTGTGGTGAACGCCACGCCCGGCGGCAGCAGCGAAGACCCTTCGCGCGCCGATGCGCAGGACGTGGAGCGCGTGGAGCAACTGATATCGGTCTCCGGCATCCCGGCAGAGTTCAAGCAGTTCGTGCGCGGTAAGAACGCCGTGGAAGAGCTTGAAGACCTGGTGGCCACGCACAGCGTGTCGATGCTGGTGATTGGCCTGCGCAAGCGCTCGGCCGTGGGCAAGCTGATCATGGGCAGCATGGCGCAGGAAATTCTGATGAGCATCGAGTGCCCGATTCTGGCGGTCAAGGCGGGCTGAAATCAGGCGTGATTCAGACGCGCGGTTTGGCTGCAATCACCAGCGCCACACCGCCCAGAATCACCAGCGAGCACAGCGCCAGGCGCAGGCTGGGCGGCTCGCCCAGAAACAGCGCCGCACCGATGGCCGCCAGGGCGGGCACCGTGAGCTGGATGGAAGCCGCAGTGCTGGGCGACAGGCCGCGCAGCGCCGTGTACCAGACGGCATAGCCCAGGCCCGAGGCCAGCGCCCCGGAAGCCACCGCCAGCCACAGGCCTGCGGATTGCGCGTGGAGTAGGCCTGCGCCGGGCCACAGCGGTCCCACGCCCACCATCCCCAGGAGCGACAGGAGCAACAAGCCCAGCACACTGGCGCGCCAGAAGTTGCCCGCCGTAACCGCCGTCGCATCTGCCTGACCGCCCCCGCGCAGCGAATACACGCCCCAGGCCGCCCCCGCGCAGAGCATCTGCAAGGCGCCCTGCAGGGGTGGTGCGGCCAGGCCCGGCAGGAGCATGGCGAGCAGGCCACCGCCGGCGCCCAGCAACCCGACCCCTTGCCAGGCACCAAACCGCTCACCCCGCCACAGGCCCCAACCGACCATGCTGAGCTGCACCGCGCCGAACAGCAGCAAGGCGCCTGTGGCTGCCGTGAGTTGCAGGTAGGCAAACGAAAAGGCGGCGGCATAGACAAACAGCGCTACCGCCGAGGGCCAGTCGCCGCGCCTGGACAACGCGCCACTGCGCAGGCGCACCAGCAAGGCCAGCACCACCGCACCGGACACCAGGCGCACGGCAGTGAAGCTGGCGGCATCGATGCGGGCACCTTTGAGGGCCAGCCGGCACAGCAGCGAATTGCCCGCAAAGGCCAGCATGGCCAAAGCGGCCAGGGCCAGCACGGGCAAGGTGGGAATCCGCTTGGCGGTGAAGGCGGTGGGGTGCACCGCCCGACTCTACGCCATGGCGCTACTTCACATGCGCCTGGCCACGAATCTCGCCACCCGCGCTGGCGGCGGTGTGCAGGTTGACGTACCACTTGCCCGCCAGCAGGTCATCGGCTTGGGCTGCGGTGAGCATAGCCGTGCCCTTGATGGGGCTCTCCAGGCTGCCGGTAAAAGGCACGACAACACCGGCATTGGCGCCAGGTGCGGCCGGGCCGTGGAAGTGCGCGGCCTTGACCGGCCCGGTCAGGCCCGAATAGGTGACGGTGTAGGTCAGGGTGCGGGTGTCCTGGTTGAAGCTGGCCTGCAGTGCGCCCATGCCGGCGCTGCTGTTGGGCGGCACCTCGTTGCTGGCGGCCAGGCTGGCCTCCAGCGTCACCATGCTACCCATGGGTGCGGCCCACACGGTGGCCGAGCCCAATGCGGCCAACAGCAGAACGGATGACAGGGCTCTGGAAAGTTGCACCATGGCGTTCTCCTACAAGCGAAAAAGCACAGCGGCTACCGCCTGGCAGTCACCGCTTTCGGCTGAGCCACAATATTCCATGGCTACACTGTCGGGTATGAGATTAATCAAGCAGCGGGACGGCCAGGCACCCTAGTCATGGCGACCTTGTCAGATGACTTTTCCAATACCCGGGCGCTGATCATTGAAGGCAACCCGGGCATGCGCAGCATGCTGGCAGGCCAGATGCGCGACTTTGGCGTGAAGACGGTGGTGCAATGCGGCCGCGTGGTGGATGCGCGGCGCAACCTGGAATACCAGAGCTTTGATTTTGTGCTGTGCGAGCAGCATTTCCACGACGAAAACGCCTCCGGCCAGGACTTGCTCGATGACCTGCGGCGCAACCAGCTGCTGCCCTTCTCCACCGTGTTTGTGATGATCACCGGCGAGGCCACCTACACCCGCGTGGCCGAGGCGGCCGAGTCGGCACTGGACGGCTATTTGCTCAAGCCCCACAAGCCCTCGCAGCTGTATGAGCGCCTGCAACAGGCGCGCCAGCGCAAGGCGGCCCTGCAGGACATTTTTACGGCCATTGAAGAGAATGATTTCGAGCGCGCAGCCAAACTCTGCATGGCCCACTTTGAGAGCCGCGCGCCGTTCTGGCTGTATGCCGCGCGCATAGGCGCCGAGCTGCTCTTGCGCGTGGACCAGCCGCTGGAGGCCAAGAAACTGTACGAGGCCGTCATCAAGGCCAAGACGCTGCCCTGGGCCAAGCTGGGCGTGGCGCGCTCCATGCTGGACGGCGGCCAGATCGTCGCCGCCGTCAGCACGCTGGAGAACCTGATCAAGGGCGACCCCAACTTTGCCGACGCCTACGACGTGATGGGGCGCGCGCAGTTCGAGCTGGGCAAGTTCGAGGACGCGCTGGCCACCTACAAGATGGCGCACAAGCTCACCCCGGCCTCGATCGGGCGGCTGCAGAACGTGGGCATCATGTCGTTTTATGCAGGTGACCGCGCCGGGGCCGAGGCGGCCCTGAGCCGCACCTGCCTGCTGGGGCTGGACTCCAAGATTTTTGATTGCCAGTCGCTGGTGCTGATGGCCTTTGTGCACTTTGAGCGCGGTGACCACAAGGCCTTGCAGCGCTGTGTGAACGACTTTGTGCGCCTGACCGAAAAGAACCCCGAGCTGGCCCGCCCGCAGCGTCTGGCCCGGGTGGTGGATGCGCTGGCGCTGCTGCAGCACCACAAGATTGCGCAGGCCCTGGTGGCAGTGCGCGAGATGGTGCAGGAGATACGCCAACCCGCCTTTGATTTCGAGTCGGCCTCCAACCTCATCGGCCTGCTGTCGCACATGGCCAAAAACGCCATCCAGCTCGACGAGGTGATCTCGGTGATGGACCAGCTGGCGCTGCGCTTTTGCGCCAGCCGATCGATGAGCGAGGTGCTGGCCGGTGCCGCGCAGCCCTACCCGCTGTATGCCGAGCACCTGCGTGCGGGCAATGCCCGGATCATCAAGTACGCCGAATACGCCATGTCGCTGAGCCTGCGCGGCGACCCCCAGGGGGCCGTGAACGAGCTGATTCTGCGCGGCCAGGAAACGCTCAACAGCAAGCTGGTGGAGTCGGCCGAAATGGTGCTGGTGCGCTACGCCGAGAAAATTGGCGAGGCGCCCGAGTTGCACGCGCGGGTGCAGGCCCTGCGCGCCGAATGCACCGTGGCGCTGGCACCGGGCGCACAGGGCGAGGGCCCGCGCAAGGCCGGTGCGCTCTCGCTGCGGGTGGGCGGCGGGCCGGTCAAAAAAGCCGCGGCAGGCTGAAGTCCGGGCTTGCGGTGGTGCACCCCTGCCCGGGGTGAGAGGCAGGTTTATTTTCAAAAAAACCCCTGGAAATTCCCGCCTCAGTGTGCATGCACCTTTTCAGCGCCCGCTATGCGTATAGGCTTTGGCCAGGGACAGTCGTGACAGGCCGTTCGTGGCTGAATAAAGGTTGAAGCAATGCAAACAGCAGGTCTCTTGGGCCCCGGCGTGGCGGTGATGCGCCGCCTCGGTTTTTCGCAAAAAATTGCGCTCATCGGCTTTCTGGCCGCGATGCCGGTGCTGGTGGTTTTCTGGGCCTTCTTTTTGGGCAATGAACCCCGCAGCGCCTTCGAGATCGTGGTCAACCTGTGCGCCCTGGATGCGCTGGCGCTGGTGTATTGCCTGCTGGCGTTTTACCGCAGCGTGACGCAGGACCTGGCGCAGCTGCTGGCCATGCTGGACCGCATGATGACCGGCGACATGCGCCAGGAGGCACTGCAGGCGCGCAGCGACGAGCTCGGCCGGGTGGTGGCTGCGGTGGGCCAGCTGGGCCGCACGGTGTCGGCCGTGGTGGCCAATGTGCGCAGCAACGCCGCTTTCGTGGTGTATGCGGGCCAGAGCCTGGCGCGCGACAGCCAGGACCTCTCCGACCGCACCGAGCAGCAGGCCGCCAACCTGGAGCAAACAGCGGCCAGCGTCGAAGAGCTCTCGTCTACCGTGCAGGACAACGCCAACACCGCCGGCCACGCCAACGGGCAGGCCGGTGAGGTGCGCGATGTGGCCGAAAGTGGCGCCGCCACCATGGCGCGCGCCGTGACCTCGGTGGAGGCGATTCAGTCCAGCGCCAAGCGCATGGACGAAATCGTGGGCGTGATTGACGGCCTGGCCTTCCAGACCAACATCCTGGCGCTCAATGCCGCGGTGGAAGCGGCGCGCGCGGGTGAGTCGGGCCGCGGCTTTGCGGTGGTGGCCAGCGAGGTGCGGTCGCTTGCGCAGCGCTCGGCCGAGGCCTCGAAAGAAATCCGCCTGCTCATAGGCGCGTCCTCCAGCCAGGTGGCCGCCAGCGTGCAGGAGATCCATGCCGCGGGCAGCGCCATCACCCGCGTGGTGGCCGGCATCCGCGAGGTGGCCAGCAGCATGTCGCAGATATCGATCTCCAGCGCCGAACAGAGTACGGGCCTGACCGAGATTACCGCTGCGGTCAGCCAGCTCGATGAAATCACCCAGCGCAATGCGCAGATGGTGGAGCACGCCGTGGCCCGGGCGCAGGACATGGAGGCGCGCGCCAACACGCTGGTGGATGCGGTGTCGATGTTCCAGCTGCAGCAGGGCTCACCCGAAGAGGCCGTGGCCCTGGTGCAGCGTGCCATGGCGCACCGCCAGCGCACCGGCAAAGACAGTTTTCTGCGCGAAATCACCGACCCGTCAAACGGCTTTTTTGATCGCGACATGTACGTGTTTGTGTTTGACGCGGGGGGCCGTTACCTGGCTTTTGGCGGCAACCCGGGCAAGGTGGGCACCACCGTGCATGACTTGCCCGGCGTGGACGGCGCAGGCCTGATGCAGACCATTCTGGCGCAGGCTTCCT
>CANCCF010000068.1 GCA_947374485.1 Comamonadaceae bacterium | reverse complement strand
GTGCCAACGCATGACGAATACCCTGACCTCTGCCGAGCAACCCCTTAAATTTGTGGAGCGCCTGCGGCAGGAAGCCGCGGTCGAGCCGCCCCAGGTGCACACCGGCGCACCCACCAAGGAGACGCAGATCATTGCCATCTACGGCAAGGGCGGCATCGGCAAGAGCTTCACGCTCGCCAATCTCTCCTACATGATGGCGCAGCAGGGCAAGCGCGTGCTGCTCATCGGTTGCGATCCGAAGAGCGACACGACCTCGCTGCTGTTTGGCGGGCGCGCATGCCCCACGATCATCGAGACTTCCACCAAGAAAAAGCTGGCGGGTGACGCGGTCGCGATCGGTGACGTTTGCTTCAAGCGCGACGGCGTCTTTGCCATGGAACTCGGCGGCCCCGAAGTGGGACGCGGTTGCGGCGGGCGCGGCATCATCCACGGCTTTGAGACGCTGGAGAAGCTGGGCTTTCACGACTGGGGCTTTGACTACGTGCTGCTCGACTTTCTGGGTGACGTGGTGTGCGGCGGCTTTGGCCTGCCGATTGCCCGCGACATGTGCCAAAAGGTCATCGTGGTGGCCAGCAACGACCTGCAGTCACTCTATGTGGCCAACAACGTCTGCTCGGCAGTCGAATACTTCCGCAAGCTTGGCGGCAATGTGGGCGTGGCCGGCATGGTCATCAACAAGGACGACGGCACCGGCGAGGCTGCGGCCTTTGCCGAGAAGGTCGGCATTCCGGTGCTGGCCGCCATTCCTGCCCATGAGGACATTCGCCGCAAGAGCGCCAGCTACGAAATCATTGGCATCCCCGGCACCGAGTGGGGCCCGCTGTTTGAAGAACTGGCCCTGAACGTAGGCGCCGCGCCGCCAGTGCGCCCCAAGCCGCAAACACAGGACGAATTGCTGGGCCTTTTCAGCGCCGACGTGACCGGCCGCAACGTGGTGCTGGAGCCTGCCACCATGGTCGACATGGTGGGCCGCGTGGACATAGTCAAGCCCAGCCTGGAAGTGGTCTACGACGAGGCCTGATCAGCATGACCACCACCATTCCGATCATTCCCGTGGCGTCACTTACCAAGGATGCAGCGCCCACCACCGCCATCGAAGGCGATGGCATGGGCTGCCATGCCGGGGGTGAGCAGCTGCTCGCGGCGGCCAAGGCCTCCGGCAAATCGGAGATCCTGGCGCAGTACGCGCAGGACTATCCCAAAAATGAAAACGCCGGCCCGCACGACCAGCCGCAAAGCATGTGCCCGGCCTTTGGCTCCCTGCGCGTGGGCCTGCGCATGCGCCGCACTGCCACCATTCTCTCGGGCTCGGCCTGCTGTGTGTATGGCCTGACCTTCACCTCGCATTTCTACGGCGCCCGCCGCAGCGTGGGCTATGTGCCCTTCAACTCCGAATCGCTGGTCACAGGCAAGCTGTTTGAAGACATCCGCGAAGCCGTGCACGCCCAGGCCGATCCGGCCCAGTACGACGCCATCGTGGTGATCAACCTGTGCGTGCCCAGCGCCAGCGGCGTGCCGCTGCAGTTGCTGCCCAAGGAAATCAACGGCGTGCGCATCATCGGCATCGACGTGCCCGGCTTTGGCGTGCCCACCCATGCCGAGGCCAAGGACGTGCTCTCTGGCGCCATGCTGCGTTACGCCCGCCAAGAGATCTTGAATGGCCCGGTGCAAGCCCCACGCGGCGGCATCAACGACCGGCCCACCGTCACCCTGCTGGGCGAAATGTTCCCGGCTGACCCGGTGGGCATTGCGCATCTGCTGGCGCCCATGGGCCTGGCCGCAGGGCCGGTGGTGCCCACCCGCGAATGGCGCGAGCTGTATGCCGCGCTGGACTGCACCGCTGTGGCCGCCATCCACCCGTTTTACACCGCCAGCGTGCGCGAATTTGTGGCTGCGGGCCGCCCCGTGGTGGGCTCGGCCCCCGTGGGCCTGGAAGGCACACAGGACTGGCTGCAAGCCATCGGCACAGCCTGCAACGTCAAGCAGGAAGCCATCGACACCGCGCGCAACCAGGCGCTGGCCGCCATGCGCCCGCTGCTGGCTGCCAAGCCCATCAAGGGCCGCATTACGCTGAGCGGCTACGAAGGTTCCGAACTGCTGGTAGGCCGCCTGCTGGTGGAGTGCGGCGCCGACCTGCGCTATGTGGGCAGTGCCTGCCCGGCCACGCCGTGGAACGCGGCAGACGCCGCCTGGCTGCAAGCGCACGGTGTGCAAGTGCAGTTCCGCGCCTCGCTGGAGCAAGACCTGGCCGCCGTGCACGAATACAAGCCGCAGCTGGCCATTGGCACTACCCCGGTGGTGCAAAAGGCCAAGCAGCTGTCCATCCCCTCGCTCTACTTCACCAACCTGATTTCTGCGCGGCCCCTGATGGGTGTGGCCGGTGCCGGCTCGCTGGTGCAGGTGGTGCAGGCCGCCATTGGCAACCAGGCCCGCTTTGACGCCATGTCCGGCTTCTTTGGTGAAGTGGGTGCGGGCCACAACTCCGGTGTGTGGGAAGACGTGCCGCAAGACCACCCCGAGTTCCGCGCCGAGACCAAACGCCAGTTGGCGAAGTTGCTCAAAAAGCGCAAAGCCGAGGAGATGGGCTGATGTTTGTCATAGACCACGATCGGGCTGGCGGCTACTGGGGTGCCGTCTATGTGTTCACCGCCATCAAGGGCTTGCAGGTCATCATCGACGGCCCGGTGGGCTGCGAGAACCTGCCGGTCACCTCCGTGTTGCATTACACCGATGCACTGCCACCCCACGAGTTGCCGATTGTGGTGACGGGCTTGGGCGAAGAGCAGCTCGGCCGCGAAGGCACCGAGGGCGCCATGAAGCGCGCCCACGCCGCGCTGGACCCGGACCTGCCCGCCGTGGTGGTCACCGGCTCGATTGCCGAAATGATTGGCGGCGGTGTCACACCCGAGGGCACCAACATCCTGCGCTTCTTGCCGCGCACCATCGATGAAGACCAGTGGCAGTGCGCCAACCGCGCCATGTACTGGCTGTGGAGCGAATACGGCCTGCGCAAGGTGCCCGCGCGCAAACCGTTTGAAGAGCGCCCGGCGGGCGAAAAACCGCGCGTCAACATCATTGGCCCCTGCTACGGCACCTTCAATTCGCCCAGCGATCTGGCCGAAATCCGCCGCCTGGTGCAGGGCATCGGCGCCGACATCAACATGGTGTTCCCGCTCACCAGCCACGTGGCCGATGTGTCGCGCCTGGTGGAGGCCGATGTCAACATCTGCATGTACCGCGAGTTTGGCCGCATGCTGTGCGAGGCGCTGGACCGGCCCTACCTGCAGGCGCCCATAGGCCTGCACAGCACCACCCAGTTTTTGCGCAAGCTCGGCGAGCTGCTGCACCTGGACCCCGAGCCCTTTATCGAGCGCGAGCGCCACACCACGCTCAAGCCGGTGTGGGACCTGTGGCGCTCGGTCACGCAAGACTTTTTTTCGACCGCCAGCTTTGCCGTGGTCGCCACCGAGACCTATACGCGCGGCCTGCGCCACTTCCTGGAAGTGGAGATGGGCCTGCCCTGCAAGTTCGCCGTCTCGCGCACCGCAGGCACCAAGACCGACAACCAGACCATACGCGGCCTGTGCAAGACGCAGATGCCGCTCATCATGTTCGGCAGCTACAACGAGCGCATGTACCTGGCCGAAGCCGGCGGGGCCGGGCCCATGCGCGCGGCCTTCATCCCCGCGTCCTTCCCCGGCGCCATCATCCGCCGCCATACGGGCACCCCCTTCATGGGCTACAGCGGCGCTACCTATTTGATTCAGGAAGTGTGCAACGCGCTGTTTGATGCGCTGTTCCACATCCTGCCTTTGGGCACCGAGATGGACCGCGTCGACCCCACCCACGCGCGTGGCGTGGTGGTGCCCAACGCCATCTGGGACGAGTCGGCGCAAGGGCGCCTGCGCGACATCGTGCAAAGCCAGCCGGTGCTGATCCAGATCTCGGCGGCCAAGCAGCTGCGCGACCTGGCCGAGCGCCATGCACGCGAAGCGAAGGCCGACACCGTGGGCGACGAACACGTCGACCAGGCCAGCCGCGCCTTGGGTATGGGGGTGCCTGCATGAGCCCCCGCAATTTCGATGGCGGGCCATGCGGCCGGCCGTCAACCGAATGTCGTGGCAATCCGCCCCGGCTGCCCTTGCTGCGCGGGCCTTGCGCAGTGGTGGCCGCAAGGCTGTTTTAGAGAAGGAGCATGCGTATGTCGAATCGGAATTCCATATCCGGTCTGTCTGACGAGGAAGCTCAGGAGTTTCACCATTACTGGATGCAGGGTCTGGTGGGTTTCACGGCGGTTGCCGTGGTGGCCCACATCCTGGTCTGGGCATGGCGCCCCTGGCTCTGAGTCGGATCAACAACTTTCATCGGAGTTAAACCATGTTCGTAAACCCGTCCTTATCGGAAGCCCATCACCCTGCCAAGGGTAGCAAGCTGAGTTTTGCCCTGGTCTTTGTACCGTGCTTTGTCCTGCTGTTGTTCGTCGCTGCCATTGGCCAGGTGCTGGGCGTGTCGTGGAAGAGCTGGCTGCCCGGCGCCGAGAACATGACCAACATTTTCTCCGGGGTAAGCGCTGGTATTTACACCTTCATGTCCCACATTTTTTAGGAGTACTTTTATGTGGCGTATTTGGCGACTTTTCGATCCCCTGCGTGCCATGGTGGTACAGGGCATTTTCCTCTTTGGCCTGGCCGCGATGATTCACCTCATCCTGCTCAGCACCAACAAGTTCAACTGGCTCGACGGCGCGAAAAAGCCTGTGGCATCCGCAACGGCGCAAAACGCGCCAATGCCGCCCGCAGTGCCGGCTATCAAGTCCTAGTTGCACCTGGCAGACACTGTGTTTGAACCCCTCAAAAACTGTTCGAGCGCAGTGTCTGCCCCTCATATTTTTTGCCTGAAACCGTCGCACGCACCCGCTGCACAGGAGCCCCACCATGGCCATGCTTAGCTTTGAAAAGAAATACAGAGTCCGCGGTGGCACTCTGCTCGGAGGCGACCTGTTCGACTTTTGGGTGGGTCCGTTCTATGTCGGCTTCTTCGGCATCACCACCATCTTCTTCGCGATTCTGGGCACGGCCCTGATTCTCTGGGGCGCGGCCATGGGCCCGACCTGGAACCTCTGGCAAATCAGCATTGCCCCACCCGACTTGTCCTACGGCCTGCGCCCTGCGCCGCTGATGGCGGGCGGCCTGTGGCAGCTCATCACCATCTGCGCGCTGGGGGCCTTTGTGTCCTGGGCGGCGCGCGAGGTGGAAATCTGCCGCAAGCTGGGCATGGGCTACCACGTGCCCGCCGCCTTCAGTGTGGCCATCTTTGCCTACTTCACCCTGGAGGTGATTCGCCCGGTGCTGATGGGCGCCTGGGGCCACGGCTTTCCCTACGGCATCTACAGCCACCTGGACTGGGTCTCTAACGTGGGCTACCAGTACCTGCACTTTCACTACAACCCGGCCCACATGCTGGCGGTGAGCTTCTTCTTTGGCACCACCTTTGCACTCTCGCTGCATGGCGGCCTGATTCTTTCGGCCACCAACCCCAAGGCGGGCCAGGTGGTCAAGACCCCCGACCACGAGGACACCTTCTTCCGCGACATCGTGGGCTACTCCATCGGCACCCTGGGCATCCACCGCCTGGGCCTGTTCCTGGCCTTGGCCGCTGTGCTGTTCAGCGCCCTGTGCATTGTGCTCAGCGGCCCGTTCTGGAGCCGTGGCTGGCCCGAATGGTGGAGCTGGTGGCTCAACATGCCGATCTGGCGCCAATAAGAGGAGCAAGCAATGGCTGAATACCTGAATCTTTTCACCACCGTGCAGGCCACGGGCCCCTTGCACCACGGCATCGAGCTCGGCAAAGGCAACAGCCCGCGTACCGGCGAGCCGATAGCGTCCTATTGGGCGGGCAAGCTGGGCAATGCGCAGATTGGCCCGATCTACCTGGGCGCGCTCGGCCTGGCCTCGCTGGTCTGCGGCATGCTGGCCTTCAACATCATTGGCCTGAACATGCTGGCCTCGGTCCACTGGGACCCGGTGCAGTTTGTGCGCCAGCTCTTCTGGCTGGCGCTGGAGCCGCCGCCGCCCAGTTACGGCCTGCACCTGCCGCCACTCAACCAGGGGGGCTGGTGGCTGATGGCCGGTGGCCTGCTCACTGCCTCGCTTTTGCTGTGGTGGCTGCGCACCTACCGCCGCTCACGCGAGCTGGGGCTGGGCACGCATGTGCCGTGGGCTTTTCTGTCGGCGATCTGGCTGTTCCTGGTGCTGGGCTTTTTCCGCCCGGTGCTGATGGGCTCCTGGGGTGAGGCCGTGCCCTTTGGCATCTTCCCGCACCTGGACTGGACGGCGGCGTTTTCGCTGCGCTATGGCAACCTGTTTTACAACCCCTTCCATGCGCTCTCGATTGCCTTTCTGTATGGCTCGGTGCTGCTGTTCGCCATGCACGGCGCCACCATCCTGGCGGTAACCCGCTTTGGCGGCGAGCGCGAGGTGGAGCAGATCGTGGACCGCGGCACGGCGTCCGAGCGCGCAGCCCTGTTCTGGCGCTGGACCATGGGCTTCAACGCCACCATGGAATCGATTCACCGCTGGGCCTGGTGGTTTGCCGTGCTGTGCCCGTTGGTGGGTGGCATTGGCATCCTGCTCACCGGCACCGTGGTGGACAACTGGTACCTGTGGGCCATGAAGCATGGCGTGGTGCCGCCGTACCCGGCCGTGTTTCCTGCGGTGGTGGACCCCGCGTTGCTGCAAGGAGTCAAGCCATGAGAGCTGTTATCTGTCTGTTGGCTTTGCTGACTACCTTGCTGGCCGGTTGCGAGCGCCCGGGCATGGATTCGGTGCAACGCGGCTACCGCGGCACCGGCATGCTGCAGGTCTACAACCCGCGCATTGTCGAAGCCAAGCTCGACAACAACACCGCACCCGTGCCCCTGCCAGCGGCACCTGCTGACGGCCCCAAGGCGTCTTTGGTGTTCAAGAACGTCAAGGTGCTGGGCGACCTGAGCGTGGCCCAGTTCACCCGCGTGATGGCCTCCATGGTCACCTGGGTCGCACCCAACGAGGGCTGCGCCTATTGCCACGACGCGGCCAACTTTGCTGACGACAGCAAGTACACCAAGGTGGTGGCGCGGCGCATGCTGGAGATGACGCGCACCGTCAACAGCCAGTGGAAGACGCACGTGGCCGGCACCGGCATCACCTGCTACACCTGCCACCGCGGCAACAACATTCCCGAGCAGGTCTGGTACCGCTCCAACCCGCAGCCCTATGGCTCCAACTTCATGGGCGACAAGGCGGGGCAAAACAGCCCGGACCCAGCGGTGAACCTGTCCTCTCTGCCTAACGACCCGTTCACGCCGTTCCTGCTGGAGCAGCAGGACATCCGCGTCAATGGCCCCACGCCCTTGCCCTCGGGCAACCGCCACAGCATCAAGCAGGCCGAGTGGACTTATGGGCTGATGACGCACGTGTCCCAGTCGCTGGGTGTGAACTGCACCTACTGCCACAACACGCGCTCCTTCCAGAGCTGGGAAGGCAACCCGCCCCAGCGTGCAGTGGCCTGGTATGGCATCCGCATGGCGCGCGCGCTCAACAACGACTACCTGGAGCCGCTGGCCGACACCTTTCCCGCGCACCGCAAGGGCGAGCTGGGCGACGTGGCCAAGGCCAACTGCGCCACCTGCCACCAGGGCGCCTACAAGCCGCTGAACGGCACGCCCATGCTGGCCGACTACCCCGAGCTGGTCGGCCCGGTGGTGGACAAGGTGGCGGCCCAGTAGCGTATTGCCGTCCACCATGAGCACTCCCGCCCCAGCCCCGACTGCTGCCGTGCTGTCCGGCGTGGTGGTGGTGTTGCTGTTGGACTTTGCGGTGCGGCACCGCTCCTGGGGCTGGCTGCGGCTGGCGCAGGGCAGTGCGGCGTTCAAGGGCGTGCCGGGGCTGCAGTTTTCCAAGATCATGGGCAGCGGCCACGGCGGCGGGTTTGGCTTGCGGCCCAGCCCCAGCCACCAGGGGCTGGTGTGTGTGTTTGATGACCAGCGTAATGCCCAGGCCTTTTGTGCGGGCGCCGAGGTGGCAGCCTTTGTCTCGCGTGCCCGTGAGCACTGGCTGGGCACACTGGCGCTGACGTCTGCGCGGGGAATGTGGGACCAGCAAGGCTGGGCTGCCACGCCCGAGGCGCGCCTGAACGCTCCCGATGCTTTGCTGCGCAATGGGTCCGAAGCGTCCAACCTGCACACCATTCCCAACATGCCCATAGCAGCCCTCACACGCGGCTCCATACGACCGGCCAAGGCCATGGCGTTCTGGCGCTATGCGCCGCCCGCGCAGGCGGACCTGGGCCAGGCCGCCGGCTGCCAACTGGCCATGGGCCTGGGCGAGGCGCCGCTGGTGCGCCAGTGCACCTTCAGCCTGTGGGACAGCACCGAGGCGCTGGTGGACTACGCGCACCAGGGCGCGCACAAGCTGGCGATTGCCGCTGCGGCCCGGCACGGCTTTTTTTCGGAATCCCTCTTCGCCCGCATGCGCGTGCTCACCATGTCGGGCACCTGGTGCGGGCACCACTATGGGGACGCACCCGCGAGCCAGTCTGCGCCCCTGCCACTGGCTGCACGCCTCGCCGAGGCCGCCCATGCCTGAGCTGCGCGCCGTTGTGGTGGGTGCCGGTATCGCAGGGCTGGTGTCGGCCCTGCGCCTGGCGCATGCCGGGGTTGCTGTGACGGTGCTGGAGCGCGACAGCCACGCCGGTGGCAAGCTGCGCGGCGAGGTGATAGACGGCCAGACCATCGACGCGGGCCCCACCGTGTTCACCATGCGCTGGGTGTTCGACGAGCTGCTGCAGTCCCTGGGCCACGATCTGGAGAGCGAGCTGCAGTTGCAGCAGTTGCCTGTGCTGGCACGCCACTTCTGGGGTGACGGCAGTGCACTCGATTTGTTTGCCGACCCACAGGCCAGCGAGGCGGCGGTTGAATCCTTTGCCGGTGCCGATGAAGCCCAGCGCTTCAAACAGTTTTGCGCCACCACGCGTGCCCTTTATCGGGAGCTGGAAGCGCCTTTTATTCGTGAGCCGCTCACGGGTGGCGTGCCCGGCTTCATGCTGCGCCTGGGCCCGCGCGGCCTGGCCCTTCTCACCGGCATCGGCCCGCTGCGCACCCTGATGGGCAGCATGCAGCGCCACTTTACGGACCCGCGCCTGCAGCAGCTGTTTGGCCGCTACGCCACCTACACCGGCTCCTCGCCCTGGCAAGCCCCGGCCACGCTCAGCCTGATCACGCAGGTGGAGATGGACGGCGTGTGGGCGGTGCAGGGCGGCATGACGGCGCTGGCCCAGTGCCTGGCGCGCCTGTGCGTGCAGCACGGCGTGCAGTTCCGCTTCAACACCCACTGCGAAGAAATTTGCATCACCAACGGCCAGGCCAGCGGCGTGCGCCTGGACACGGGTGACACCCTGCACGCCGACCTGGTGGTGTTCAACGGCGATGCCGCAGCGCTGCAGCAGGGTCTGCTCGGAAAGAGCGCCCGCAAGGCTGTGCCCACGGCCGCCAAGGAGCGCTCGCTCTCGGCCCTGACCTGGTCGGTGCTGGCCAAGACGCACAGTGCTGAGGGGCGCGCGCTGGACCGCCACAACCTGTATTTCTGCCACGACTACGCCGCCGAATTCAAAGACATTTTTGGCCGCAGCCGCCTGCCGCAAGACCCCACGGTGTATGTCTGCGCGCAAGACCGGGGTGCGGGCGCTGTGCCCGATGGGCGCGAGCGCCTGCTGTGCCTGGTCAATGCGCCTGCGGTGGGCGAGGGCGCGCACGCCAGCCTGCAAGCAAATGAAATAGCGCGTTGCCAGGAACGCACGTTTGCCCGGCTCAAGCAATGCGGCCTGGACGTGGCGCTGGAGCCCACACGCACAGTGGTCACCACACCACAGGACTTTCACCAACGGTTTCCCGCAACGGGAGGGGCTTTGTATGGACAGGCGACACACGGATGGTTGAGCATCTTTTCACGGCCGGGGGCCAGTTGCCGGATTCCGGGCCTGTATTTGGCGGGTGGCAGCGCGCACCCGGGGCCGGGCGTGCCGATGGCAGCCTTGTCGGGACAGTTGGCGGCCGAAGCGGCACTGGCGCACCTTGCTTCGACCAAGCGCTTGCGCCGGGGGGCTACCTCTGGTGGTATGTCGACGCCACCAGCGATGACGGCACGATGGGGCTCACCATGATCGCCTTTGTCGGCAGCGTGTTTTCCCCTTACTACGCCTGGGGTCGGCGTTCGCCCGGTGTGGACCCTGATAACTTTTGCAGCCTGAACGTGGCCCTGTACAGCCGCCACGCCAAACGCTGGAGCATGACCGAGCGCGGACGCCGCCTGTGCCATCGCGACGCCACCCGCTTCCACATTGGCCCCAGCCAATTGCACTGGGACGGCCAGGCCCTGCAGGTCGACATCAACGAGGTCTGCGCCCCCATTCCGCAGCGCATACGCGGCCACATCCGCCTGGAGCCCGAGCGCCTGTTTGGCTTCAGCACCGCGCTGGACCCGGCCGGCAAACACCGCTGGGGCCCGCTGGCGCCAAGCGCGCGCATTGAAGTCAAACTCGACGCGCCCGCACAAAGCTGGAGCGGCCAGGCCTACATGGATTCGAACGAGGGTGACGAACCCATCGAGCGCGCCTTTCACCGCTGGGACTGGTCACGCGCGCGCATGGCCGACGGCAGTACCGCCGTGCTCTACGACATGCAATACCCCGACCAAAGTGAGAAGGTGCTGGCCTTGCGCTTTGACACCGACGGCACGGTGGCGCCCTTTGCCGCACCGCCGCGCCACACACTGGCGCCCACACGCTGGCGCCTGCCACGCGGCATGCGCAGCGAGGCCGCAGTGCGCGTGCATGAACAGCTGGAAGACACACCGTTTTACCAGCGCGCCCTGCTGCACAGCACGCTCTTGGGCGAGCCGGTTACCAGTTTCCATGAGTCGCTTTCCATCCCCCGCCTGGTGTCGCCCGTGGTGCGCGCCATGCTGCCCTGGCGCATGCCAAGGAGATGGTGAATGCGAACCCCAGAATTTGCGGCCAGCCGGGCCGCCAATACCCACCGTGCGGGTTGAGCACGTTGTTAGCGTCTTGCAAGGAGCAAAAACTATGACAGACCAAAAAGTGGGACCGACGGGTCTTACCGTGGCGGAGTCGGAAGAGATCCACCGCTCTCTCATCACGGGCACGCAGATATTCGGCATGATTGCCGCGTTCGCCCATCTGCTGGCCTACATCTATTCACCCTGGTTGAAATAGGAGCAGGCACATGATCTTCGGAAAAATCTGGACCGTCGTCAGCCCCTCCGTGGGCATTCCCTTGTTCCTTGGTGCAGTGGCTGTGACCTCGTTCTCGGTGCACCTGGCACTGGTGAACAACACCACCTGGATCAAGGCTTACCACAATGGCGCGGGTGCCAAACCCGCGGCAGTGGCCATGGCCGCGGCAGCGCCGCCGATCGAAGCCCCGGTTAAAAAATAGCCTGGCGGGAGCCGGCAGTGACCCGAGCCGCAAGGCTTTGGTCCTGCTGCCACCCAAAGGCCCTTTGCCATGTACCGAATCAGCCGAAAAATCGTCTTTGCCTGGGCCTCTGTGGGTCCGCGCTTTTTGCCCTTTGCCGATGTGGCCACGGCTGAGTTGCCGCTCTCGCGGCTGTTGCGTTTGTCTTTGTTTCAGGTCTCGGTGGGCATGGCCATCGTGCTGCTGGTGGGCACCCTGAACCGCGTCATGATTGTCGAGCTCAAGGTGCCCACGGCACTGGTCTCGGTGATGGTGGGGCTCCCCCTTTTCTTCGCACCCCTGCGCGCGCTGATCGGCTTCAAGTCCGATCAACACACCTCCGCATTGGGCTGGCGCCGTGTGCCCTATATCTGGATGGGCACCATGCTGCAGTTTGGCGGCTTCTCCATCATGCCGTTTGCGCTCCTGGTGCTCTCGGGCGGCGGCCATGCGGCCGAGGCCCCGGCCTGGGTCGGCCATCTGGGCGCAGGCGTGGCCTTCCTGCTGGTGGGTGCGGGCCTGCACACCACGCAGACCGTGGGCCTGGCCCTGGCCACCGACCTGGCCGCACCCGAGTCGCGCCCGCAGGTGGTGGGCCTGATGTGCGTGATGCTGCTGGTGGGCATGATTGGCAGCGCCTTTTTCTTCGGCCACCTGCTGGCCGACTACAGCCCGGCGCGCCTGGTGCAGGTGATACAGGGTGCGGCCCTCATCACCCTGGTGCTCAATGTGGTGGCCTTGTGGAAGCAGGAGGCACGCAGCCGCAACCGCACGGTCAAGCCGCCCGCAGACCCCACCTTCAAAGAATCGTGGCAAACCTTTTGCAGCGGTGGACAGGCCGTGCGCCGCCTGCTGGTGCTGGGCGTGGGCACCATGGCTTTCTCGATGGAAGACGTGCTGCTCGAGCCCTTTGGCGGCGAGATTTTGCACCTGAGTGTGTCCGCCACCACCACGCTCACCGCCACCCTGGCCTTTGGCGGTCTGGTGGGTTTTGCCTGGGCCTCGCGTGTGCTGAGCCGCGGCATGGACCCGTTTCGCATGGCCGCCTTGGGCGTGGCCTGCGGCATTCCCGCCTTTGTGGCCGTGCTGGCCTCCGCCCCCATGCAGTCGCCTGAATGGTTTGCGCTCGGCACCTTCTTGATTGGCCTGGGTGCCGGCATGTTCGGGCACGGCACGCTCACCGCCACCATGAACCTGGCGCCCAAAGACCAGGCGGGCCTGGCCCTGGGCGCCTGGGGCGCCGTGCAAGCCACTTGCGCCGGTCTGGCCATGGCCTTCGGTGGCATCCTGCGCGACAGCGTGGCCCATGTGTCTGATTCGGCCAGCGGCTACAGCGCGGTGTATACGCTGGAGGTGCTGCTGCTGTGCATCACCCTGGCGGTGATGTTCCCCCTCTTTACCCCTAACCTTCAGGAGACCCCATGAAATCCGCCATGCCCATCATCTTGCTGTTTGGACTGCTGTGCTTTTTTATTCTGGCGAACTGGCTGAACAAGCCCTTCAAGAAGAAGGACAAAGACGGGGAGTAGCCAGACCAGTGGCCCTGCCTACAATGGCTTCTTCCTCCGCTTCAAAGGAATGCCATGGCTGCGAGCGACAAGGTGTTTGCGGGCTCGATTCCGCAGTTCTACGACACGCTGATGGTTCCGCTGATCTTCGAAGCCTATGCGGCCGACATGGCGGCGCGGGTAGCCGCCACATCGCCTGGCGCGGTGCTGGAGACGGCGGCCGGTAGCGGGGTGGTCACGCGCCTGCTGGCGCCACAACTCAGGCCCGATGTGCGTTACGTGGTTACAGACCTCAACCAAGCCATGCTCGACTACGCCGCCACGCGCCAGGGCGCTGACAGCCGCATCACCTGGCAGCAGGCCGACGCGCTGGACCTGCCGTTTGCAGACGCCTCGTTTGACGTGGTGTGCTGCCAGTTCGGCGCCATGTTCTTCCCCGATCGTGTCGCGGGCTATGCCGAGGCGCGCCGCGTGCTGCGGCCCGGCGGGCGCTTTGTCTTCAATGTGTGGGACCGCATTGAAGACAACGCCTTTGCCAACGAAGTCACCAACGCCGTGGCCACCGTGTTTCCACATGACCCGCCGCGTTTTCTGGCCCGCACGCCGCATGGCTATCACGACGTGGTGCAAATCCGCGAGGACCTGGGCCGCGCCGGCTTCAGCCACATCACGATCGAGACCCATGAGAAGCTGAGCCGCGCCGTATCAGCCCATGCGGCTGCTACGGCCTATTGCCATGGCACGCCCCTGCGCAATGAAATTGAAGCGCGGGATGCCAGCCTGCTGCAACGCGCCACCGACGCTGCCACCCAGACTATTGCCAGCCGCTATGGGCAGGGCACGGTGGAGGGCAAAATCCAGGCGCATGTTGTCGTGGCACAGGGGTAGGAGGCCTTGCTGGCGTCCAGTCCAGCACCTTGACGCGCTGCGCCAGCTAATGCACTGCCTTCCGGTTTGAACTCCAAAGAATGGCTTGCCTATTGCAATGAACCTTAACAAATTCGTTAAGGAATGCCGTATGACTTTGCGCGCCAGTGACATCATTCCCATCAGCGAGGCGCGTGCCCGCCTCACCGAATTGGCCGAAGACGTGGTGGGCAGCGGCTCTGAAAAGGTGCTTACCAAAAATGGCTCCAGCTATGTGGCGCTGGTGGACGCCAAAAAGCTCGACTACTACCATGCCCTGGAGCGTGAGCATGCGGGTCTGGTCCTGCTCACAGAGGCAGAGGTGGCCTTGGGCCAGGTGATTGCGGGCCAGCGCATGACATCGGCTGAGCTCGACCAGTTGCTAGCGGACTGATGCCCCGGACTGTAAAAAGTCGGGTCAGCGCGCACGTCAGCGCAGCCCCTCACTTCGCCGACTGCCTGCGGGCCGTGCATGCTTTCATGGTGGAGCAAGACGCTGCCAGTGCACCAGCACGGCTTGCCCAGCTCAAACGCGATCTGCGTGACATGAAAATGATGTTGGCCTGGTCGCCCGCCAGTGGCCGCCCGGCGCGTTTCCTGAAACCAAACTCGGCGCAAGCCAGCCTGCGTCTGGCAGCGGTGCAGCAGTTGGCACAGTCGGCTGGCCTACCCCAGCTGCGCGAATTCGTGATCGGATCGCACCTTGTGCTTTGCGCGCATTCAGACACCGAAGTCGTGCTGCTTTCCCTCAAGCACCACCGGCAGCTCAGCTACATCACACACCAATAACCGGCACTCCGGGGGAATCGCCACCACGTGAGCGCAGGGCGTCATTCTGCCCAGGGCTTCATTGCCCCTCGCTGCTCTGCCAGGCAATCCGCCCAGCGGTCACCACCAAGCCGTTCGCTGGATGGCGCGTATGCTGTTGAACCATCGCACTGAAGGGGATGAACGATGACGAAGTTCCTGATTTCCTTTCCTGCCGCAGCCATGCAAGTGAGCGCCCAGGACATGGCTGCCGTGGGTGACGCTGCGCGCGAGGTGATACGTGAGGCCAAAGAGGCCGGTGTGTACGTTTTTGGTGGTGGCATCAACGGGGCAGTCGCACCGCAGATGGTGGCCGCAAACGGCACGGTCACCAACGCAAGCTATCCCCAGACCCGAGAGTTTGACGGCGGCTTCTGTGTGCTGGAGCTGCCGTCCCGCGAAGCCGCCACCCTGTGGGCAGCCAAGCTCGCCAAAGCGTGCCGCTGCGCGCAGGAACTGCGCGAGTTTGGATACGACCCCGAGAGCTGAGGGGTGGGGCCCAACCCATGCTGAAGCTCATCCAAGCGCCCAACCTCTTTCTGGCCATCCTGTGGGCCGACACGCTGACAGCAGACGGCATAGATGCCAGTGTTCAACGCCAGTACCTGGGTGGTGCCGCTGGTGAATTGCCTCCCGATCAATGCCTGCCAGAGGTGTGGATCCAGCATGCGAACCAGGAACCGAGGGCCCGCGACTTGCTCCATCATTTGCAGCATCTGCCCCAACACAAGTGGTTTTGTCGGTGTGGGGAGTTGGTGGAGGGCGGGTTTGAGCAGTGCTGGAGTTGTGGTGCGCTGATGTCCGGCCAGGCTTGACGCGTGTTGCCGGCGGCCTTAGTACCCCGGTTTTCTTTGCGACCACATGCGGTTGGCATAGCCTGCACTCAACATGTCTGCATGGGGTGCCACCCAAATTCCCCGGATGGACGGCGTCAGGGCTTTGGCGATGAAGCCGGCATCCACGCCGCGGTCTTGGTAGTACTGGGCGATCTGGTGGTCCGTTTCACTCCAGCCGTCTCCCACCGGGCCGTAACGTGTGCCTGAGCGGTGAAAGCCAATGGCAGCGTCGGGGCCGATGTAGCGGTCTGCGCCTGCCGCTAGTACAAAGGTGCAAGCGCTGAAGCAGCCTTCAAGCGCAACGGTATCCAGCTTGTGCGCCGTGACGACCTGGGCCATGCGCAGGCCTTCAATCACCTTGCCTCCGGGGCTCTCCAACTGGACCAGCGTGAAGCGGGGATTTTTGTCCAATTCCTTCTCGAGAGCTTCTGCGCTGCCCAGTTCCATCGCACCCTTGACAACGATGCGTCCCAGGTGCGGGTCCGCGTAAACACTGATGGGCTCGTAGGTGCCCCTGACACTGGCCCACCAATACGCGAGCATTTCATCGTCGTAATGGGTAAGGAAAATCCAGGGGCCCAAGGGGATGACCAGCAAATACACCGTGCTGGCCCACAGCTTCCCGCCTGCCAAACCCCAAGCCCTGCGCGTGCTGCGGGTCATGCCGACACTGAAGACCACCGCGCACAGCAAGGCAATGGGCACGACCAGCGCAAAAGCCCACATGACCCTGCGATAGCTCACGGTCCAGTCGAGTGAAGCGGGCAGCAAGACGGCCAAAAACCAATTTGGAATTCTTCCAACCAGTAGGCCCACAAACAAGGTGAGGAAGAGATTTCGCTCCCCACGCCAGAAGGACGCCAGATAGCTACCAAAGGCCAGAGCCTGCTCGTGCGCCCATGGTTTCCAGTCGGCCGGAGCCGGCCTGGCCTCCAAGTGAAAAACACGCGTTGGTCCATAGGATTGCTGCTTCTGGGCGTGGTGCAGGCGCTGTGCATGGGCTTCTTCGAGCTGCGTGTTGCGGCGCTTCCTGGCCGCAACTTGCGCCACGTTGCGCTCAAACCAATCCAGAAACCGCAACAGGTCAGAGGTGTCCCGGTGATTTTTGCGCTTGCGCAATTCGATGGCCATCGTCCGCTCGGCAACGTAATGGGTTTTGACATCCTTGGCGTAGACCAGCGAACTGCGATGCAGGCTTCGAAGTTCCTTGTCGCTCGGAAATGCTGCATGGAAGAGGCGCAGGTGGTGGGTATTCACCCACAGGCGGTGGCTTTCATCTTCAATGACTTCAAAGGACCAGTGCCTGTGCTTGACCGGCCAGGCATGGTATGCGTCCAGGTTTTTAACGGTGAACGGCTCTCCCATGTCAGACCGCACGGCCCGGGGCCTGCGCAGACACCGTCAAACCCCCACGCCCACTACCTTCCTCTCACGCTTGGCATTCTCCAACCGCTCCAGCAGCCCAAACACCCACTCCACCCGCTGCGGCATGGCGCGGTTGGGGAAGAAGGCTTGGCGCTTGCGCTCGGCCACATCTTCCTGGCAGCCTGCAATCAGAAAGCGGATGGCGGCCAGCGGCGCGGGTTGTTCGGTGCGGGTGGTGATCCAGCTGGCTTGCGCCCAGGAGGTGGCCAGCAGCACCAGCTTGCGCCGGGTGCTCACCACGGTGCGGTGGTGTACCGAGTCCAGGCCTTCGCGGCGCAGTTGCTGGCCGATTTCACTGTAGATGGTGCTTGCGGCGAGGATGGCGGCGCGGCAGTCGGGGGGCAGCTCGGCGATGCCGGCCTGGGCGCGTTGATACAGGCGGTCGGCTTCCACTAGCAGGCGCTCAGTCAGGGTCTGGATGGCGGCGCTCGATACCGGTTGGGCCAGCCAGGCTGTGGTGTCCACTTCGGCGTCTTGCAGCCAGAACCGGGGCAGGTAGAGGCGCGCGTTGCGGGCGTCTTCGCCGATGTCGCGGGCGATGTTGGTGAGCTGCATGGCCACGCCGAGTTCGCAGGCGCGCGCCAGCGTGCGTTCGCTGTGCGAGCCCATGATCCAGCACATCATGGCGCCCACGGTGCCGGCCACGCGCGCGCAGTAGCCGTGCAATTCTTCGAGGGTGTCGTAGCGGCGGCCTTCGGCGTCCCAGGCAAAGCCTTCCAAGAGCGCGTCGAGCAAGATGCGCGGCAGCTGGTGCTGCTGCACCACGATGGCCAGGGCCTGGTCTTCGACGCAGTCGGACGGCGTGCCTGCGTAGATCAGGTCCAGGCGCTGCCGCAGGATGTGCAGGTTGGCGGTGGGGTCACCGCCTTTCTCCACCACATCATCCACGAGGTCATCGGCCACGCGGCAAAAGGCGTAGAGCGCGATGGACGCGGAGCGCACCCGCATGGGCAGCAGGCGGCTGGCGGCAAAAAAGGTTTTGGAGCCGCCCTGCATCATGGCGATGCAGGCCTTGAGGTCGCGCTCGGCGTACTCAGGCGAAGCTATTGGCATGGGGCACGACCGTTTCTAAGGCTTTGGCAGACATCAACACGCCGGGAACCCCGGCACCGGGGTGGGTGCTGGCACCCACCATGTACAAGCCTGCTACATCCTCGCTGCGGTTGTGCGGGCGAAACCAGGCGCTTTGCAGCAAGAGCGGCTCCAGGCCAAAGCCCGCGCCTTTGAAGGACCAGAGCCGGTCCTGAAAATCCTGCGGCGTGGTGACTTTGGAGCTGACGATGTGGTCTTGCAGCCCCCGGCAGCACCGAGTCCGACAGGGCCTGCGCAATACGTTGGCGGTAGCTCTCGGCCATGGTCGGCCAGTCGGTGTCGCCGTCCAGATGCGGCACGGGCGAGAGCACATAAAAGGTGTCGCAACCCCCGGGCGCCAGCGACGGGTCGGTGGCGGTGGGGCGGTGCAGGTACAGGCTGAAGTCGTCGGCCAGCTTCTTGTGTTTGAAGATGTCGGTCAGCAGCGCCTTGTAGCGGTCGCCCAGCAGCATCATGTGGTG
>CANCCF010000067.1 GCA_947374485.1 Comamonadaceae bacterium | reverse complement strand
CGTTGAAGGCGGTGAAACCATTGAATCCCTGCGTGACCGTATCCTCGGTCGTACCGCAGCGGACGATGTGCTGCACCCCGAAAACCGCAGCGTGCTGGCTGTGGCCGGTGAGATGCTGGACGAAGACAAGATCGACGAGCTGGAAGTGGCCGGCGTCGACGAAGTCAAGGTACGTACCGCGCTGACCTGCGAAACCCGCTTTGGCATCTGCGCCAAGTGCTATGGACGCGACTTGGGCCGTGGCGGCCTGATCAACGGCGGCGAAGCCGTCGGTGTGATCGCTGCCCAGTCGATTGGCGAGCCCGGCACGCAGCTGACCATGCGGACCTTCCACATCGGTGGTGCCGCATCGCGCGCTGCCATCGCATCGAGCGTGGAAGCCAAGTCCAACGGCGTGATCGGCTTCAATGCCACCATGCGCTATGTGACCAACAGCAAGTCCGAGTTGGTGGTGATTTCCCGTTCCGGCGAAATCGTCATCCAGGACGAGCATGGCCGTGAGCGTGAGCGCCACAAGGTGCCCTACGGCGCCATCCTGACCGTCAAGGCCGACCAGACCATCAAGGCTGGTGCCATCCTGGCGAACTGGGATCCGCTGACCCGCCCCATCATTACCGAGTTCGCCGGCAAGGCGCATTTCGAGAACGTGGAAGAAGGTCTCACGGTTGCCAAGCAGCTCGACGAAGTGACCGGTCTGTCCACCCTGGTGGTGATCGACCCGAAACGCCGTGGTTCTGCCAAGGTGGTGCGTCCGCAGGTCAAGCTGATTGACCCGTCCGGCCACGAGGTGAAGATCCCCGGTACCGACCACTCGGTGACCATCGGCTTCCCCGTGGGCTCGCTGGTGCAGGTGCGTGACGGTATGGACGTGGGCCCCGGCGAAGTGCTGGCCCGTATCCCTATCGAAGGCCAGAAGACCCGCGACATTACCGGCGGTCTGCCCCGCGTGGCCGAGCTGTTCGAAGCCCGTTCCCCCAAAGACAAGGGCGTGCTCGCCGAAGTCACGGGCACGGTCTCCTTCGGCAAGGAAACCAAGGGCAAGGTCCGCTTGCAGATCACCGATCCGGAAGGCAAGGTCTGGGAAGAACTCGTGCCCAAGGAAAAGAACATCCTGGTGCACGAAGGCCAGGTGGTCAACAAGGGCGAGTCCGTGGTGGACGGACCCGCAGACCCGCAGGACATCCTGCGCTTGCTGGGCTCCGAAGAGCTGGCCCGTTACATCGTGGACGAAGTCCAGGACGTGTACCGTTTGCAGGGCGTGAAGATCAACGACAAGCACATCGAAGTGATTGTTCGCCAGATGCTGCGCCGTGTGGTGGTCGAGGCCACGGGTGACTCCGGTTACATCAACGGTGAACAGGTCGAGCGCTCGGAAATGCTCAACACCAACGACCGCCTGCGTGCAGAAGGCAAGGTGCCTGCCGTGTTCACCAACCTGCTCTTGGGTATCACCAAGGCGTCGCTGTCCACCGACAGCTTCATCAGCGCGGCTTCCTTCCAGGAAACCACCCGCGTGCTGACCGAAGCCGCCATCATGGGCAAGCGCGACGAGCTGCGTGGTCTGAAGGAAAACGTGATCGTCGGTCGCCTGATCCCGGCCGGGACCGGTCTGGCCTACCACGAAGCCCGCAAGGTGCGCGAGAGCATGGACGACGCCGAGCGCCGCGCCATTGCCGAGACGGAAGCGGCTGAGCTGGCGGGTGAGTCGGTGCAGGAAGCGTCTGCTGACGAAGGAATCGCTGGCGAGTAATTGCCCGTGACCCTGCCGGGGCTGGCACGCGCCAGCCCCGGGTTAACGCCCCAAGCCCGCTTGACGCAGGCTTGGGGCGTTTGCATTGGGGCCCAGGCTTTAGCCAGTATGCTGGCCGCATGAGTGCGTCTGTCCTGTTGGGTTTGCTGGCTGCCACCACGGTGTTCTGGTGTGTGGGCCTGTACAACCGGCTCATGCGCATGCGCGCGCGGGGGCTGGATGCGCTGGGTTCGGTGGAGAAGCAGCTCAAGAGTTACACCGGCCTGCTCAATGCGCAGTTTCCGGATGAAGAGGGTTCGTATATCCCGATGGAATGGGCGGCCTTGGTCAGCAGCGTCAAGGCCTTGGACGCGCAGTGCAAGGCGGCTCGGGCCGCACCGCTGCAAGCAGATCCGCTGCAAACTCTGGCGCAGACCGTGGATGCGATAGAAACCGCTTGGACGGTGTTGCGCGAGGCGCCCGCCGATTTGGCCGGGCCCACCATGCCCGAGGCTATGCAAAAGCTGTGGGATGAGGCGGCACTGAAAGTGCGCACCGCGCGCGGGGGCTTCAACCAGATCGTGGAACGCTACAACCAGGCGCTGGACCAGTTTCCGGCCAGCCTGGTGGTGGCGATGATGGGCTTCAAAGAGGCAGGTACGTTGTAGAACGCAAGCAAGAAGAACAATGCAAAACAAGCAAGAACAAGTGCCGTTGTGGCGGCAACTGCAGGCCACCGCCCAGGTGGTGCAGGCTGTGCGCGAGGGCCAGTCCGGTGGCGCGGCAGTGCAGGGCGTGCAGGCCGATTTGCGTCCTGCCGTGCAGGCCCTGGCCTTTCACGCCTGGCGCAACCTGGGCCGCGCCGAGGCCCTGCGCAAGCAGCTGGCCAAGCGTCCCCCGCCGCCGACCGTCGATGCCTTGCTGTGTGTGGCCCTGGCCCTGGCCTGGACCGATGCAGGCGCGCCTTATGACGCCTTCACTCTCGTAAACCAGGCCGTGGAAGCCGCCAAGCGCCAGAGCGACACCCGTGCGCAGGCCAGCTTTGTCAACGCCTGCCTGCGCCGTTTTTTGCGCGAGCGCGAGGCGCTGGTGGCCGCCACCGACACCGACCCGGTGGCACGCTGGAACCATCCCTCCTGGTGGATCAAGCGCTTGAAGACTGACCACCCCAACGCGTGGCAGGCCCTGTTGCAAAGTGCCAACCGCCAGGCCCCCATGACCCTGCGGTTGAACACATTGCAGACCACGGTGGAAGGCTATCTGAGCGAGCTGCAGGCCTGCGGCATTGCCGCCCACGCAGTGGGTGCCAGCGGCATTGAACTCGCGCGCGCCGTGCCGGTAGGCCAGCTACCGGGCTTTGCCAGCGGCCGCGTCTCGGTGCAGGATGCGGCAGCCCAGCTCGCCGCGCCCTTGCTGCTTGAAGGGCTGCCCGGAAATACCCTGCGTGTGCTGGACGCCTGCGCCGCCCCCGGTGGCAAGACCGGGCATTTGCTGGAGCTGGGCGCAGCCCAGGTCACGGCGCTGGATGTGGATGCCAGCCGCTGTGAACGCATAGGCCAGAACCTCGCGCGCTTGGGGCTAAAGGCCGAGGTGCTGGCCGCCGACGCCGCCCGCCCCGACCTGTGGTGGGATGGCCAGCCTTTTGATGCCATCCTGCTCGACGCCCCCTGCACCGCCTCCGGCATCGTGCGCCGCCACCCCGATGTGCGCTGGCTGCGCCGCGAAACCGACATTGCCCAACTCGCCGCCCTGCAAAGCCAACTGCTGCAGGCCCTCTGGCCCCTTGTGGCCCCAGGCGGGCGCCTGCTGTACTGCACCTGCTCGGTGTTTCTGGCCGAAGGCGCGCTGCAGGTGCAAACGTTTCTTGCACACAACACCGGCGCCCGGCTGCTGCCCTCGCCAGGCCATTTAATCCCGGCAATACCTGATAAAGCCGGCCGCCTCCCAGACAATCGGCAGGGTGACCATGACGGATTTTTTTACGCCCTGCTGCAAAAGCGCGCTGCTTGACTCGCCCAAAGGCAAGGGCTTGCTCGTCGCAGTGCGCCTGTTTGTTACCTGGCTGTTGATGGCAGCGGCCATGGCGCAAGCCCAGGTCGCCACTGACATCACCCAGACGCGCCTGGAGCGCAACGACGACGAGTGGCTGCTCTCGGCCCAGCTGCAATTTGAAACGCCAACGCCGGTGGAAGATGCACTGCTCAAGGGCATCCCCATGGTGTTCGTCTACAGCGCCGACGTGCTGCGTGAGCGCTGGTACTGGTACGACAAAAAGGTGCAGGGTGTCGAGCGCCACATGCGCCTGGCCTACCAGCCCCTGACGCGGCGCTGGCGTTTGAATGTGGGCTCCGGCTCCGCGGCCAGCAGCGGCGTGGGGCTGGCGCTCAACCAGAGTTTTGACTCGCTGGCGCAGGCCCTCTCGGCCATCAAGCGCGTAGCCAAGTGGAAAATTGCCGATGCAGCAGAGCTGGATCCGGCCATCAAGTACAAGCTCGACTTCCGCTTCAAACTTGACTTGGGCCAGTTGCCCCGGCCCTTCCAGATTGGCGCCTTGGGCCAGACCGACTGGGACATCTCGGCCAGCGTGCTGATGCCCCTGGTCGCCGAAAGCAGCAAATGAACGACCCGGGCCTTGCCGCCCTGCCCAGCGTGCGCCACAGCTCGCGCCTCGTGCGACGGGCCGTGACGGTGGGTTCGCTGTGCATGCTGCTGATTGGCATGGTGCTGCTCTACATGCTGATGCAGGCCACCAACAACCGCGACCTGTATGAACGCAACTACGCGCTGCTGTTCTATGTCAATGTGGCCGTGGCGGCGGTGCTGTTGGCGGGCATTGCCTGGGTCTGCTATCGCCTCACCCTGCGTTTGCGCCAGCGGCGTTTTGGCAGCCGCTTGCTGGTCAAGCTCGCGGCCATTTTTGCCTTGGTGGGTTTTGCCCCGGGCCTGCTGATTTACGTGGTGTCGTACCAGTTTGTCTCGCGTTCGATTGAAACCTGGTTCGATGTCAAGGTCGAAGGGGCCTTGGAAGCAGGCCTGAGTCTGGGGCGGGTGACGCTGGACACCCTCTCCAGCGAGTTCACCGCCAAAGTGCGCGCGGCTGCACCCCAGCTCAATGAGGTGTCTGACAACAACGCCAGCACCCAACTGGAAAAGATGGTGGACCAACTGGGCGCCACGGACACCGCCATCTGGACCAGCGCGGGTACCCTGGTGGCCAGCGGCGGGCAGTCGCGCATCCAGCTCAGCCCGGACAAGCCCACCAGCGCCCAGTTCCGCACCGCGCGCTCTGAGCGCGCCAGCGCCTGGATTGAGGGTCTGGAAGATGCAGGCTCCGATGCGCAGGCGAGCGCACGCATCCGCGTGTTGGTGCCGCTGGCAGCCTCGGGCCTGGGTCTGAACCCGGAGCCGCGCTTCCTGCTGGCCTCCAAGGCCTTGCCGCGCAATCTGGTGGCCAACGCCCTGGCCGTGGATACCGCCAACCGCGAGTACCAGGAGCGGGCGCTGGCGCGCGAGGGCCTCAAGCGCATGTACATCGGCACCCTCACGCTGAGTCTGTTTTTGGCGGTGTTTGCCGCCATACTGATGGCCGTGGTGCTGGGCAACCAGCTCGCCCGCCCCTTGTTGTTGCTGGCAGAAGGTGTGAGCCAGGTCGCAGCGGGTGACCTGACACCCAAACTGGCCATGCAAGGCAAAGACGAACTCGGCGGCCTGACCCGCGCCTTTGCCACCATGACCGCGCAGCTCTCCGATGCGCGGCAGGCGGTAGAGCACAGCATGGCGCAGGTGGACGCGGCACGCGCCAATCTGCAAACCATTCTGGACAACCTGACGGCCGGGGTGATTGTGCTGGGCCCCCAAGGCGAGTTGCTGTCGGCCAACCCCGGCGCCACACGCATATTGCAGGCCCCACTGGCCGCGCACATCGGCCAGCCGCTGGCCGGTGTTGCAGGCCTGCAGGACTTTGGCCAAGCCGTGCAGGCCCAGTTTGCCGACTTCATGTTGGCCAAGCTGGAGCACGAGCCCGACCACTGGCAGCAGACCTTCGAGCTCGGCGGCAGCAATGCCCCCATGCACTCACCGTTTGACCGGGCACTGACCATCGTTGCCCGGGGCGCGACACTGCCTGGGGACGCCCGCTTGCTGGTGTTTGACGACATCTCCGAAATCGTCTCGGCCCAGCGGGCCCAGGCCTGGGGCGAGGTGGCGCGGCGCCTGGCCCATGAAATTAAGAACCCGCTCACTCCCATTCAGCTGTCGGCCGAGCGTCTGGAGATCAAGCTCAGCGGCAAGCTGTTGCCGCCCGAGCAACAGGTGCTCAACAAATCGGTCAAAACCATCGTCGACCAGGTCGACGCCATGAAGCGCCTGGTCAACGAGTTCCGCGACTACGCCCGCCTGCCCGCGGCCGAACTCAAGCCCGTCAACCTCAACGCCCTGGTGCAGGACGTGCAGCAACTCTACGAGGCCGATGCCACCCATGTGCCGGTGCGGCTCGAACTCGACGCCAACTGCCCGCCTGTGCGCGGCGACGCCCAGCAGCTGCGCCAGGTCATCCACAACCTGCTGCAAAACGCCCAGGATGCCAGCGACCTGCCGCATGCCGATGGCAGCGTGGCCGGGCCGGTGGTGCTGCGCACCAACTGGCTGCAGGCCAAGGGCCGGGTGCGCCTGAGCGTGCTGGACCAGGGCCCCGGCTTTGAAGACGCGATCCTCAAACGCGCCTTCGAACCCTATGTCACCACCAAGCCCAAGGGCACGGGCCTCGGTTTGGCGGTGGTGAAGAAAATTGCCGATGAACACGGCTCGCGCGTGGACATCAGCAACCGCGTGGTCGAAGGAAAGATAGTGGGCGCACAAGTGTCGTTATCATTGCCTGTTGTAAATAGCTCACAGAGTTGAGTGGCACGACAACCCAAGGGAACGCGGACACGATGGCAAATATTTTGGTGGTGGATGATGAGCACGGCATACGCGACCTGCTGTGGGAAATTCTGAACGACGGCGGCCACCAGGTCGAGCTGGCGGAAAACGCCGCGCAGGCGCGTTCGGCCCGCCTGCGCGAGCGGCCCGACCTGGTCCTGCTCGACATCTGGATGCCCGACACCGACGGCGTCACCCTGCTCAAGGAATGGTCCTCCACCGGCCTTCTGAACATGCCCGTCATCATGATGAGCGGCCACGCCACCATCGACACCGCAGTGGAGGCCACCAAGATCGGCGCCCTGGCCTTTCTGGAAAAGCCCATCACCATGCAAAAACTGCTCAAGGCAGTCGAGCAGGGGCTGGCCCGCAGCATCCTGCGCAAGCCCGCCGCCATTGAACTCGTGCCGCGCGAAGCCGTGGTGCACGACACCGTGGACACGGTTTTGGCCGTAGCCCATGCCGTGCAGGAAAGCGGCCCCCAACCCAACCAGAGCTTCATGCTCGACAAGCCCCTGCGCGAATCGCGTGACGAATTCGAAAAGGCCTACTTCGAGTACCACTTGGCGCGCGAGAACGGCTCCATGACCCGCGTGGCCGAAAAGACCGGTCTGGAGCGTACCCACCTCTACCGCAAACTCAAGCAGCTCGGCGTGGACCTGAGCCGCGGCAAACGCAGCGGTTTGTAATTTGCCAAACTGATCAGCAGTTTTTGCCAGGAGGCGCCATTCTTCCTGCTATAATTTGAGGCTTGGCCCGGTAGCTCAGTCGGTAGAGCAGAGGATTGAAAATCCTTGTGTCGGTGGTTCGATTCCGCCCCAGGCCACCATCCCATAAGGCGTA
The DNA here is from genome assembly GCA_947374485.1 of Comamonadaceae bacterium. Lineage (GTDB taxonomy): Bacteria > Pseudomonadota > Gammaproteobacteria > Burkholderiales > Burkholderiaceae_C > Allorhodoferax. Next base: position 11,292 of record CANCCF010000067.1, on the reverse strand, counting down.
GCACATGAAAGTGTGCTACGCTTTTCCATTACACGGTCTTAGCACAGTTCCTGCTTATGCGTATACACTGAACAGCAGTTCATTTGTAACGCACAACATGGCGAACTCATCTGCAGCCCCCAAGTCCAGCAAAGCACCTATGCACATCGTGTATGCACGCGATGGTGAAGTGGTGCTTTACAAGCGGCTGGACAGCAAAATTTGGCAGGCTCGCTTTAAGTTGCGGGACAGCAAGTGGCAACGTATCAGCACCAAACAGCGCAACTTGGAATACGCAACGCAGGCAGCTTGCGAGGCATATGACAGGGCACGATTTTTAAAGGCAGAAAATCTGCCAATCGTTACCAAGCGCTTTGACTCAATCGCAAAGATTGCAGTGAAGGAAATGCAGGATCAGCTTGATGGCGGCGTGGGCAAAAGCGTTTACAACAGCTACATCGCAGCCACCAACCGTTATCTCATCCCGTTTTTTGGCAAGCTCAACATTGGCACGATTGGCTATGAGCACTTGAAGGCATTTGACGACTGGCGCACAAAAGAAATGAAGAAGGTGCCAGTTGCCAGCACCGTCACAACGCACACGTCTGCCCTCAATCGTGTGTTTGATGCGGCTGTGCAGCGCGGGTGGATGTCGCAATCGCAAGTGCCCAAAATGAAGAATAAGGGCGCGAAGGCTACGCCGCGCGAGGCGTTTAGCTTTGCAGAATACAAGTCCCTTACAAGCTACATGGTGAAGTGGAGCACGATAGGGCACATGGCGAAGACGCAGCACATGCGTGAACTGCTGCGGGACTATGTGCTGGTGCTGGCGAACACAGGGATGCGGCATGGCACGGAAGCGTTGAATTTGAAATGGCGTGATGTTGAATGGATTGCGAAAGACGGGCAGCGCTACTTGCAGTTCACCGTCAATGGCAAGACAGGCAAACGGACACTGATTGCACGGCATGCAGCGGAGGATTACTTGAAGCGCATACAGGAGCGCTTTGACGATTTGAAGAAGCTGGAGTTTGATGCACTGCTGAAAAAGAAGCTGGATGTGCTGGTGTTCAGGTTGCGGACTGGTGAAGCAACGAATGCGCTGAACGGCACATTCCGTCACCTAATGCGTGACAGCGGCTTGGATAAGAACAAGGATGTGAAGGAAAAACGTACGCTGTACAGCCTTCGCCACACCTATGCTCACTTCGCGCTACTGCAGGACAGCATGCCAATTGCGACACTGGCAAAGCAGATGGGCACGAGCATAGGGATGATTGAGCGGTACTATGGACATTTAACGCCCGCGCTAAAAGCAGATGTTATTGCAGGCAAGCGGATGGGGGTGAAGAAGGTGGAAGCAACCAAAACGAAGGCAACTGACGACAAGCAAAGCGGTAGTGCGGCAATTTAAATGCCGCACATGCTCATGCACTTTAAAGCGCTAATTTGGAAATAAATGTATTTTAATGCAAAATGAAGATATTCAAATAATATGCAAAATTTTACTAAAATATGTACAATATTATTATTGGCGCTTTGTATAACTGGCTGTGAAAGAGTCGTTGAGCTATTTAATAAGTCCTCCTCAAATGCAGATGCGGAAAAGTTTTTGGATTGCGATGGGACTTGGAGTGAGCAGGGGATAGCTGAGCCAAGTGATGTTAAAAGTCTTCATAGTCCCGCAGATGCTGTTACTCAAAAATATATTGTTGGTAAGCAATATATTATAGTTAAAGGTGATAATGTTATAAAAGATGACAGGCTACCATTGTGTGAAGTAACGTCCAGTAGTTACAAATATGCGTGGGATTGCGCTGTGAAGGATGTGAGGGAATTTACTGGGGACTGGATAGATAGTAAAGATAATGATACTAAAACAAGTCCATTCTTTAAAAAATGGCTACCAAATAAAGACTCAATATTGGGCGCAAAAATTGTAGTGTTGGATAGGACCAATTTGACGATATTGGATGAAACTTACAATTTAAATGTGCATCCCAATTTCTCCAAATCCAATGGCAAAATGGTTGTAACGCCAAATAATTATGTAATAATTTACAGAACTTCTTTAAATTGCAAAGAGGTTAAGCAAAAAATATAGGCTTATTTAAAAAATATAATTCCGTCAATGCTAAAAAGCCCACTGTTTTAACGAGTGGGCTTTTTTGTGGTGTTACTTAAAGTAACACTGTGGCGGCTAAGCGGCGATAACGAAGTTTGACTGGGACGCGGACTGCTTGCTGCAGTCAACGCCCACAACTTGCGATGAATACGCAATGGCAAGGCGTTTGCTGGCAGCAGCCTCTGCTTCATTCACACGCCGCACCATGTCAGCGTCAAGCATCTCGCCAATGCTTGCGAGCAACGCAATCGCCTGGCTACCAGACTGTATGCCGTTGGCTTCGCGCCAAGTATTCACAGTGTCCATGTCCGCACCAATACGCTTGCATTCTGCGTAAAACTCGTTCGTCTTCTGCACGGCTGCAACTTGCATGGCTGCAACATAGTTGTCCAGTACGAGCTTTTGCAGTTGGAGCGTGGGGTAGGCGACTGCGACGATTTCAAGCTCACCAGTCACCTTATTCTCCTTGCACATCAAGTGCGTAAGCTCGCACCTGTCGTGCAACATGCTAACGCTTTTAACACCCTCAAGCTTAACTACGCCAAGCCGCTGTTTGGAGCTTGTATCGCACAGCATACGCAGCAGCCTTTGTGAAGCATTTGCGATTTCAGCGTCCAAGCTTTTCGCAGCTTTCGTCGTTACGCCTGCATGAATCTTTCGCAAATTTTCAATCCCTTTATTTGCGCGAATGTACTCTGCAAGCCCTTCCCCTGTAATGCCATTAGCCTCTGCGGCTTTAATAACGCTGGCATATACGCACTGAGTCTTGCGGCTTGTGGGAACAAGACACTTGATAATAATAGACGCGATACTACTGTTGGCTTGCGTCTTAATGCTGCGATCAGCTTTCAGCATCTTGCGCATCTTCTTTACAATATCTGCGGGATCTTCGCAGGCATTTACATACTCACAAACTTGTTTAACCTTTCCAAGCATTTTGTACAACGCTTCATTGCTACGTTCATTGTACTCAGTGACCTCTGCTTGTTGCTCTGCAAGCCTGTCAATATAACCTATTACCTTAGTTGCGATTTCGCTGTTAACTGCTGCCTTAGCCATAACTAACTCCTTTATTTAGTATCCACAGTGATTTGTGAATATGTAAGTAGTTTAAAATAAAGTGATTTATTTGACCAATTTGCGAGGCGTTGATGGGTGAACATGTGATTTTGAAAAATTGCGAAAAGCGCATAGACATTGACTTTATTGCTATCATTTTTGACTGTAAAAATAAAAAATAAATTGACGAAAATCGCTTGACAAGAAAATCACTTTAATCGTCGTAGGAAAAGAAAACCCCCATGCGGCAAAGCAATGGGGGTGATTGGGGAGAGCGAAGTGTTACTTTAAGTAACGCTCAAATCATCTCCACAGCGTTGCGCTTCATATCGTCGTTCACATCAATGTATCGCTGTGTCACTGCAATGCTGCGATGCCCTGCCAGTCCAGCCAGCACACGCACTCCAATCCCCTTCGCTGCCAAGTTCGTAATGAATGTGCGCCTGCCGCTGTGTGAGCTTGCGCCAGACACGCCCGCACTGCGATACAGCCAAAAGAAGTGCTGCGTCATCACGTTCGCCGTAAACGCCCTGCGCCCCGCCGTTATGAACAGGGGGTGTGCTGGGTTTTTAACTGAGCGCATGTCCACATAGCTCTGCAGTTCATCGCGCAGCTTTTTAGGCAAGAACACGGTTCGCGCATGCCGCCCCTTTGTTTGCTCTGCCGCCAATCGCACTTCTGCGTTTACTTTGCCGTCTGCGTTCACCACGTCGCCAAGCTTTAAGCTGGCAATCTCGCCAACTCGCATGCCAGCATAAAAGCTGACAAGGAGCATTGCACGATTGCGCTGCGCAAATGTGTGCTCTGTTATGTAATTCAAAACCTGTTGCAGTTCTGCGTCCGTCAGTGATTTTGCTTGTGCCATAAATTTCTCCAGTTCACCAAATTTTTTAATACGCATTAGTCTGCTTTATTTAGTGCAGGAAGTCGATCAATAGGCAAATTATTTGGTGCGCTGAAAATAGCCAATAAAATCAAGCCACTTAAGAATATTGTTATTTTCTTATGCGCTGCTCCTGCATGTCCTGCCAGCGTTGCAGCAGCGTCTACAGCAGTCAGCTACTCTGCTATGCCTTACGCTGTCTACGCTTGCTATCGTGCGTTCTCGCTGTGTTCGTGTTGCTTTGTAGCTGACGACTTTTATGTTGATGAAGTAGCGAATTTTTAAGAAAGCGCAGCCAATTAAAGCTTCACTCAGCTTTAATGCAACGACAGCAAGAGGCACTAAGCCAGTAATGCTGTTAAGCCAAATGCCATAACACGTTGTCCGTGTTTCTGGCGCTTAGCTCTTTCGTTATGTATTCAAACCAACCACTGTCCATCACATCAACCTTATGCTGTTCATCCAGTTCAGTAACCAGCGTGATGGCGTTTTGCACTAATTGAGGAAAATGATTTGGCAGACGATCTTTAGGGTAGTGCCCTATAGCAAAGTGAAGGTGTAAGTTTTTGCCATTGTGTACGCCCTCAACTATGGGTATGTAGAGCAGCTTGCGCTTGTGACGCTTTGCACTATGCCCAAACACTTGCTCATTCAGTTTTTGCGTAAACCTCTCTGCAATCCCATCTACGTCATTGCGCTTTAGCCTGTGCTTGTATGTTCCTTTGTCATTCTTCACAGTAATAGTCTGTTTGATAGTAAGAGTTACAGCAAACTGAAACTCCTGCTTTTTGCCAATAAGCCAGTTTCGCATCGCTTGCTTCTCCGTAGTTCTGGTGTTTGGGTTGTATGCTGTTTTTTGTCGTATGGTGTATATATTCATACAGTATTTATGTGCACCAAATAAAACCATAATATTTCGTGCCAAATCTTATGAATAAATATGGAAGAAGATAGGATTTAGTATGAAATACAGTGAAATCGCCCCACAAAATGCAGTGGCTGCTGCCAATATGAAGCAACGGCAATTGGCAGCGCAAGTGGCACAAACTTACCCCGTTCAAAGCGATCAACAGCGCCAGCAAAAGCTGCAGGGTGCATTGGCAGCGGAAATCGCACAAACGGCTGATAACCAGGTGCAGGTAACAAATTTTGATAAGGAGATGGCGTTTATGAAATACGGACAGATGCAAAGCGCTGCAAATAAAGAGCAAGCGAAATTGACTGGGCGAAAACCAATACGCAAATAGCAGACCTTTTCGTGTGTGTATTGATCGACTATTTGAACGGCGATGCCAGACTTGACTGTGCTTTAACAAATATTGGAAGGAAAGCACATGGCAACAGGTCTCGCCTCACTCAAGTTCACAGCCGCAAAGAAGGTTACGCAGGTTGCACCCGTGCAATTGCGCCGCTCCAAACTGTGCGTAAAGATTGATCAGCAAATAGCAATGGCTACCGCGTTTGCGGCTGGCACTACCTATACGGCAAGCAAGACAGTTACGGTAGTTGACGCGGAAACTGGCGTGCAAAGCACAGAGCAAAAGACACGCAAGGCGCGGCAATGGTGGTTTAAGACGGAAGGCGGCAAGCTGGCGCTGCAGGTGAAATACGGCAGCAAGTGCCTTGCACTTAACAGCAAGGGGCTGACGGCAATTGAGGTTGCCAGCGCAAGCGAGTTGGCAAGTGTGCTGGCAGTGGTGCGCGAGGCAGTTGAGGGCGGTGAACTGGATGCAGCGATGGACGCTGCAAGCGGTGCACTGCGTAAGGGCTTTGGCAAGTAGCGGCTCGTTTATGCGCTACAATACGGTCATGCTAAAAACAGCAATGCTGTTGGGTGGAACGGAGCAAAAAGCACCTTTTAGGTTCTGTAGCACAGTCCGTCACACGGAACACACTTTTGGGCTGCAACCCGCGTCAATGCTGGGTTTGCCGCTGCTAAATGTGTTGAAAATCCTTGTGTCGGTGGTTCGATTCCGCCCCAGGCCACCAAACGGTTACGCAAGTAGCCACCATGCGGGAATAGCTCAGTTGGTAGAGCGATACCTTGCCAAGGTATAGGTCGAGAGTTCGAGCCTCTTTTCCCGCTCCATGGTTTTCGAAGTGAAGAGCCCGTCCGAAAGGATGGGCTTTTTGCTTTCCGGCGACTTTTTTCAGGCCTTACTCTTTTTCCGCCTTGGCTATGCTTCTTCGATCTGGCGCAATCTAGGCAGTAGCATCATCTTTTCAAGCAACAGGTGAATCCTTCAAACGAATATATGTTGTATTCAGTGAAAGATTCTCATTGAAGAACGGGTCGATCTTTTCCTTTCGATAGGGCGCATACTTTTCCCTTGATTGTTCAATATCAATTGCCGGGACAAAAGATGATCGGGTTTTCGATTCAAAGTGAAATAACCTGGCTTCTGCACACATTACATTAAAGTAGCCGTATTTGTGGGAACGTATGCACATCTCCACGTCGCTTCCGCAGATAACAAAGTTCTCATCAAACAGGCCAATTGACCTGATTGTTCTTCTTGAAATTGCCATGCATGCACCTGTCACGGCAAGTACATTGCGAGTCAATACCGGAGATACAAAACCTGTACCCGAGGCGTGCGTGGCAGCTTGGGTGCAGAAAATATGATCCGCCCAGCCTCCCATGCCCACTACCACACCTGAGTGCTGAATGCTTCCATCCTCATACGTCAAAAGTCCCCCAACAACCCCTACATCCGGGAGCAATGCATAAGTTGACAGTGCTTCAAGCCAGGTCCCCTCAACAATGAGGGTGTCATTATTTAAAAATACATACAAGTCCCCATGGGCCCTGGATATTCCTATATTGTTGATTCGTGACCAATTAAATTCAATCGGTGCATCCACAACAGTAATCCTCGCATCGATTGCCCTGATCTTGTCAAGGTACTCAAAAGTCGATTTTTCGATGGAATTGTTGTTGATAATGATAATCTCAAAATTATGCCATGTTGACTTTTTGCGAATGCTTTGAATGCAATCTGACAGAAGATCAACTTTGTCCTTTGTTGGAATAATTATCGAGATGAGGATTTCCACGCCAAGACGGCGCTCCAGGGAATATGTGAACTTCGACTTGCCATTTTTTGCATACAAGGTTTCATCGCAATACCTGTCGGAGATGAACCTGTTCAAGGCTTTCAGGTTTGCCCTGTTTTCACTGGATGTGATGCTTGCAGTCGGGTATGCGCCCTTCCTTCGGTGATAGAGCACGCAGCTTATATGATGAATCTGGTTCCGTTTCAGCTTGCTCGTGATGGAGAGCCATAGCGCGTAGTCATGTGAACCAACTGAATCTTCCTCAAGCTCGGGTTTAGCCTGTATTGCCTTGAAAACGAACAGGCGCCCAATATATGCCTGGGAACACGCCAAATGTGGCGACCAGTCAGGTTTGAAAAGGGGTTCGCATCGAATCCCTTTGGAATTGACTTTGTCTTCATCAGAGTAGAAAAATACGGCATTTGAATCAAGGTTGAACGCTTCCATGACCCGGCACAAGGCCGTTTCTGCCAATATATCGTTGTGACCCAGCCACGCAATCCATTCACCTGTCGCAAGTTCAAGCGCACTATTTGAAGCGATAGAAAATCGCCCGGGCGCTGTAACAAGTGCCAGCTTGATGCGTTTGTCTTTTCTGGAGAAGTCTTCGAGACTGGCCCGAACGGATGGATCAATGGATGTGGCCACAGTGATGCACAGTTCCCAATTTGGATATATCTGATTCCGGACCGACTCGATCGCTTCGACAAGCCAATTGTGAATTGGACTGCAAATCGGCATCAGAACGGATATTTTCGGCCGATGGGCAAATCCATTGCACAATTCGGCTAAAGCGGCCCTTTTGTTGCCATCCAGTGTGTCATACCGTCTGACCCACTCCGTGTAAGCGGAGTCATCCATTGATTTCAACCCGAGGCGCAGTTTGATCCGGGCCCACGTCCGCAGCCGCAGAGCGAGTTGTCGAACACGTGCGAAGGCGTCACGTCGGTACATGGTGATGGCTGGTATCAAACCTGGTACATATCTGACAAACCCGTTTCCATTTTGCAAGTTGCGGATGTGAGGATCGCTGCTTCAGGCATCCAGTTGCTCCGGATCCCGCCTATAAATGGTGTATTGAAGCGGGGGCAACACCTGGTGCCCTAGACAAAAATCAAGCCCAAGTCCGAAGTGGTTTTGGCTTGTAAACGGGTTGATTGGCGAGCCCTTGCCGGGGTAGCGGCCTAGGGTTCGCCGCTCCTTCGCCCCTCCTTCGCCGCTCCATGGCTTTCGAAGCAGAGGCCATCCACAGCAAAGGGCGCTTGGCTTTTTACGCCAATGGCTGTAAAACGACTGGGGTCTGCGTTACCATGGCAAAAATCCGACGAAAGTGATCCATGTTCAGCAGGTTTTTTGGCAAGAGCGACAAAGCAACTGACTCGCCTACCAAAGAGGCGCAAAGCTCGCGCTTGCCGTCGGACAGCCGACTGCCGGCCCGGCCGTCGTCGCTGGCTGAACTGGAGCGCACGCTGGCTTCGGAAAATGCCCGCATGCCCCAAGCCGAACCCTCTCTAGCACGTGCCGCACCGACTGCTACGTCCACTGGGCCGTCCAAGCCCGTGCAACCCCTTGTACGCGTTGCCGCCCACATGGCGGCCGCACCCCTGCCAAAGCCGGTGATGACGCCCGTGGCTGTACCGTCCTCGGCCACGCCGGTCATGGATGACCACCAGATTGATTTCGTTTTGCCCACCGCGCCCATGCCGCTGGAGCCCGAGCTGACGCTGGAGCAGCGTAAAAACATGGCGTTGGAGGCGGTAGAGGCGCACCACCAGCGCATTGCCAACACGATACGCACGCTGTGGGGTTACAGGGAATGCAGCACCTACATCAACCGGCTGATCATGGCGGGTGGTGACGGCATGGGCCATGCCCGCGTCGGCTTCAACCAGGATGCGGTGGCCGCCATGCTGGCGCTTTCAGATATTCACGATGCCGAGTTTGGCCCGCCGTCCACCTTGAGCGGCGCACTGGGGCTATCCATTTAGCGGCTGTGTCAACGCAGTTTGTGTGCTGCGCTGGCCGCTGCTGACAACTGCGCCTTCAGGGCAAATTCGGCCCGCAGCGCACGCAGTCTTTCCCGCGGGTCTTCTTTGGTGGTGGCCTGGTTGAGTGCCATCTCGGCAATAAAGCGGCTGGGCGAGGCCGCCACCAGTTCCCGCCCCTTCTTTCGCCGCTTGGCCCAGCTCACGGCCAGGCTGCGCTGTGCGCGGGTAATGCCCACGTACATCAGGCGCCGCTCTTCCTGCAAGCGCGTGGCCAGGTCCTCGGCCACGGCCTCTTCATCGCGCACCACACTGCCATCGGCACCGGTGGACTCCTTGAGCTTGAAGGGCAGCACACCTTCGTTCACGCCCACCAGCAGCACATGCGGCCATTCCAGGCCCTTGGAGGCGTGCAGGGTGGAGAGCGTCACCACGTTCTGGTCCTTTTCGCGCTCGGTCAGGGTGGAGAGCAGGGCGATGGTTTGCGAGACCTCCAGCAGGTTCTTCACCTCGCGCTCGTCCACTCCGGCCACACCTTCCACCTGGCCGCCACAGCGCTGCGCCATCCACTCGCAAAACTCGATCACATTGGCCCATTTGGCTGCTGCCAATTTCTCGCTTTCTTCGCCGTCGTAGAGGTGCCTTTCGTAGCCGATTTCCTTCAGCCACTCGGTCAAGAATGAAATAGCGTTTTCCGCGCCTTCGGTGTGGCGGGCGCGGAACTGCAGGTCGTTCACATAGCGGCCGAACTCGTGCAGGCTGCCCAGCGCTTTGCCGCTGAGCGTCGCCCCAAGTGACGACGAAAACAGGGCCTCGAACAGGCTGAGCTTGTACTGGCTGGCATATACGCCCAGCGTGCCCAGGGTCTGGTGGCCAATGCCGCGCTTGGGTGTGGTCACAGCGCGCACAAAGGCCGGGTCGTCATCGTTGTTGGCCCACAGGCGAAACCAGGCGCACAGGTCGCGGATCTCGGCGCGGTCAAAAAAGCTCTGACCGCCCGAGACCTTGTAGGGGATGTTGGCGCGGCGCAAGGCTTTCTCGAACGGCTTGGCCTGGTGGTTGGCGCGGTACAGCACGGCGAAATCCTTGAACTCGCGGTACTGCTTGCCGTCCTGCGCCAGGCTGCCCTCGGCGCGCAGGCTCTGGATGCGCGCTACCGCCCGCTCGGCCTCGTGTTCCTCACTGTCGGCGTCCACCACACGCACCGGCTCACCTTCGCCCAGATCGCTCCACAGGTTCTTCGGGTACAGCTTGGGGTTGGGGCCAATCACGTTGTTGGCGGCGCGCAGGATCGCCGAGGTGGAGCGGTAGTTCTGCTCCAGCTTGATGACTTTCAGGGCCGGAAAATCCACCGGCAGGCGGCGCAGGTTGTCCAGCGTGGCGCCGCGCCAGCCGTAGATGGATTGGTCGTCATCGCCCACGGCCGTGAAGCGGGCAAGGTCGGCCGTCTCGCCCACCAGCATTTTGAGCATCTCGTACTGTGTGGCGTTGGTGTCCTGGTACTCGTCCACCAGCACATGGCCCATCTGCTCCTGCCATTTCATGCGCACCTCGGGGTGGTTTTGCAGCAGCTTCAAAGGCAGGCTGATCAGGTCGTCAAAGTCCACGCTCTGGTAGGCGCTCAGGCGCTCCTCATAGCGTGCCATGACCACGGCCACCTGGCGTTCGCTGTCATTGGCAGCCACGGCCAGGGCCTGCTCGGCATTCAGCCCGGCGCTCTTCCAGCCGCTGATGGTCCACTGCCATTGGCGCGCGGTGGCTGCATCCACCGTGCCACCCGCGTCCTTCAGGATGCTGGTGACGTCGTCGGTGTCGAGGATGGAAAAGGCGGGCTTGAGGCCGAGCGCCGCGCCGTCCTGGCGCAGCATGCGCACGCCCAGCGAATGAAAAGTGCAGACCACCACGTCCTTGGCGGGTTTGCCAATCAGGCTCTTGGCGCGCTCGCGCATCTCGGCCGCGGCCTTGTTGGTAAACGTGATGGCGGCAATGCGCCTGGCTGGCATGCCGGTCTGGATCAGGCGCGCAATCTTGTGCGTGATGACGCGCGTCTTGCCCGAGCCGGCACCGGCCAGCACCAGGCAGGGGCCGTGCAAATAGTTGACGGCCTCTTGCTGGGCCAGGTTCATACCGGAGGGAGCAGACATGCAGAGGAATCATTCCAGAACGAAGGGAGCGCAGATGGTAACGGCTAACGGCGTCTGGCC
>CANCCF010000066.1 GCA_947374485.1 Comamonadaceae bacterium | reverse complement strand
TGCAGCCAAGCTCCAAGAAGAAGAGGCCCTTGCGCCGCGGCACAGTTGGCGTGCGCGTAGGCTGGGCCAAGCGCTGGCGGCGGGCTGGATCAGCTTACCCAGGCGTAGGCATCAGGCGAGGGAATTTGGCGGGCTTGGAAGTCCAGGCTCGAGGCTCTTTGCGCATAGAGCAGAAGCGCATGATCCCGGAAAGATGCCATATGCCGCGCATACGGATTGAAGCCACGGAAGAACGGCAGCGCGGCCTGGAATTGTTGGGCCGCCTCTTCCATGGTCATGCCGCTGGCACAGCGGTAGCCCATGCGCCCACCCAGCGGCGTGTCCTGGCGCAGCCATACGTCTTCGATGGAGAACTTGGGCAAATCCTTGGACACCGGTGAGCCCTGCTCCAGCGAAAACACGCTGCGGTGGATGGCCGAAATGTGGCCCTTGTTCTGGTCCAGAAAACGCAGGGTGTCGGCAAACTCTGCAGGCGTTTCGGTGGGAAAGCCGCAGATCACATACACGTGGTTGTGGATGCCTGCAGCGCGCGCGTCGCGCAGCACCTCGGCCACCTCTTCCACCTTGGTGCCCTTGCCCATCAGGTCGAGCACGCGCTGGTTGCCGCTCTCCAGGCCCCAGAGGATGTACTTGCAGCCCGAGGCCGCCATCTCCTGCAAAATTTCGGGTGTGAAGGTCTTGTTGGGTTTGGACAGCGCGTAATAGGCAATGTCGAGGTTCGCCTCACGGATGGCACGCGCCAAGCGCACAAAGTGGCCAGGCGCAATCATCTCGTCCACAAACGAAAAGTGCCGTACGCCCTGCGCCACCATCTGGCGCAGCATGGCAATCACGTTGTCCAGCGAATGCATGCGGTAGGTGTCACCCGCAGAAAAGTAATGCACGCAGAACGTGCACTTGCGCCAGTAGCAGCCGCGCGACAACAAGAGGGCGGCCACCGGCTGGGGCGAGAAGTAGCGTTTGAAGTCCACCTGGGTAAAGTCCGGCGCGCCAAAGGCATCAATGTCTTTTTGAAACGAGGCCGGCACCTTCACAATGCTGTCGGCCTCGCGGTAGAAAGCGCCCGCCACACCAGCCGGTTTGCCCTCTGCCTCCAGCAAGGCGCGCAAGGGCAGTTCGCCATCACCCGTCACGATCACGTCGGCAGCCTTGGGGTACCACTGCATGAAGTGCTCCACACCCTCGGTAAAGCAGCTGCCACCAAAGAACACTTTCAGCCCCATCTGCTCACGTGCGTAGCGGCCCAGCATGGCACCTATGGGCAGTTGCTCTGAAAAGATCATGGACACGCCCAGCATCTCGGGCTGGGTCTTCTGGATCTGCTCCACCAGCGCGTTCAGCATGACGGACAACTCGCCCGTCTTTTCCCAGTGGTCGCACTCCTGACTCAGCAGCTCGACGAAGATCTCGGTGAAGACCAGAAAGCCGCCGCCCAGCAGGTCATAGAGCTTGGGGTTGTTGTAGAAATTGTCGTCATCGTGGCCGGTGAACATATTGGCCGCGCGCAGCACCGCCACGGTCTTTACGCCCATGCGTTGCTCCATCAGCGGTGTCAGGGTGATCTGCCCCTGGGCGATACCGGTGAGCAAAAAGCGGAACAGCCAGACATTGAGGTCCAGCACCGTGACCTGCCACGCTGGCATCTCCCGCTCGATGTAGCCCTTGAGCATGGCCACACCCAGCGGCGGCGAGGTCGGCATGGTGAGCGGCGGGAACACCAGCGTCAGGCGGCGTGTGCGGGCAGGCGGCGCTTTTTTGGAAGTCGCGGGTTTGCGAAAACGGACCGGGGCTTCAGTGGGTTTGCTCATGGTGGTGGGGCGTAGCGCCAATGGTCAATGTGTGCGAATGAAAACACATTACAACAATCACAGGCAAGGCGCTTACCGTAAGCGCACCCACTTCCAAGCATTTGAGCAAAAACAAAAAAGCCCCAGCTTCACAGGGAAGCCAGGGCTTTTGGGGGTTCTACTGACACGGTTGGAGACCGTTGAAAACCAATTTCTGGCGGAGCAGGCGGGATTCGAACCCGCGGTGGGTTTAACCCCACGCACGCTTTCCAGGCGTGTGACTTAAACCGCTCATCCACCGCTCCAGAGCATCGTATTCTAGCATCATGCAAGAGGGGCTTTTGAGCCCGGCGGCAAATCAGATGCTCAATTGCCTCCTGCATCGGCCGCATCCGGTGCAGGAGGCAAGGCCTGCTCCAGTGCTTCGCGCACCGCCTCTTCAATGTGCAGGTGCATGGAGGGCAGCAAGGCGCTGAACTGGGCTTCAAACAACTCTTGCGCCACGCTGCGCAACTCGGCTTCGAGTTGTGGGCGCACCAGCTTGATGAGTTGCTGCGCCAGCGCGTGGCGGTCTGGGGTGGGCGCGAAGGCTGGCACGTCTGGAGCATCTGCCAAGGCCTGTGGCTCCATACTTTCTGGCTTGGGCGCAGCTTTGAGGGATTGCGGGTCCACCACCTCGGTGAGTGTGGGCAGGTAGCGTGGCGGCAGACGGGTGCTCATGCGCCCTCCCCCCGGGCTTTGAGGTCGTGGCGGGTGATGGCGTAGCCGCGCTCGGTGTAGTGCTTCCAGCGCTGGCGCGCCAGGCTGCGGTCTTGCTCGTCGGTGCTGACCACTTCGATCACCCGCTGGAACTGCGCAAAGCCCTCGGGCACATCGTCGGCCAGGTTCACCAGCACAGGGAAGCTGCTGTCGAGTGCGGCCCTCTCATCCACCAGCAAGACTTGCGAGCGGCTGCGCACTGCCTCGGCAGCTGTGCCATCGCAGTGGGTGATGAAGTCGGTGGGCGACAGGTTCCACAGGGCGGCGTCCAGCGCGGCGCTGTCGCCAGGGCGGCTACGCACCAGCAGGCGTGCGCCGGTGGCCGTGGCCTTGCGCAACAGGCGGCAGGTGTAGGCCAGCCGGTCGGGCGCGCCAAAGTGGAAAGCGACTTCGGTCACAGATTTATTTGGGTGTACCGGGGCTTACTTTGAAGTGGCGGTGGACGCGGCGCTGGCCGTGCCCAGCAAGTACTCCACCAGCAGGCCCACCGGGCGGCCGGTGGCGCCCTTCATGGCGCCGCTCTTCCAGGCCGTACCCGCAATGTCCAGGTGCGCCCAGGGGTACTTGTCGGCAAATTTCTGCAGGTACTTGGCGGCCGATATGGCGCCACCGGCGCGTCCTGCCACGTTGGCCATATCAGCAAAATGGGTCTTCAGGCCTTCGGCGTATTCGTCGTCCAGGGGCATCTGCCAGCACAGGTCTTGCGCCACATCGCCGGCGGTGCCCAACGCTTCGGCCAAGGCCGCGTTGGGCGAGAACAGGCCACTGCGCACATTGCCCAGCGCCACCACGCAGGCGCCGGTGAGGGTGGCAATGTCCACCACGGCGCGAGGTTTGAAGCGCTCGGCATAGGTGAGTGCATCGCACAGCACCAGGCGGCCTTCGGCATCGGTGTTGAGGATCTCGATGGTCTGGCCGCTCATGCTGGTGACCACATCGCCGGGCTTGACGGCGCGGCCGTTGAGCAGGTTTTCACAGGAGGGAATCAGACCGATCACGTTGATGGCGGGCTTGAGCTCGGCCAGGGTGCGGAAGGTGCCCAGCACGCTGGCGGCACCACACATGTCGAACTTCATCTCATCCATCTCGGGCGCGGGCTTGATGGAGATGCCACCCGAATCAAAAGTGATTCCCTTGCCTACCAGCACCGTGGGCGCCACGGACTTTGCAGCGCCGCTGTACTTCAGCACGATGAAGCGCAGCGGCTCGTCCGAGCCTTGCGCCACTGCCATGAAGGCGCCCATGCCCAGCTTGGCCACTTCCTTGGGGCCCAACACCTCGCAGCTGATCTTCGCGTGCTTCGCCAGGGCCTGCGCCGCTTGGCCCAAGTGCGTGGGTGTGGCATGGTTGGCCGGGCGGTTGCCCCATTCCTTGGCCAACTCCACGCCACTGACGATGGCTACCGCGCGCTCGAACGTGGCCTTGCATTCCGCCGCATTGCTGGCGGCCAGCAGCACGGTCTGCAGGGTGCGTGGCTCGGATTTGGATTTGGTGGTGGTGAAGCTGTAGGTGCCCTCGGCCACAGCAGCCACGCTTGCGCGCACCGCGGCGTCACTCGTGGGGCTGGCAAAGGCCAGCACCACGTGCTTGAGCTTGTCGGAGCGCACGCTGGCGAGAGCCGCGGCCACACCGCTGCGCACTTGCTTGGCGCTGCCATCGCCCACCCCGGCAATCACCACCCGGGCAGCCTGGGCCAGCGCGGGTTTGTACAGGGCCAGCGTCTTGCCCGCCTTGGTATGCGCGTCACCGTCTTTCAGGGCGCGGCCCACCAGGGCCGAAAAGCCGTCTTTGGCGGGCTTGTAGGCATCAGCAACCAGCACCAGCAGCGCATCGCATTTTTCGCTGGCAGCTTCCACCAGGCTCAGGGGCTTCAATTCAAAGTTCATAATTCGCCTTCACACGTTCACGCAATGTTATTCCATTCCTCCATTCGCAAAGAGTTGGCGCGCAGTTTCGGGGCCACCCTGGTGGTGCTGGCCACGGTGGTCATGACCATGACGCTGATTCGCACGGTGGGCGAAGCCTCGCGCGGCACCTTCAACCCCACTGACGTGATGATCGTGATGGGCTACACCGTGCTGTCGGACATGCCCACCATCCTGTCCATGAGCCTCTTCATTGCCATCCTCAGCGTGCTCACCCGCATGTACAAGGACAGCGAGATGGTGATCTGGTTTGGCAGCGGGCGCGGCCTGGCCTCGCTGCTCACGCCGCTACTGCGCTTTGCCTGGCCGATTCTGGTGGTGATTGCGGTGCTGGCCTTCTTCATATTGCCCTGGGCCTTTGGCAAGATTGAAGACCTGCGCGACCGCTATGAAAAGCGCGGCGACATTGCCCGCATTGAGCCAGGCCAGTTCCAGGAATCCGCCAGCGGCGACCGCGTCTTCTTCATCGAGAAGAACACCGACAACAAACAGGTGGGCAACAACGTCTTCATTGCCACTTACGAGCAGGGCAAGGAGACCGTGACCTCGGCACGCAGCGGCCACATCGAAATCATGGGCCAGGACAAAATGCTGGTGCTGCAAAACGGCCAGCGCCTGGAAAAGACCACGGGCAAGGCCGAGCTGACGGTGAGCATGTTCGAGCGCTATGGTGCGCGCGTAGGCGCCGATGACGTGTCGGCTCGCAGCTATGTGCCTTCCAGCTCGCTCACCACGCAGGAACTGCTGCGCGAGCGCACACCCAAAAACCTGGCCGAGCTGTCGTGGCGCGCCGGTCTGCTGCTGGCGGCCCTCAACTTCATTGTGATTGGCATTGCCGCTGCGGGTACCAACCCGCGTGTGGGCCGCACGGCCAACCTGGGCTTTGCCTTTTTGATCTTCGTGGTGTATTTCAACTTTCTGGTGCTGGGCAAAAGCTGGGTTGAATCAGGCCAGGTGCAGTTTGGCCCCTACCTGCTGGTGCTGCACGGCGGCGCGCTGCTGGCAAGCCTGCTGTGGCTGGCCAAGCGCAACAACAACTGGGTCTTGCGCCTGCGCAAACGTCCATGAAGACCGTTCGCCGCCTTTTGTACCGCGAAGTGGTGATTGCCGTGGGCCTGGTCACGCTGGGCTTTGTGGCCCTGTTCTTCTTTTTTGACTTTGTGGAAGAGCTGCAATCGGTCAACCACATTGGCTCGATTGGCTACCGCATTCCCCAGGCCTTGATTTACATAGGCCTGATGATGCCCAGCCATGTCTATGAGCTCATGCCCATCACCGTGCTGATCGGCACCATCTTTGTCATGGCGCGGCTGGCCCAAAGCTCGGAGTTCACCATTCTGCGCACCAGTGGCCTGGGGCCCTGGCGGGCGCTGCGCACCCTGCTCAGCCTGGGGCTGGTGTTTGTGTTCTTCACCTTTGCCGTGGGCGATTACATTGCCCCGCTGGCGGACAAGACCGCGCAAATGCTCAAGGCGCGCTTTCAGGGCCAGGTGACGGTGGGCAAGACCGGCGCCTGGCTGAAAGAAAAGCAGTCGTATGGCAACTACGCGGTAAACGTGGGCGCCCTCTCCAGCGACGGCAGCATGAAGGACGTGCGCATCTTCGAATTTGACAACCAGGGCCACCTGATCTCCATGACGCAGGGCAAGACGGCACAGTTTGGCGACCACGAAGACTGGTTTTTGCAGGGCGTGGACCGCACCGAATTCACCTCCACCGACAGCAAAGCGGCCAAGGTGGAGCGCGTGTTCTCCGACAGCTTGCGCTGGCCCACCGGCGTAACGGCCGAAATGGTGGCCGCCGCCGTGCTCAAGCCCGAGCGCATGGGCACGATTGACCTGTTCCAGTACATGCGGCATCTGAGCGCCAACAACCAGTCGGCGCAGAAGTACGAGATCCAGTTCTGGAAGAAGGTGTTCTACCCCTTGAGCTGTCTGGTGATGGTGGTGCTGGCGCTGCCCTTTGCCTACTTCCACTTCCGCTCCGGCGGCATTGCCAGCTATGTGTTTGGCGGGGTGATGGCGGGCATCAGCTTTGTGCTCTTGAACAATGTGCTCAGCGACCTGGGCACCCTGCAGGGCTGGCAGCCCTGGTTTACCGCGGCCCTGCCGGGCCTGATTTACTCCATGCTGTCGCTGACGGCATTCACCTGGCTGGTACTCAAACGATGAACATGCCTGAAAAGCGCGCCGTGGTTTTGTTTGCCCACGGCTCGCGCGACCCGCTGTGGCACAAACCCATGGAAGCCGTGGCCGCGCGGCTGCTGGCGTCCGAACCCGGGCTGCTGGTGCGTTGTGCCTACCTGGAGCTGAGCACGCCCGACCTGCCCACGGTGTGCCAGGAACTCACCGGCGCGGGTGTCCGGCAGCTCTCGGTGGTGCCGATGTTTTTGGGGGTGGGCAGGCATGCGCGCGAAGACCTGCCAGTGTTGCTCGATGCCTTGCGCCTGCAGTACCCGCAGGCGTCCTTTGTGCTCAAACCCGCCGTGGGCGAAGACCCGCGCCTGATCGCGCTGCTGGCCCACATCGCTGCGGAATAATGCATCCATGAACCTCCACCAATTCCGCTTTGTGCAAGAGGCCGCGCGCCGCAACCTGAACCTGACCGAGGCGGCCAAGGCCTTGCACACCTCGCAGCCGGGTGTCTCCAAGGCCATCATCGAGCTCGAAGAAGAGCTGGGCATTGAAATCTTCGCCCGCCACGGCAAACGCCTCAAGCGCATCACCGAACCGGGCCTGCACGTGCTCAAAAGCATTGAGCTGATCATGGGTGAGGTGGGCAACCTCAAGCGCATTGGCGAGCAATACAGCACCCAGGACAGCGGCACGCTGTCCATCGCCACCACCCACACCCAGGCCCGCTATGTGCTGCCGGAAAAAGTAGCGGCCCTGCGCACGGCCTTTCCCAAGGTCAACATCAGCCTGCACCAGGGCGCACCTGCCCAGGTGGCCCGCATGCTGATTGACGATGTGGCCGAGATTGGCATTGCCACCGAGTCGCTGGCCGACTATGCCGAGCTGGTCACCCTGCCCTGCTACGAGTGGCAGCACATGCTGGTGCTGCCTGCCGACCACCCGCTGGCCAAGAAAGAACGCATCAGCCTGGAGGATGTGGCCAAGGAGCCGCTGATCACCTACCACCCCTCGTTCACCGGCCGCACCAAGATCGACCAGGCCTTTGCGCATGCCCACCTGGAGCCGCGCATTGCGCTGGAGGCGATTGATTCGGACGTGATCAAAACCTATGTGCGCCTGGGGCTGGGTGTGGGCATTGCCGCTGAAATGGCGGTGCAGGACGTGCTGGAAGACTGTGCCAATAACGGTGGCAAGGGCGGGCTGGTGGCGAGGCCTGCCGCACAATTGTTTGGCCACAACATAACCCGCGTGGCCTTCAAGCGCAGTGCCTACCTGCGCAACTTTGTCTACACCTTTGCCGAACTGCTCAGCAACCGCCTGAGCCGCGACCTCATCATCAAGGCCATGACAGGCCACGTGAACGACTACGAACTCTGAGCTCTGGGCCGGGCGTTCAGTCGCGCGGCTTCCAGCCCCATGGCATCAGGGCCAGGAACGCCAGGCTGCGCCAATAGCTTGGGTCCAGCGTCCAGGCCTTTCGAAACGCCTTTGCGGCAATCCGGCGGCTAGTCCGCGTGTCGGCTTTCAGATGCCCCAGGCCAAAGGTGGTGCTGTAGTGGGCCAGTTGGCGCCTGAATTGGCGCTGGCTGACGCTGCGCCCATCCGTACTGGCCAGCCCCCATTGGGCACAGGCGTTTTCCAGCAACAACGTGCGGTAGTCCACCGGGCGCACCATGCGCGAGCCTTGGCTGGCGTGCTGGCGGTACAAGGTGCTGACCTCGCGCAGCTTCAAAAAACGGTGCTGGCGCGAGGCGCGCAACCAAAAGTCCCAGTCTTCGCTAAAGGGCAGTGCCTCGTCGAAGGTGCCCGTGGTAGCAAACACGCCTTGGCGGACCAGCGCGGTGCTGGTCAGTATCCAGCTGTCCTGCAGCATCTGGTGGTAGATCCAGCCTGAAAAATCCGGGTCTGTGCCCTGCGGCCGCGCGCCCTGTGCAAACGCTGCGGGCGGTCTGAAGCTGCCCTGCGGCCCATCGGCATACCAACGGCGAAAGTCGGAGAACACCACATCCACCTCGGGGTGTTCGGCACAGGCTGCCAGCTGACCGGCCAGCTTGGTGGGAAACCAATAGTCGTCATGGTCCACCAGCGCCACAAATTCGCCACGCGCTTCGCGGATGCCGCGGTTGCGAGCCGTGCTGACACCGGCGTTGGCCTGGTCGATGACGCGCACCACGCCACCAAACTGGCGGGCAACAATGCCTGTGTCATCGGTGGAGCCATCGTTGACCACGATGACCTCCAGCGCGCCCACACCTTGCTGGGCTAATATGCTTTCAACGGTTTCCTGCAGGTACACAGCGCAATTAAAAGCAGGGATGACAACAGAGACCAGCGGCATGTTTTTTCACACAAGGGCAGAGCCCTGCATGCTGCCCCCACACGGAAGCAAACGACCATGGATTTGTCAACAAACACGGCACCGGCCCCAGCGTTTCGCCCCAAGCCCTGCCTGGCGCGCATAGGCACCACCATCTTCACCGTGATGTCCGCGCTGGCGGCCGAGCACAAGGCGGTGAACCTGGGCCAGGGCTTTCCGGACTTTGCCTGCGACCCGGCCCTGGTGGATGCGGTCACAGCGGCCATGCAGGCCGGGCACAACCAGTACCCGCCCATGCCCGGTGTGCCAGTGCTGCGCCAGGCCATCGCCAGTAAGATCGCAGCCCTGCACCAACGTGCCTACCACCCGGACAGCGAGATCACCGTCACCGCCGGTGCCACGCAGGGCATCCTCACCGCCCTGCTGGCCATCGTGCACCCGGGTGACGAGGTGATCGTGCTGGAGCCCTGCTACGACAGCTATGTGCCCAACATCGAGCTCGCTGGGGGTGTGGCGGTGCGCGTGCCGCTGACCCCCGGCACGTTTCGCCCGGACTTTGCCAAAATTGCCGCAGTGCTGACTCCCCGCACCCGCGCCCTCCTCATCAACTCGCCGCACAACCCCAGCGCCACGGTCTGGAGCGAGGCCGACATGCTGGCCTTGCAGGACCTGTTGAGTCCCACCAACGTGCTGCTAATCAGCGACGAGGTCTATGAGCACATGGTGTTTGATGGCCAGCAACACCAGAGTGCCGCGCGCTTTGCGGGCTTGGCGGCACGCGCCTTCATCGTCTCCAGCTTTGGCAAGACGTATCACGTCACCGGCTGGAAGGTGGGCTATGTGGCCGCCCCGGCGTTTCTCACGGCCGAGTTCCGCAAGGTGCACCAGTTCAATGTGTTCACGGTCAACACGCCGGTGCAGTACGGGCTGGCGCAGTACATGCAAAATCCGGCGCCCTACCTGGAGCTGCCCGCGTTCTACCAGCGCAAACGGAACCTGTTTCGCGCGGGTCTGGAAAAGACCCGCTTCAAGCTGCTGCCCAGCCAGGGCAGCTACTTCCAGTGCGTGGACATCTCGGAGGTGAGCGATCTGGGCGAGGCCGACTTTTGTAAGTGGCTGACTTCTGAGGTCGGCGTGGCTGCCATTCCCTTATCCGCCTTTTATGGCGATGGCTTTGACCAGCGCGTGGTGCGCTTCTGCTTCGCCAAGCAGGACGCCACGCTGCTGGCGGCGCTGGAGCGGCTGCAGAAGCTGTAGCCCTCAGGCCGGCGCCAGCTGCTTTTGCAGCGCCCTCAAATGGTCTTTCAGCCGCTGTTGTGTGGTCAGGCCGATGGCGGTTTCATAAGCCGCCCGGGTCACCTCCAGAGTGGCGCTGCCACCCAGGCGCAACAGGTGGGCTCTGGCAACCCACCAGGGTTGAAAGGACCGGCTCACGCTGGCATCCATCTGGTCCAACTGCACCAATCCGGCCTGCGCGTTCCCCGCTTCACCCAGTGCAACGGCACCGGCCACCAGGGAGCCGTGCGTCGGAAAATGGGTGTTGATCACCTGGTACAGCTGAACAATGCCTTGCCAGGGCGTGGTGCCGGTGAACAGGCGGTGGCAATGGGCGGATTGCACGGCCGCCTCCAACTGAAACGGACCAGGGCGGCGTTGCTGCGATGCCACCCAAAGCCATTGGTCTGCGCGCACGATGGCGTCCCGGTCCCATAGCCTGACATCCTGGCTGCACAAAGGAACGAAGCCGCCAGCCGCGTCCGTCTGGGCCCGGCGACGGGCCGCGCAAAAGCTCATCAGGGCCAGCAGACCCCAGGCTTCCGGCTCTTCGGGCAACAGCTGGCAAACAATGTCTGCCAGGTACAGGGCTTCATCGCGCAAGTCGGTGATGCGCGACTCGGCGCCGTCCACCGCGTCCAGGCTCAGCCCAAAGGCGCCATAGATGCTCTCCAGCACGCAGCCCAAGCGTTCGGGAAGCTCCGACAGCGCTGGTTCCTCAAAGCGCATGCCGGTATCGCGGATCTTTTGCTTGGCACGCACCAAGCGCTGTGCCAGCGCAGCCGGTGACAGCAACAAGGCGGGCGCCATGTCCGCCACCTGCAGGCCCAGCACGGTTTGCAGCATCAAGGGAATGCGCACCTTCTCGTCAATGGCCGGATGGGCGCAGACGAACATGAGCTTCAGCCGCGCATCGGGAATGGCAGGCTTATCGTCCGGCAATTCTTCTTGCTCCAGCAGAACGGTGACTGCAGGGTCCAGTCGCACCCGGTCATGGCGCGCCACTTGCAGCAGCTGGCGCTTGGCAACCGCCAGCAGCCAGGCTTGTGGCGACTCCGGTACGCCGCTCACCGGCCACACCTCCAGTGCCTTGAGCAGTGCGTCGCCCAAGGCGTCTTGCGCCGCTGCGATGTCCCGCCATTGCCAGGCCAAATAGGAAACGAGCCGCCCGAAAGATTCCCGGGCGGCCCGTTCTGCAGCGCGTTGTGGCGCGAGCGGCTCCTTGTCCACTGGGGGACGGGTCGCTCAGGGCTTGGGCGCCATCACCAGCACCGGGCGCACTTCGGTGCTTCCTGTTGCCGCACAGGGGCTTCTGGCGGCCCACTCCAGGGCGTCATCCAGACCGGGAACTTCGATCACAAAGTAGCCGCCCAAATGCTCCTTGGTGTCGGCATAGGGACCATCATGGAAGACGCGCTTGCCATTGCGAACCTGCACCTGGGTCCCGGTGTGGGGTTCCTGCAGGCCATTGCCATGCACGATGACGCCGGCTTGCGCCAAAGCCCCGATGTACGCGTTCCAGGCGCCCCAGTAGGCGGGGGCGGTTTGCGGGTTGGCGCGCTGCGCATGGTCAGCAGCAGTTTCTTTGTGTATGAGCATGAATTGCATGGTGTCTCCTGGTGCTTCTGTGGATTGAAAGAAAACTTTGAAAATGTAGTGGGGTGCCAGTCTGGTGGCAAGTCGTAGCGGCCCTCAGGGAAGCTTATCGCCCCGCCCTTGGAGATCCGTGCCGACTCACCGCCAGTCTTCAAGTTGAGCCTGTGGCGGAATTGCCGGGCTCATCAGGAAGATGCCTGAGGTCCGGACAAATCGACAGTTTCAAAAAAAATGGATGAAATTTCTTTTGCTCAGGTCCGCCAGCCCATTCACCGCACCGCGTCCCGCGCCATCTGCCTGCCAAAGCCTATGCTCTCGGAGATGCCCCGGTCTTCCGGGTAATAGTAGGAGGTGTCCGCAACCCACAGGCCTGCCACCGGCAGCTGGGCCGCAGGCAGCCTGTTCAAAAATCCGGGCGGGCAAATGGGCTGCGCATGGCGATAGCGGCTGGCGCGCATGTCAATAAAGTCAGCCTCTTCCAGACCGGCATTGATCTTCTGGAGGTAGCGCCGCACCTTGTCCAGAAACACGGCGTCAGGCTCGGCAAACTTGGGGTGGTCCCCGGGCATATAGAAGGGCACATAGACAATGTGCTGGTCCAGGGGGCGCAGGTTGGAGTACTCCACCAGCCCCGGTATATCCATCTCGGGGTCATTGGTGTTGAGCCAGAAGTTTGCGCTCAACTGTTTGCGCAGTTTCACGATCACGCACACCACGGCAATGTTGTCGATGGCCTTGAACTGCGCGAGCAGGTGCTGCGGCAAGTCGGGCATCAGCCTTGGCACATACGGTAGGGGCACGGTACTGATGACCTTGTCAAAGGCCTCAAAGGCCCCGCCCACCTCCAACCCCAGAACCCGATCCTGCTCCATCACCACGCGGCTGACGGGAGCCCGCAGGCGGACACTGCCGCCCCTGCCCTCCAGGTCCTGGCGCATGGCCTGCAGCAAGGTGTCCGAGCCGCCCTCCAGATAGCCCAGCTTCTCGCGCCACAGGCTGTAGCGGGAACGCCCGATACGGCGTATGCGGCTCCAGATCCAGGCGGCCGACAAATGGCCGGTGAAGTGGTAGAACTTGTAGTCAAACAGGCGCCGCCACAGCACCTCGTAGGCCTCGGCGCCCACCCAGCGCTGGATCCAGGCAGATGCCTCCAGGCTGTCCAAGGGCTGCCAGTTCTTGCGCTGGGTGCACAGAAATGCGTGCAGGGCATAGCGCAGCTTGGCCACCAGCCCCAGGCCCTTAAAGCGCAGCAGCGCGAGTGGGTTGCCCCAGGGTTGCAGCCGGTTCTGGTACCAGTAGCCCATGTGGGTGGCCACCCAATGCATTCTGGAGGCCAGGCCCAACTCATCGAGAACCGTCAAGAAGGCATGGTCCGAGATGCAGTGGAAGTGGTAGTAACGCTCGATCGCCAGGCCCGAAAAATCAAAGGCCGCCGTCATCCCGCCTATGCGGTCGTCGGCCTCAAAGACCACCGGCTGGTGTCCGTCCCTGGCCAGCTGGTAGGCAACAGCCAGACCCATGGGGCCCGCACCCAGAACCGCAATGCGCTGTTGCACCATCAAAACTCCAGCGCCACCCGGCTGTAGACGGGATGGTTGAAGGTTTCATCAATGGCTTTGACAAAGGGCGTGCGGGTCACTCCAAAGATGCCGGGCCAGTCGGTGACTTCAAAGGCATCCTTCGCGCTCAGCGCAGCAAGCTGCTGGGTGGTAAAGGGTGGATTCTTGTCGAACCGGCCCCACACCCACAACAGCGCAAAAAAAAGAAAATACGGAATACGCAGTACCAGCGCCCGGGCGCCTGTGGCCCGCTTGATCTGGCGGATGATGTCGATGTAGTCGACTTCTTCATGGCCTGAAATGTTGTAGCAGCCGGGTGCCGCCGGCTTCTCGATGCAACTGATGATGACCTGGCAGAAGTCCCCTACATACAAAGGCTGGCGCATGTAGCGGCCGTGGCCCGGTATGGGGAACACAGGCACTTTCTGCATGAAGCGCGAGAGCCAGCCCAGGTGCTTGCGGTCAAACCAACCGAACATCAAGGTGGGGCGAAGAATCGGGCAGGCTATTGCGCTGTCCAGCACCAGCTGCTCCTGCGCTTTTTTGGTCTGCGTATAAAAGTCATCGGCCACCGACTCCACCACCGACGAGCTGATGTGCACCAGCTGCGCCACCTGGTGGGCCTGCATAGACTGCAGCACCAAGCGCGTGGCATTGATGTTGTTGCGCACAAACGCCTGGTAGTCGTTGCCGCCAATTTGCGCCTGCAGCATCACCACCACATCGGCATCTTTCAGGTGGCGTTGCCAATCGCCGGGCTCTGCCAGATCGGCATATTCCGCGGTGATGTCGGGTTGCACCTGTTGCAAGACCGCCAGATTGGCCTGGTGCTTGTCCAGCACCACCACATTGCGATAACCCCGGGCTTTCAGCCGCGCAACCAGGTTCTGGCCCACCAGGCCAGCGCCGCCGGGCAACACGATTTTTCTATTCACGGCATGGCATCCATTCAAGACCTGGGGATGTGCCGTTCCACCCATGGCACAGCAAGCAGCAGATGCTAAGTGCGTGACGCGCAGTGGACGTTGCGTTTTCTGGAGGTCGCGCCCAGTCAGGCAGCCCGTTGGCGCAGGAGCACCTGCAAAAGCGGTAACTAGAGGCTGTTCAGAAAGGCCAGTATCTGCGCCTTGACTTGCGGGCTCAGCGCCTCGAAGGCCTGCCGGGCAGCCAGTGCCTCGCCACCGTGCCACAAAATCGCCTCTTCAATGGTACGGGCACGGCCGTCGTGCAAAAAGCCAATACGGTTGATGTCATTGGCGTCGCGCCGCAGAGAGATGGCGTCATTGGCCTTCTGGTCGGCCAGCATGACGCTCACCGCGTGCCCCAGGCCCCACAGTGGCGCGGTGCGCCATTCGGCACCGCTGGCTGTTCCCTCGCCGTAGTTGTCCGCCAGTCCTGCGCCCATGTCGTGCAGCAACAGATCGGTGTAGGGGTGAATGGTCTGGGACCGCAGTTCCGCCAGCGGGTGATGGGCGCTGGTGGTCATGGTGGCCCGGTGACAGCCGCCACAGCCGGCTTGCTTAAAAGCACTTTCGCCGACGGCATTGGCGTAGTCCCGCCGCGCCGGAACACCGAGCAAGCTGTTGTACCTGACCAGTTTGTCAAAGTCGGCGTCGGACAACTCTTGCCCCACGGCCCCGCACTGAGTCTGCTGGCTGCCGCAGTCCGGCTTAGGCAACATGCGGGTCATGACCCCGATGTCCGTGTTCAGTGCAGAGGCCACTTGGTGCGCCAGGCTGAAGCTTGCGGCCTTGTAGCCAAAGCGCCCCAAACGCGTCTGGCCGGTGAGCGGATCCGTCACCAGCGCAGGGCGGCCCGATATGCCGTCCGCGTTCAGGTCGTCAGGATCCGACCACTCCAGAATGGTGGCTTCGGACACGGCATCAAGCAAGCCCATGCCCACCAACTGGGGCGCAATGCGCGCCGAGAACCGGGCAGGGGTGCCCTTGCTGAAGACATAGTTGGGAGAGCGCAAGCCGTTTGCGAGTTGTGTCCAGGCTCCGAGGGTCACGTCGCCCTCGCCCACCACGCCGGCGCCCGTCGTGTGGGGCTGCAGGACCGAACCGAGCAACGGGTCCGGTGCACCGCTGGCATTCGCCACCTTGAATACCCACTTGTCCAGCGCACTGCCCACGTCGGCCACCAGGGCGCGCCCATTGCGCACGTGGCACGAAGCGCAGGACAGATTGATGTAGCGCGGGCCTGCCTTGCCCACCTGTTCGGTCCAGATCGGATTGTCCGGGCGCTCGTCGTGAATGCCGTTCTCGAAGTTGGTGTGGTGTACGCGGCGTCCCTGCACAAAGGGCTGCGCATTGCCCGGGCTCAGGTTGGTGCCCATCTGCATGAAGCGGCCCGCTGGTTCTTCGCTGTAGTTATAGCCCAGCGTGGTGGTGCCACCGGACAGACCGGCGGCAGGAATCGGCGTGCCATCGTTGGCGCCGCCCGGGTTGTTGACGCCGCGCTGCCACTCAAAGGGCGCCATGCCCGGCTTGCCAATCACATACACAAAGGAGGTTCCGTAGTAGTTCAGACGGGCGCCGGCGGGTGGCGCCAGCAGGAACTGGCTGATCTCGAATTCCATGTTCATCCCAGCCTGCAGGGTCCGCTGGAACTGTCCGCCGTTCTCCCACTTGTTGACGATGTCCAGGCTGTACATGAACTGGTCGCCCACGTCGCTGGTCTTTTCGAAGTTGTTGTTCCAGGTGCCGCGCCCGACATATTTCACCCCGCTCTCAAGAGGGCTGACCTTTGTTTCATTCTTCTGCGGATTGAAGTGGAACTGCCCGGTGGTGGTCTGCCCCCAGAACCAGACACGAAACTCGCGCGCACCGAGTTCGGCCTCGGTGATGAAGGTGGCGTGAATCAGACTCTGCCCCATGGGCACGTAGTCTTCAAGCTGCACGCGTACCGTCCGGTATTCCCAATAGTGCGCGAGGTAGTGGTCGTAGTGGTCAGACAGGGTGATATCTTTGGCATGGCGGTCACGCCCCCTGTCGCCGAAGCGCGTAACCACCACGCCATCATCCCGCACGAAGGAGGCTACAGGCTCCCGCAGGGTGCTGGCGTCATACAGAGGTGTCAGACTGGCAAGTACTGACACCGGCGTGGGCACCGCTGGGGGGATCACCCCTGGCGATGAAGTGGCGCCCCCGCCCCCGCCTCCGCAGGCCACGAGCAGGCAACCAATCGCCATCCAGGCCAGCGCTACAGGCAGGTGCTTCCATGACAGTCTTGTTGCGCACAAGCGATGGGATCGCTCTGGCTGGGGCAATGTGGGTGTACGCATCCGTGTCTCCAATTGACAAGTGCGTCATCGGTGTCCTGGAACAAGTCGTTCCGGCAAGAATCCTGTTTCCCGAACCAATGAAAGCGCTTTCAATCTTAGCCAGGAGCATCCTCTTATCCGCTAGGGAATACCCGGTGCGCCCCGCTGCTCCCGACCCGGCGCAAGCTGAGTCCTCGGAAACCCCTCTAAGACAGCTGCGCCCAGGCCTTGTCCAGGCGCTTGACACTCACCGGCTGGGGCGTGCGCAGCTCCTGCGCAAAGAAGCTCACGCGCAGTTCTTCCAGCAGCCAGCGGAACTCCTGCATGCGCTCGTCGACCACGCCCTTGCGCTCGGCCACCAAGCGCCAGTAGCGCTGCTCCAGCGGGCGCAGTTCGGCCAGGCGGGTGGCGTCGCGAGCCGGGTCGGCTCGGTACTTGTCCAGGCGCAATGTGATGGCTTTCAGATAGCGGGCCAGGTGTTGCAGGCGGTCCCAAGGGGCGGCGTGCAGAAAGCGTTTGGGCATCAGGCGTTGCAATTGCTGGGCAGCGTCCAGGGCTGCCTCGCCGGTGTTCTTGCTGTCCTTGATCTTGCGGGCGGCAGCGGCGTATTCCAGCAGGATGACACCGGCCATGCGCGCCACTTCACTGGCAATGAGGGTCAGGCGGCCGCGGCCTTCTTCCACGCGCTTTTTGAAGGCGAACTCGTCGGTGGGCAGAGGTTCGATCAAAAAGGCGCGGTCCAGCGCGAGGGCGATGATTTGTTCGCGCAACTCTTCAATGGTGCCGCCGGAGGTAGCGCTGTCCTTGCCCTCGGTCTTGCCGACCTGCATAAAGGTCACCGCCATCTTTTGCAGGTCGGGAATGTTCTTTTCCAGGTACTTGAGCGCGTCCTTGATCTGCAGCGCAAACAGGCGGCGCAGGCCCGCGCGGTGTTTGGCATTGGCGGTTTCGGGTTCGTCAAAGACTTCCACCGTGACGGCGTCACCGGCATCGATCAGGGCGGGGAAACCAATCAGCGTCTGGCCGCCTTTGCGGATTTCCAGCAGCTCGGGCAGTTCGCCAAAGGTCCAGGCGGTGTGGCGTTTGTCGTTGGCCACGGCGGGTGCGGACGCTGTGCCGCCAGCGCGGTTGGCGCCACTTTGCACTGCACGGTGGCTATTGGCGGCAGGGCCTGTGCCACGTGCATCGCCCGCACCGCTACCCGTGCCAGGGCGTGCGCCAACTGCCGCTTGGCCCTTGCCGGAGCCCGCCTCTCCTGACGCGTCCAAGGCCGTATCGGCGCCCACTGCCCCTGCGCCCTGCCCCAGCTTCAAATTGGCCAATGCCTGGAACGCGCCACGTGCCTGCTTGCCCCATTCGGCTTTCAAAGCACCCAGGTTGCGGCCCTGGCCCAGTACGCGGCCGTGTTCATCGACCACGCGGAAATTCATGAAGAAGTGCGGGCTGAGCATGTCGACCTTGATGTCAGCTTTGACCACATCCACGGCGGTGGCGTCACGCACCAGTTTCAAAACGGCGTCTGTCAGGCTTCCTGCGCCAAAGCGTTCCGGTGCGTTCAGCACTTCGGCGAACTTGACAGCGGTGTCGGGCAGCGGCACCAGACGCGAGCGTGGGCGCTGGTGCAGGGTTTTGATCAATGCCTGCACCTTGTCGCGCAACATGCCGGGCACCAACCATTCGCAGCGTTCTTCCGATGCCTGGTTCAGCACAAACAGCGGCACGGTCACCGTCAGGCCGTCATGCGCATCGCCGGGTTGGTGCAGGTAAGTAGCTGCGCAGTCCACGCCGCCCAGGCGGATGGTCTTGGGGAAGCTGGCCGTGGTGATGCCTGCAGCCTCGTGGCGCATCAACTCTTCGCGGGTCAGGCGGAGCAGCGTACTCTCGCGCTTGGCGCTTGCTGCAACCTGCGGGTTGTACTGCGGCTTTTTGGATTCCTCGCGGTACCAGTTCTCAAAGCTGTAGCCGCTGCACACATCGGCTGGCAGTTGCTGGTCGTAGAAGGCATAGATCAGCTCGTCGTCCACCAGCACGTCCTGGCGGCGCGCCTTGTGTTCCAGGTCTTCCACTTGCTTGATGAGCTTTTGGTTTGCCGCCAGAAAGGCCAGCGGTGTCTCCCATTGGCCGTTCACCAAACCCTCGCGGATAAATATCTCGCGCGCGCCCACCAGGTCGACGCGGCCATAGTTCACACGCCGCCCGCTGTAGACCACGATGCCATAGAGCGTGGCGCGCTCCAGCGCCACAACTTCTGCGGCCTTCTTTTCCCAGTGCGGGTCCAGCAGCTGTTTTTTGAGCAAATGGCCGCCCACCTGTTCCAGCCACTGCGGCTCGATGGCGGCTATGCCACGGCCGAAGAGGCGTGTGGTCTCCACCAGCTCGGCCGCCACAATCCAGCGCCCCGGTTTCTTGACCAGGTGTGCGCCGGGGTGCGGATAAAACTTGATGCTGCGCGCACCCAGGTATTCGCCAGACGCGCCATCGGTCTCCAGCTTGCAGCCCACATTGCCCAAGAGGCCCGAGAGCATGGAAAGGTGCAGTTGCTCGTACGCCGCCGGTGCCGTGTTCAGCCGCCACTTGTGCTCGGCGACGACCGTGTGCAGCTGCGTATGAATATCTTTCCACTCGCGCACCCGGCGCATGTTGATGA
This sequence comes from Comamonadaceae bacterium, assembly GCA_947374485.1. Classification (GTDB taxonomy): domain Bacteria; phylum Pseudomonadota; class Gammaproteobacteria; order Burkholderiales; family Burkholderiaceae_C; genus Allorhodoferax. The sequence continues at coordinate 112 of CANCCF010000066.1, read as the reverse complement.
AGTTCTGGCGCAGCAACTGCTCGTACTGGCGGTTGGTCACCTTGTGTTGGCCCACCACACCTGCGGCGCCTGTGGGGTGGCGCTCACCGCGCGCATCGTGAATCCATTTCCA
>CANCCF010000065.1 GCA_947374485.1 Comamonadaceae bacterium | reverse complement strand
TAAAAGGTGTCGCAACCCCCGGGCGCCAGCGACGGGTCGGTGGCGGTGGGGCGGTGCAGGTACAGGCTGAAGTCGTCGGCCAGCTTCTTGTGTTTGAAGATGTCGGTCAGCAGCGCCTTGTAGCGGTCGCCCAGCAGCATCATGTGGTGCGGCACGTCTGGGTACTGGCGGTTGGTGCCAAAGTACCAGACGAACAGGCCCATGCTGTAGCGGCCCTTGTCAATTTTGTTGTCCGTCCAGTGGCGGCGGTGCTGGGGGGCAATCAGCTTGCGGTAGGTCCAGGCGGCGTCGGCGTTGCTCACCACAATGTCGGCGGGTACATAGTCGCCGTTCTCCAGCTCGATGCCGCGTGCACGCCCGTCTTCCACGCGGATGCGGGTCACGGCGGCGTTGTAGTGGATCGGCACTTTGCGATCTGCCAGCAAGTTCACCAGGCCGTTGACGATGGCACCGGTGCCGCCCATGGCGCTGTGCACGCCCCAGTTTTTCTCCAGCGAGTGGATCAGCGCGTAGGCGCAGGTCACCGAGAACGGGTTGCCACCAATCAAGAGCGTGTGAAAGCTCATCACCATGCGCAGCTTGGGGTGCTTGATGTGCTTGGCCACCAGGCTGTGCAGGCTGCGCCAGGCGTTCATGCGCATGAAGGAGGGCAGAGCGGCCAGCAGGTCCAAGAACCTGTCAAAGGCCACGGCGCCCATTTCCACAAAGCCCAGCACGCGGCAACGCTCGGCCGCCGCCATCAGGCGCTTGTAGCCGGGCACGTCTGCCGCAGAAAACTTGGCAATCTGCGCGCTCATGGCTTCTTCATCGGCGCTGTAGTCGAAGGTGGTGCCGTCGGCAAAGCGGATGCGGTAGAAGGGCGACATCAACCGCAGGTCCACATGGTCTTGCATGCGCTGGCCGCACAGGGCCCATAGCTCTTCGAGCAAAAAGGGCGCGGTGATGATGGTGGGGCCGGCATCGAAAGTAAAACCGTCCTGGTGGTGCACATAGGCACGGCCGCCTGGGGCGTCCAGCTTCTCGTAGATGGAGACGGCATAGCCCTTGCAGCTCAGGCGGATCGCGGCAGCCAGGCCGCCAAAGCCGCTGCCAATCACCACCGCCTTGGGACGTTTGTCGCCACCCGGCTGGGCGTGGGCAAAGCGGTCATCGGTGGCGCGAAAGGCGTTCATAGGGGGTCCGATGGAGTGGGTAATACGCCGGGCAGGGCGCTGGGCAATGTCGTAGGACGGGAGCTGGAAAGGGAGGCGGGGAGGCCACTGGCCAACTCGTCGCGCTGGCGCATGGCCCAGCCCCACAGGCGCTGCAGCGGCAAGGCAAACACCATCAGCACGTGTTCCACAATCGCCAGCCCCAAGAGGGACGCCAACAGCACCCAGCCGGTGCTGATGGTGATGGCGTCCCGCTGGGCTTCCAGCACCAGCCAGACCCAGGTGCCCGCCGACAGGCTGATGGTGAGATAGAAGCAGCCTGTGACCGACGAGCGGCGGAAGTAGCTGCCCATATAGGCCAGGTGCGCGGGCAGGTACTGGTCCCCTACATGCGGCACACCAAAAAACAGATTCAGCTTGGCGCTCACCCGCATGCACCACAGCAAGGCAAAGGTGCACAGCGCCACGTGGTTGGGGTTGCCCCACTGCAGCAGCATCAAGAGCCCCATGTTGAGCAGCAGGCCGATCTCATGGTGTAGCAGGGCCTGCACTGCCAATGAAAAGCGGCGCCATCCGGCTGCGTGGGCCTCTTGCGGGATGCGGCGTGGGCCAGTGATCCAGCCCGACAAGAACGCCATCTCGTGCCAGCCCCACATCACGATCACGCTCACAAAGCCAACGTAGGCGGCGGCCATGCTGGTGTGGCGCATGCTCCAGGCGGTGCTGATGGTGGACAGCAAGACCAGCAAGGTGAGCGTGGACATGCTGCGCTTGAACAGGCGCGCGGGCAGGCGTACCAGCCACAGAATGGCGCCCGTGCCCAGCCACCAGCTCAGGATGGCCACCACCACTGCGCCGCTGACCGAGGAGAGAAAATCCACCATGTTGTGTTGCCGCCCTTTTTGGTGATGTGCTTTGCTGTGCTTTACCAGGTGGGCGTGAGCCGCACCTGCGCGGGCAACTCCTGCTGCTTCACCGGCAGCAGGTACAGGCGCACAAAGGTGATAGCAGCACGTGCCACGCACCAGCCCTGATTGAGCTTGCCGAGGATGCCGCCTTGCTTGCGTGCCTTGGCGTCTTCCACGGCAATCTCCACCAGGCGCGTCATGCAGGCGCGGAAGGTGGGGTGGTCAATGTCCACCTCGATGGGGAACACCTGGCGCGCGATTTCGGAGGTGATGCGAAACACCTCATAGTCATATTCGGTGGACTCAAAGCCCATGCTCTCGTGCAGCAGTGGGCGGGTATGGTCGCGCACATACATGGTGGCGTACACGGCCAATATGAAAAAGCGGATCCACAGCTTGTTGACGCCGCTCAGCAGTTCGGGGTGGGCGCGCATCAAGAGCGCAAACGATTCGCCGTGGCGGTACTCGTCATTGCACCAGCGCTCAAACCAGCGAAAGATGGGGTGGAAGCGTTTTTCGGGATGGCGCTCGAGCTGGCGGAAGATGGTGATGTAGCGGGCGTAGCCAATCTTCTCGGACAGGTAGGTGGCGTAGTAGATGTACTTCGGGCGGAAGAAGGTGTAGGCCTTGGTGCGCTTCAGGGCGCCCAGGTCGATGCCGAGGTTGAAATCTTTGAGCGACTGGTTAATGAAACCCGCATGGCGCGATTCGTCGCGGGCCATGTAGGTCATCAGCTGCTTGATGTCGGGGTTGCTGACGTTCTTGCGGATCTCGTTGTACAGAATGCATCCCGAAAATTCTGAGGTCAGCGAGCTGATTAAAAAGTCCAAAAACTCCTGGCGCATCTCGGGCGAGAGCTTGGGCATGAGCTCGCGCACCTCGTCGGCAAAGGCGGCGTCGCGCTGGAAGTGGTCGTGGTTGTTGTCACCCTCGTACTCGGCCATCATGGTGTCCCACTCGGCGCGCATGCTGCTCACGTCAAGCTTGTCCAGCGCCTTGAAGTCGGTGGTGTAGAAGCGCGGCGTCAGCACCGTGCTGCGCACGGCCTTGGCGTTGGCCTCTTCGGCGCTTTCCACGGCGCCTATCAGCAGTTCTACGTGGTCAAAGTCCATTGCGGCAGCGTTCATGGTGGGGTCTCCTTACGGGGCAGTTTGGATGGCAGGGGTTGCGGCCAGGGCCGCGACCGTTGTGGCGGCGGGAGCATTGGCAAAGGGGGCAAGCGCCTTGCCAGCGAGGGCGGCGTTGGCGCCATCCTGTAGCCGTGCGAAAGTGGCGCGCTGGGTGTGGCCGAACGACTCCAGGTTGATGCGCTCGCCGGTGCTGGCGTCAAACAGGCTCAAGCTACCGTCCGCATGGTTTTGCAGCAGCAGCGGGGCATGGCGGTCGGCGCTTTGCAGGCGGCGCGAGCGCGCCATGGCGCGCAGCACACCGCGCACAAAGCCCTGCTCGCCTTCAAACAGCGCCACCTCGGCGCCGGTGGTCGCATCGCGCACAGCCACGGCGCCGCTGGCGGTGTCTTCAAACACCAGGGCGCGGCTGTGGGTTACCGGTGAATCAAACTGCTGCACCGGCGTGCCGCTCCAGCGGACCGCGGCCACCAGCACCAAGGCGGAGAGGGCAGCACCGGCCAGCAGCAGCATGGGGTTGAAGGCGCGCGGTGCGCTGGAGGTGGTCAGCGTGGTCATGGTCAGGCGGCGGCGGTGTGTGGGGCAGCAGGCCGCGCCACACGCGCTGCAGGCGCGGCTTGCATAGTGGGTAGTGCTTGGGCGCTGCGTGGTGCGCTCTGGGCAACTGGGCTTGCGCCCACTTGGCCCAAGCTTGCCGTCAGGCCGGGGTTGGCAGCAGCCCAAGCCGTTTGCAGCAAGCCTGCTACGCGTTGCACATCGGGCAGGCAGCGCAGGCTGGGCTGTGGCTTGCGCAGGGCCCAGGGGCGGGCGTGGGGCCACAGGTGGGCCCAGCCAATGCGGTCGCTACCCGCCAGGTCCACCACGATGTCGCCAGTGCCATCTTTGTAGGTGCGCACGGCAGCAGCGGACAAGGCCTTGAAGGGCAAGTTGAGCGTAAGCGTCAGCACAATGCCGATGCGCATCACCACGCGGCGGTTGGTCAGCGTGTAGAGCGTGTTGCGTGCGGCAAACCAGGCTACGGCGCCCAAGAGCGAAAGCGCCAGTGCGGCAGCCACCAGGCTCAGCAGCAGCGGCTTGAAGGCCAGGCCCTCGGGCTCACCGGCCAGGTACAGGCCTTGCACCAGCAGCATGGCGGCAAAGTAGAAGCACAGGCTGCGCACATGGAACACATGCAGCGCCAGCGATTTGGCCGAGGGTGCGCCCTGCCACAGGATGTGCTCGCCTTGCGGCAATGCTTCCGGCAGGCCGGGGGCGGCCTCGAATTCGTGTTCGTGGTGGGGTTTCAAAACAGTGGCTCCTGGATGTCGGCGGTGGCGTACAACAGGCCGGCGCCGTAGTAGGCAGAAATCTTTTCTTCTTCCAAGAGCGTTACCTGGTCGGCGTGGCGCGTGGTGGGCACCTTGACAAACTGCGAGGCCAGCAGGGCGCCTACGCGCACGCCGTCTTTCTTGATGCGGCAGAACGGCATGGGCAGCAGCACCGTATGTGCGTCCGGCAGTTGCACTTCCATGTAGCGGAACATCATCTCCGAGCGGTCCACCCACATCTCTTTCACCTGGCCTGCGACCAGGCCGTCCTTGCCGAACACCGGCAGGCCGCGCGGGTCCACGTCCTGGCGGGCGACACCGTGGTCGGCGTCCAGGCGCAGGGGTACGATTTTTACGTGGCCATTGGCCGACACATCGGGTACATCGGCACGGGCGGCCCAGGCGCCGGGGCCCACACCTGCCAAGAGCGGGTCACCCACGGGCTCCAGCGGGGCGCCAATCCAGGCGTGGCTGGGTTCTGCGTGGTAGGTGCCATCAACCCGGGCGAAGTCGGGCGCCTGCACCTCGTGGCCGTTGGCCAGCTTGTAGGTCTTGGGTTCGGGCACGGGCCAGCCGGTCACCTTGGGGCCGGTGTTGGGGTCCAGGCGCCCGTTGTCCATGGGGTAGCCCTCGCGGTGGTTCTCGCGCACCAGGTAATAAATCAGACCGGCAAAAAATGCCCAAAACAGATAGAGCACGATTTGTGCAACATCGATGTACTGTGTGATGGCTCCAGTTTCCATGGCATGACTCCTTCGAAAAATCTAGACGTTGGCGCTGAGGGCAGCGCCATTCTTGTGGGGCAGACCCCGGGCGCTGCGGCGGCTCACCAGCGGGCCCAGGGCGATCAGGGTGACAAACAACAACAGCATTTCCACGTGGTAGACCACGCTGTAGGCAATCGCCGGGTCGGCAAACTCCGCGCCCCAGAAGCCCGCGGCCTGCAACTGCGCCACACCGTCGCGCAGCGCGCCACCCAAAAACATGGCCAGGCCGGCGCCGGTGGACTGCACCGCGCCCCAGGCACCGAGCGCCAGGCCGATGAAAGCACTGCCTTCCATGCGCATAGCCGCAAACAAGGTGCCCACGGCAAACAGGCCGCCACCCAGGCCAATGCCCAGAGCGCCCATGCGGAACAGCCAGCCTGCTTCCAGCGGCGCTGAAAAAATCACGGCTGAGAAAGCAGGCAGGCCCAGCACCACGCCCAGAGCGGCCAGGCGCAGCGGGTCCATGCCGCGCGCCAGTTGGCGCCCGGCCAGCACAAAGCCGATGAGGCCGCCACCGGCCAGCATGGCGGTCAGCGCACTGGTCGCCCCCACACTCAGGTGCAAGATCTCGCCGCCATAGGGCTCCAGCACGATGTCCTGCATGTTGAAGGCCATGGTGCCGAGGAAGGTGGTCCACAAGAAGCGGCGGGCTTGCGGCTTGGCAATGAAGCGGCCCCACACCGTCGAAAAAGGCTCCTGCTTTTGCAGCTTCATGGCAGCAGCGCGTTCGCGGTTGCGGCCTTCCTGTTTCCACAGCGCGTAGGCGTTGAGCAGCAGCACCACCAGCGCGGTACCTTGCACCACTTGAATCAGGCGCTGCGGTTTGAAGTCGGCCAGCAGCACGCTGAAAATCAGGCTGCCACCCACGGCACCGGCCAGCAGCATCACGTACATCAGCGCCACCACGCGCGGACGGGTCTCTTCGCTGGCCTGGTCGGTGGCCAGGGCCAGGCCTGCGGTTTGCGAGGTCTGCAGACCGGCGCCCACCATCAAGAAAGAGAGGGCCACCACGGCCTCGACGATCCAGGTGGGCAGGGGGTTTTGTGCCTCGCCCGAGAGGTTGAGCAAGGCAAAGGGCATGAAGGCCAGACCAAAGAACTGGATCAGCGTGCCGCCCCACATAAAGGGCACGCGCTTCCAGCCAAAGGCCGAGCGGTGCGTGTCCGACTGGTAGCCGGTCACAGCACGGAAGGGTGCCACCAGCATGGGTAGTGCCAGCATCAGCGAGACGAGGGACGCGGCCACATGCAGCTCCACAATCATCACGCGGTTGAGCGTGCCGATCAGCAGCGCGGTGGTCATGCCCATGGTCACTTTGAAGAGCGACAAACGCAGCAGGCGTGGCAGCGGCAGACCGGTGCTGGCGACGTCCGCGAACGGCAGCCACTCGGCAGGGATCTGCTGGGCCATCTGCCGGAAGCGCTGGGCAAACTTCATGTGCGGCTCCACTCCAGGGCTTGCGATTGGTAAAAGCCGCTGGCCACGCGCTGGGTGCGGCCGGTGCGCCAGCCTTTGAGCGCAGCGTGGTCGGCCATCAGTGCAGCAATCTTTTCAGCGGCCATGGGCTCCAGCCAGGGCGCGCGGTTGCCGCGTGGGAACAGACGGCCGATGGAGATCATTAGCGCCAGCAAGGGTGTGCGTGGCGCAAAGGTGAAGTGGATGCTGCTCTTGGTGCGCTCAGCCAGTTTGGCCAGTGCTGCCACTGCGTCTTCAGGCGAGTAGTGGATGATGGAATCCATGGCCACCACGTGGTCGAAGTGACCGAGGGCCGGGTCCAGCATGTCGCCGCTGCGCAAATCAATGCGCGCGGCCACGTCACTGGGCAAACGGGTGCGGGCCAGGTCTACCAGCGTGGGCGAGAGGTCAATCGCCACCACTTCGGCGCCGCGCCGTGCGGCTTCCACCGCGTAGGCGCCGGTGCCGCAACCGGCATCCAGAATGCGCGTGCCACTCAGGTCTTCGGGCAACCAGGCCAGCAAGGTGTTGCGCATGCGCTCGCGCCCGGCGCGCACCGTGGCGCGCACGCGGCCCACGGGGGCATCCGACGTCAAACGCTCCCAGGCGGCGACAGCGGTGCGATCGAAGTAATGCTCGATCTGGCCGCGGCGCTGCGTGTAGCTGGCGTGGCCGAGTGCGTTGTCCATGGCGGCGTCCATGGTGTTGGTGGCAATGGTGGTGTTCATGGCTGTGGTACTCAGTCAAAACCCAGCAGATCAAAAATGTCGCGGTCCTTCATGGGGATGGCGGGCAGCGGGTCGCCGCCAATCCACAGGCTGGCGGCCAGGCGCATGTACTCGTCCTGCACGGCCTTCACCGCCGGTGTGGCTTCCAGCTCAAAAAGCGTGGCCTTCATCAGGCGGCTGCGGCGGATTTCGTCCAGCATGGGGAAGTGCGCCATGGTCTTCAAACCGCACACCGCGTTGAACTTGTCCACCTGGTCGGTGGCGTCGCTGCGGTTGACGATGACGCCGCCCAGGCGCACGTTGTAGTTCTTGCTCTTGGCGCCAATCGCCTGCACGATGCGGTTCATGGCGAAGATGGAATCAAAGTCGTTGGCGGTGACGATGAGCGCGCGGTCGGCATGCTGCAGCGGGGCGGCAAAGCCACCGCATACCACGTCGCCCAGCACATCAAAAATCACCACATCGGTGTCTTCGAGCAAATGGTGTTCTTTCAGCAGCTTCACGGTCTGGCCGACCACATAGCCGCCGCAGCCGGTGCCAGCGGGCGGGCCACCAGCTTCCACGCACATCACACCGTTGTAGCCGGTGTAGCAAAAGTCTTCCACGCGCAATTCTTCGGCGTGGAAGTTCACGGCCTCGAGCGCGTCGATCACCGTGGGCATGAGCTTCTTTGTCAGCGTGAAGGTGGAGTCGTGCTTGGGGTCGCAGCCGATTTGCAGCACGCGCTTGCCCATTTTGCTGAAGGCCACCGACAGGTTGGACGACGTGGTGCTCTTGCCGATGCCCCCCTTGCCGTAGATGGCAAACACCTTGGCGGTGCCGATCTTGATTGCGGGGTCGAGCTGCACCTGCAGGCTGCCCTCGCCGTCCGGTGGGCGGCTGCCGCGTCCGATTTGGGACAGGGCAACGGTGGCGGTTTCCATCATGCGGGGACTCCTTCGAAAATGCCTTCCAGGCGGTCTTCCATTTCGGCGCCTGCGTCCTGCAGGGCCTTCATGGTGTCGGCGTCTGGCGCCCAGTACTGGCGGCGCGAGGCCTCCAGCAACCGGTTCACCAGCTTGGCCGACGCGGTGGGGTTGAGGGTGGCCAGGCGCTCGCGCATGGCCGGGTCGAGCATGAAGGTCTGGGCCAGCTGCTGGTAGACCCAGGGCTGGACCTGACCGGTGGTGGCGGACCAGCCCATGGTGTTGGTCAAATGCGCTTCGATCTGGCGCACGCCTTCGTAGCCGTGTTGCAACATGCTTTCGTGCCACTTGGGGTTGAGCATGCGGGTGCGGGTTTCCAGCGCCACTTGCTCGGTCAGCGTGCGCACCACGCCGTCGCCTTGCGTCTGGTCGCCCACGTACACCGGGGGGGCGGTAGCGGCATCGCCATCGCGGTCGTGCTTGGCTTGCAGCACGGCGCGGCTGATGCCGCCCAGGGTGTCAAAGTAAGTGTCTATGCTGGTCACGCCTAGCTCCACCGAATCCACGTTCTGGTAGGTGAGCGAGACATTGGCCAGCGCGCTTTTGAGGAGGGTGTTATTGCGCACCGGGCGGCCCTCGCGGCCGTAGGCAAAGCCCTTGCGCGCGGTGAAGGTGTTGCCGAGCTCGTCTTCGTTGTCCCAGGCCGAGCTTTCCACCAGCATGTTCACGTTGGAACCGTAGGCGCCTTCGTTGTTGCCAAACACGCGCAGCGAGGCGGCTTCGATGTCGCCACCGTGCTCGGCCATGAAGGCCAGGGCGTGCTTGCGGATGAAGTTGTGTTCCACCGGCTCGTCGACGCTGGCGGCCATGAAGCTGGCCTCGGCCAGCAGCTTGATCTGCATGGGCAGCAGGTCGCGGAAGATGCCCGAGAGGGTGATGACCACGTCGATGCGCGGGCGGCCCAGTTCATTCAGCGGGATGAGTGTGGCACCGGCCAGACGGCCATAGGAGTCAAAGCGCGGCAACACGCCCATGAGGGCCAGGGCTTGCGCCATGGGGCTGCCTTCGGTCTTGAGGTTGTCGGTACCCCACAGCACCATGGCCACCGACTCGGGGTAGGCGCCGCCGTCTGCGGCAAAGCGGGCAATGAGTTTTTCGGCTTGGCGCTGGCCGTCGCGCACGGCAAAGGTGGTGGGCAGCTTGAACGGGTCCAGGCCATGCAGGTTGCGCCCGGTGGGCAGCACCTCGGGGTTGCGCAGCAGGTCGCCTCCCGGAGCGGGCAGGGTGTAGCGGGCGTCCAGCGCGCGCAGCAGGCCCATCATCTCGTGGTCTTCTTGCAGCAGGGTGTTGGAGCGCACCAGTTGCTGCAGGGCTTCGCGTTGGGCGGCTTCCAGGTTGGGCGCCAGGCGGGCCAGGGCTTCGGTGCTGGCGCCATCCACCAGTTGTTCCAGCAGAGCAGGTTGGTTCAGACCCATGGCTTGGGCCATGGCTTGCAATGTGGTGAGGCGCTGGGCACGCGTGGGCAGCTGGCCGAGGATGTGCAGGCCTTCGGGGATGAGGGCGTATTCCAGCTCCAGCAGCTGGGCTTGCAGGGCATCAATCCAGGGCTCGATCAGCGCGGCGGTGTGGGCGATGGAGGCGGGGGCCTTCAGGTCCAGCGCCAGGGCTTGCTCATGGATCATGGTGGCGAGTTCGCTGCGCTCTTCGCTTTGCACCGCATCCAGACCGCGCCAGCGCTCCAACGTCTGCTTGAGTTCCACCAAGCCCTTGTACAAGCCGGACTCGGCCAGCGTGGGCGGCAAATAGCTCACCAGCGTGGCGCTGCCGCGGCGCTTGGCGAGTGCACCTTCGGACGGGTTGTTGGAGGCGTAGAGATAGATATTGGGCAGCGCGCCAATCAGGCGGTCGGGCCAGCACTTGGCGGACAGGCCGGTCTGCTTGCCGGGCATGAATTCGAGTGCGCCGTGGGTGCCAAAGTGCAGCACCGCGTCGGCATCAAACTCCGAGCGCAGGTAGCGATAGAAGGCGCTGAAGGCGTGGGTGGGGGCAAAGCCACTCTCGAACAGCAGGCGCATCGGGTCGCCCTCGTAGCCAAAGCCGGGCTGTATGCACACCAGCACCTGGCCGAACTGCACGCCCTGCACAAACAGGCCGTTGCCATTGCTCAGAATCCGTCCGGGCGCCGGGCCCCATTGCGCTTCGATTTCGGACAAATACGTTTCCTGCTGCACATGCTGGGCCACGGGAATCAGGTGGTGCACATTGGCCTCCGCGCCGTATTGCTCGCGATTGCCTTCCAGGATGCGGATGCGCAGGTCGTCGGCGCTCTCGGGCAGGTCCACGCGGTAGCCCTCGTTGGCCATAGTCTTCAAGGTGTTGAAGGCAGACTCAAACACGCCCAGGTAAGCGGCAGTGCCGATGTTGCCCGCGTTGGGCGGGAAGTTGAACAGCACCAGCGCCACCTTGCGCTCGGCGCGAGCCTTCATGCGCAGACGTACCAGGCGCTGCACGCGGTCGGACAGCATGTCAATGCGCTCGGTGCAGGCAAACATGGCTTGCGACTGGTGCGCCTCGGTGAAGGCGCAGGCACGGGCGCAGCCGCTGCAGGTGGTGCCCGCAGCGCCCGGGCGGCCACCGTAGACCATGGGCACGGTGGAGCCGTCCAGCTCGGGGATGGCGACCATGATGGTGCTTTCCACCGGCAGCAGGCCGCGTGCGGAGCTGGCCCATTCGGCAATCGACTGGAACTCCACCGGGTGCGCGGCAATGTAGGGCACGTCCAGCGCGGTGAGCATGGCTTCGGCGGCGTGGGCGTCGTTGTAGGCGGGGCCGCCGACCAATGAGAAGCCGGTGAGCGAGACCAGCGCGTCAATGGTGCTGCGGCCGTTTTCCATGAAGTACTGGTTGATGGCAGGGCGCGCATCCAGACCGCTGGCAAAGGCCGCCACCACACGCAGGCCGCGCGCTTCCAACGCCTGGATCACGGTGTCGTAATGGGCGGCGTTGCCTGCCAGCAAATAGGAGCGCATCAGCAGCAGGCCCACGGTGGCTTGCTGGGGTTTGGCTTTGGGCAGATCGGCCAGTTGCTCGGTGATGAGGCCGTTCACACGCGGGTGGTACAGGCCCACCTCGGGGTATTCCACCGGGTCTTGGGCGTGTGCCAGTTTCTTGAGCGCTTCGCGGGGGCCTGCGGCATAGCGGCCCACCACCAGCTGCACCATGTTCGTGATGTTGTGCTCGGAACCTGCCAGCCAGTAGCGCATCACCAAAAAGAAAATGCGCACATCCTGCGCCGTGCCGGGAATGAAGCGCAAGAGCTTGGGCAGGCGGCGCAGCATGGCCATTTGCTTGGCGCCGGCCGAGGCGGCAGGGGCCGAGCCGTCACCCGAAGTCTTGGCGCTGGGGCGCAGCTTTTTGAGCAGACCCATCAGGCCGCCGCTTTGGCCGCCCATGCTGAACTTGCCCATGCGCGTGAGCTGCATGACAGGCGGGGCCGACATGATGCAGACCATGGCGTCGCACTGTTCGCGCCGCGCCTTGAGGGCGTCCACCACCGGCAGGAAGTGGTCTTCCATGAACAGCATGGTGACGATGACGATGTCGGCCCGGCCGATGTCGGCCACGCAACGCGCCAGCGCCGGAGCGTCGGCGCGGTACTCAGACGCGCTGTGGGTGCTGAAGACGAGGCCGGGGAGTTGCTGCTGCAAGGCCGCGGTGGAACGCTGCGCGGCGCTGGCCAGGTGCGTGTCCATGGTGATGAGCACCACGCGCATATTGACGCCGACCGGCTTAGCGGCTGAAGTGGGCTTTGGCATCGTAAAGCGTCTCCACGGTGATGGTGACCACGCCCTGTTCCAGGGCAAAACGCTCCGTGTTGCGCCGCGCTTTGCCACGCACAAAGAAGGGAATTTTTTGCAGTTCTTTTTCGGCTTCGGTGGACCACTGTGCGAGGGTTCCGACGGTTGCCACGGCCTCGGCGCTGGCTGCTTCCGATACAGCGGCAGCGGGTGCAGCAGCTGTGGCGACCACAACCACCTCTTGCGTTGCAGCGGCCGGACGTGTCGAACCCAGATGCGAAGGCGCTGCACCTTCATGGAACTCAAAGTCCTCGCGGAACATGCCCAGCAGGTGCTCTTCCAGGCCCATCATCAGCGGGTGCACCCAGGTGTCGAACAGCACGTTGGCGCCTTCAAAACCCATTTGCGGGGCGTAGCGGGCGGGGAAGTCCTGCACGTGCACGGGGGCGGAGATCACGGCGCAGGGCAGGCCCAGGCGCTTGGCAATGTGGCGCTCCATTTGCGTGCCCAGAATCAGCTCGGGCTGCAGGGCGCGGATCTGTTCTTCCACCTGCAGGTAGTCGTCGGTGATGAGCGGCTCCACACCGTAGAGCTTGGCGGCGTCGCGGATTTCGCGCGCGAACTCGCGGCTGTAAGTGCCCAGGCCCACCACTTCAAAACCCATTTCGTTGTGCGCGATGCGGGCCGCGGCCACCACGTGCGTGGCGTCGCCAAACAGGTAGACGCGCTTGCCGGTGAGGTAAGTCGAGTCCACCGAGCGGGCGTACCACTCGGCATGCAGGTTTTCTTCGAGCTTGGCCGTCAGGGCAGCCGTCACCTCGATGCCTGCAAGGCCAGCCACCTCTGCCACAAAGGCGCGCGTGGCGGCAACGCCCATGGGCACGGTCTTGGTGAAAGGCATCTGGAACTGGCGCTGCAGCCACTGCGCGGTGGTGCTGGCAATCTCGGGGTAGAGCACAACATTGAAGTCGGCTTGCGCCAGGTTTTGCACATCGCGCACCGAGGCGTTGAGTGGCGCCACCACAGAGACTTCAATGCCCATGTCGGTCAGTAGGCGGGTGATCTCGCGCACGTCGTCACGGTGGCGAAAGCCCAGGGCGGTGGGGCCGAGGATGTTGCAACGGGGCTTGCGCGGTGTGTCATCCACGGGAGCAGCCTTGGGCGCTACCAGGCGGCGGGCCAGCTGATAAAACGTTTCAGACGCGCCCCAGTTTTCCTTGCGCTGGTAGGCGGGCAGTTCCAGCGGTACCACGGGAATGGGCAGCTGCAGCGCGGCCGCCAGGCCACCCGGGTCGTCCTGGATCAGCTCGGCGGTGCAGCTCGAACCCACCAGCATGGCGTTGGGTTTGAAACGCTCAAAAGAAACAGCCACCGCGTCCTTGAACAGCTGCGCGGTGTCGCCACCCAGGTCGCGTGCCTGGAAGGTGGTGTAGGTCACCGGGGGGCGGCGCGGCAGGCGCTCGATCATGGTGAACAGCAGATCGGCGTAGGTGTCGCCCTGGGGCGCATGCAGCACGTAGTGCACGTCGGTCATGGCGGTGGCGATGCGCATCGCGCCAACGTGCGGCGGGCCTTCGTATGTCCAGAGGGTGAGTTGCATGGGGGCAGGTCCTCAGGCGGCGATTTTTTGCTTGCGCAGCAGCGGGCGGCTGAACAGCGCAGCCAGGTCACCGGCCTGCTCGTAGCCCTGGATGGGCGTGAACACCAGCTCGATGGACCACTTGGTGGTAAAGCCTTCGGTCTCCAGCGGGTTGGCCAGGCCCAGGCCGCACACCACCAGGTCGGGCTGGTCGGCACGGCAACGGTCCAGTTGCAGCTCCAGCGACTGGCCTTCGGAGAGGCGCGTGCCTTCGGGCAGCAGGGCCAGCTCGCTGGCCATGATCTGGCGGTGCAGATAGGGCGTGCCCACCTCCACCAGCTCCATCTGCAGCTCGCGGTGCAGAAAGCGGGCCAGCGGCAGCTCCAGCTGCGAGTCGGGGAAGAAGAAGATTTTTTTGTTTTCCAAAGTGGCGCGGTGGCGGGCCAGCGACTGTTGTGCGCGCTGACGTGGTGCGGCAGTCACTTCGGCAAAGCGCGCGGCGTCCACACCAAAGGCGGTGGCCGCGGCCTGCAGCCAGGCGGTGGTGCCCTCGGCGCCCAGAGGGAAGGGGGCGTCCAGGCGCTGCAGGCCCAGTGCGTCCAGGCCCTTGGCGGTGTCGGCCAAAAAGGGCTGGGCCAGCAGGTAGACGGTGTTGCGGCCCACCGCAGGCAGCTTGCTGCTGCGCCGGGGCGGAAAGAAATCGAAATCGTCAATGCCCATCTTGTGCAGCAGGCTGCCCAACTGGTCTTCCACCACATCGGCCAGGGTACCGACGATCAGCAGGTGCGGGTTGGGCGACTGGCGCGGCTGCAGCGTGGGCAGCAGCGAGGCCAGGCAGGCGTCTTCGCCCTGGGTGAAGGTGGTCTCGATGCCGCTGCCCGAGTAGTTGAGCACACGCACGCGGGGCATGTAGCTGCGGCTCATGCGCTCGGCCGCGCGGGACAGGTCCAGCTTGATCACCTCAGACGGGCAGGAGCCCACCAGAAACAGCAGCTTGATGTCGGGGCGGCGCGCCAGCAATTCGGACACCACGCGGTCCAGCTCGTCATTGGCGTCGGACAAACCAGCCAGATCGCGCTCGTCGATGATGGCGGTGCCAAAGCGGGGCTCGGCAAAAATCATCACGCCCGCGGCGCTTTGCACCAGGTGGGCACAGGTGCGCGAGCCCACCACCAGGAAGAAGGCGTCCTGGATCTTGCGGTGCAGCCAGATGATGCCGGTCAGGCCGCAAAACACTTCGCGCTGGCCTTTTTCGCTCAGCACCGGGCTGTCGCTGCAGCCTTGGGTGGCGCGGTGGATGGGGATGACGGGCTGCTGCATGGTGGGTGGCTGGTAAGGACTAGAGGGCTACTGCTGGCCCGGAGGCGCTTGCTGGCGTGGCGGCCACGGCGCTGGCCGTGCGGGCCGCTTGCAGCCGCGCCGCCCGCAGCTTGAGGATGAACTGGGTGGCGTTGACGCAGTAGCTGGCATAGGCCGCCACGGCCAGCCAGAGCTGCTGCACCGGGGGCAGGGCGCCGGTCCACCAGGCGTAGAGGTAGGCCGTGTGCAGCGCCAGCACCAGCATGCTGAACACGTCTTCCCAGAAGAAGGCGGGGGCAAACAGGTACTGGCCGAACACCACTTTTTCCCAGATGCAGCCGGTGAGCATGATGGTGTAGAGCACCAGCGTCTTGACCACCACCGAGGTCAGGGCGGCGGATTCACCCGCGCCGGTGGTCAGGCAGCGCAGCACGAGGCCCAGGCTGACCAGGAATACCAGAAACTGCAGCGGCGCCAGCAGGCCTTGCACCAGGGTCCAGACCGAGGCGTCGCGTTTCTGCTTTTGCTCGGGCGTGTACAGGGGCTGGGTGGCGGCGGTGGACATGGATTCAATGTAGGTCTTGGCCGTCAAAGTGTCAACTTAAATTGACGTATTTATTTGTTTACAAAACTAGGGTTTTCCATAGGGTGTAATCCGCCAAAAGGGGTAAAACTTTCCAGCGGGATTCCCCAGACGAGGCCACATTTGTGAAAAACACTGCATTTGCCAAGCACACCCAACCCGCGTTGGTACACGCCCTGCAGGTGCAGGCCCTGGCCCAGGCCTGCTGGGATGAAGATGGCCAGCCCCTGCGCCTGCTGCAGTCCTGGGCCCGGGCGGGCGTGGACTGGGATGACATCTACCTGCAAGGCGTGGCCCCGGCTGCGCAGCTGCTGGGTGCCTGGTGGGCGGCCGACCGCATGGACTTTGCGGCGGTGAGCATTGCCAGCACCCGACTGCAGCAAACCCTGTACGACCTGAGCCCCACCTTTTTGGCGCAGGCGCGCGCCGCCAACAACGGGCTGAACGCGCTGCTGTTTTGCAACCCCGGCGCACAGCACAGCATGGGCGTGTTCATGCTGGGCGAGTTCTTTCGCAAGAGTGGCTGGCGCGTGTCCGGCCTGCCGCTGCAAAGCCACGCCAGCGCGGTGCGCTGCGTGCAATCCGACTGGTTTGATGTGCTGGGCCTGTCGGTCAGCACCAGCCGCTGCATGGACGCGCTGGGCAGCCTGGTGCGCAAGCTGCGCGCCGCCTCGGCCAACCCGGACCTGAAAATCATGGTGGGCGGACCCATGGTGGCGGTGAACCGGGGCCTGATGCTCAGCCTGGGCGCAGACTTCATCGGCGGAGATGCTCGCGAATCGCAGCGACTTGCCATGCAGTACGTCAAAAAAGACCCCAGGAGTGACGCGGAATACAGCCCCCGCGCCACTACAATTGACACCGGAATTCGTACGCCCATGTTGACCACTTCGACTCGGCGAGCGGCGGAATCCAAGCCCTACACCTAGCCCTGGTCTCCCGCCACCTACCCCGCCAACGCGTTGGCCTTACTGCATGAAGCTTGGAAATTTGAGCGCAGACACCCTGGCCCAGCTGGTCAGCGTGTCCTCTGACATTGCCTTGGTCCTGGACTCGACCGGCGTGGTCGAGGACGTGTCCGTGCGCAAGACAGAGCTGCTGGCGCTGGGTTGCCAGGCCTGGATTGGCAAGCTGTGGGCCGACTGTGCCACCTCCGAGAGCCGCGCCAAGATCGAGTCCATGGTGGCCGCCACCCAGCCCTCGGACGACATGCGCTGGCGCCAGATCAACCACCCCTCGCCGCAAGGCTCGGACGTGCCGGTGCAATACGCCGTGGTCAGCCTGGGTGCGGGCGGGCGCCTGCTGGCGCTGGGGCGCGACATGGAAGCGGTGGCGGTACTGCAGCGCCGCCTGATTGAGACCCAGCAATCCATCGAGCGCGACTACCTGCGACTGCGCCATGTGGAAGCCAAATTCCGCACCCTGTTTGAGACCTCGGGCGAGGCGGTGATGGTGGTGGATGGCTCCAGCTACCGTGTGCTGGACGCCAACGCCAATGCCCAGCTGTTTGCCAAGGATTCCAGCAAAAAGCTCATGGGCCGCGACATTTACGAGTGCTTTGAGCCCGCAGCCCGCGAAGACCTGCAGTCGCTCTTGCGCATGGCCCACGCCACGGGCCGGGTGGAGATGTGCCGCGCCCGCTTTGTTGGCGCCAGTGTGGACTGCAGCGTCTCGGCCTCGGTGTTTCGCCAGGAGAGCGGGCCGCAGTTTCTGGTGCGCCTGTTGGCGCAGGACGCGCTGCCCATCAAGCGCGCTGGTGGCACGGCGCAGAGCCTGTTTGCCCAGGCGCTGGAGCAGTCGCCCGACGGTTTTGTGCTGACCGACCGGGCCGGGCGCATCCAGTCGGCCAACGCTGAATTCCTCTCGATGCTGGGGGCCACAGCGCTCTCGCAGCTGTTTGGCCAGCCGCTGGAAAGCTGGCTGTTGCGCGGCGGGGTGGACTGGGGCGTGCTGCTCACCAACCTGCGCTCGCAGGCCATGGTGAAAGAATTTGCCACCGAGCTGCGCCAGATGGCGGGCAGCCCCATGGCGGTGGAAATCTCGGCCCTGTCGCTGGCCGGGGACGATACCAACTACGCCTTCTATGTGCGCGACGTGGTGCGCCGCCGCGCCCAGGAGACACCTGCGGCCACCGGCATGGCAGGCTCAATTGCAGAGCTCTCGCACCTGGTGGGGCGCATGCCCATGAAGGACATCGTGGGCGAGACCATCGACATGATCGAGAAGATGTGCATCCAGTCGGCGCTGGAGCTCACCGGCAACAACCGCGCCTCGGCCGCCGAGATGCTGGGCCTGTCGCGCCAGAGCCTGTATGTGAAGCTGCGCCGCTTCGGCATGGTCAGCGACGCCGACCCGGCCAGCATGAATTGAGCTGTCAGGCTGGCGTGTCACGGTTTACACCCTAAGTGTAAATTCTAGTTGACAGATTGGGCGGCGCCGCCAGAATGGTGGCAATGGCCTATCCCTCGCTCTCTACCGTTGCCGAGCTGCTCAAACCCATCACCTGGTTTCCGCCCATGTGGGCCTTTGCCTGCGGCGTGGTGGCCTCCAGCCAGAGCCTGGGTCCCAACGCTTTTCTGATCTTTCTGGGCTTGGTGCTCACCGGCCCGCTGGTCTGCGCCAGCAGCCAGGCCGTCAACGACTGGTTTGACCGCCATGTGGACGCCATCAACGAGCCAATGCGCCCCATCCCCTCGGGCCGCATGCCCGGGCGCTGGGGCCTGTACATCGCCGTGCTGTGGACCGTGCTCTCGCTGGTGTGGGCGTGGAACCTGGGCACCTGGGGCTTTTGGGCCTGCACCCTGGGCCTGCTGCTGGCCTGGGCCTACAGCGCGCCACCGCTGCGCCTGAAGCAAAACGGCTGGTGGGGCAACACGGCCTGCGCCCTGAGCTACGAGGGCCTGGCCTGGATTACCGGAGGTGCCGTGATGCTGGGCGGTGCGCTGCCGGAAGCGCGCTCGCTCTGGCTGGCCCTGCTGTTCAGCGCAGGCGCCCACGGCATCATGACGCTCAATGATTTCAAGTCGGTGCAGGGCGACGCGCAAATGGGCGTGCGCTCGCTGCCGGTGCAGCTGGGCGTGGTCAACGCCGCCAAGACGGCCTGCGCCTTCATGTTGCTGCCGCAAGCCGCCGTGGTGGTCTTGCTGTTGCAGTGGGGCCTGCCCTGGCACGCCGCCGCCGTGCTGGCCCTGGGCCTGGCGCAACTGCCGCTGATGCAGCGCTTTGTGCGCGCGCCGGTGGAAAAAGCCTTGATGGTCAGCGCCTTTGGCGTGCCCATGTATGTGTCCGGCATGATGGTCAGTGCCTGGGCTTTGCATTTCAACCCGCAGCTAGCCGCCTGAAGGCGGCGACCCACTGCAAACCCCAGGAGCCAGAACATGAGCCAGGACTTGAATCAACGGCAATACGATGTGGTGGTGGTGGGCGGTGGCCCGTCCGGCGCCACGGCGGCGGACGACCTGGCGCGCCAGGGCTGGAGCGTGCTGCTGCTGGACCGCCAGGGCCGCACCAAACCCTGTGGCGGCGCCATACCCCCGCGCCTGATCAAGGACTTCGACATCCCCGACCACCTGCTGGTGGCCAAGATCCGCTGCGCGCGCATGATTTCGCCCAAGAACAAGCGCGTGGACATGCACATCGAAAAAGGCTTTGTCGGCATGGTCAACCGCGACAGCTTTGACGAATGGCTACGCGTGCGCGCCGCCAGCCATGGCGTGGAGCGCTGCCGCGCCAGCTTCGAAAAAATCACGCGCGACGAAGACGGCACTGCCCGCGTGCACTTTCGCCCGGTGAGCAGCCACGGCCAGGGCGAGGTGCAGAGCCTGCGCGCGCGCATGGTGGTGGCCGCCGACGGCGCACGCTCCGAAGTGGCGCGCCAGACCAT
>CANCCF010000064.1 GCA_947374485.1 Comamonadaceae bacterium | reverse complement strand
ACCGGCCTGATCGACTACGACGCGCTGGAAGCGCAAGCCATTGAAGTCAAGCCCAAGATGATCGTGGCCGGCTACTCCGCCTACAGCCGCCACCTGGACTTTGCGCGTTTCCGCGCCATCGCCGACAAGGTGGGCGCTCTGCTGTGGGTGGACATGGCCCACTTTGCCGGGCTGGTGGCTGCGGGCCTGTACCCCAACCCGGTTCCCTTTGCCGATGTGGTCACCACCACCACCCACAAGACCCTGCGCGGCCCACGTGGCGGCATGATCCTGTGCCGCGCCAACCCCGAGATCGAGAAGAAGCTCAACTCCATGGTCTTCCCCGGCACGCAAGGCGGCCCGTTGATGCACGTGATTGCCGCCAAGGCGGTAGCCTTTCTGGAAGCGCTGCAGCCCGAGTTCAAAACCTATCAGGCACAGGTCATCACCAACGCCCGCGCCATGGCCGCGGTGTTCATGGCCCGTGGCTATGACGTGATCTCCGGCGGCACCGACAACCACCTGATGCTGGTCAGCCTGGTGGCCAAGGGCCTGACCGGCAAGGACGCCGACGCCGCTCTCGGCCGTGCCCACATCACCGTCAACAAGAACTCCGTGCCCAATGACCCGCAGTCTCCCTTTGTTACCAGCGGCATCCGCGTCGGCACACCCGCCATCACCACCCGTGGCTTCGGCGTGGCCGAGTGCGAGCAGGTGGCCACCGCCATGTGCGATGTGATGGATTGCATGGCGTCCAAGGGCGATCTGGCTGCCGTGGAGCAAGATGTGGCAGGCCGCATCACCGCGCTGTGCCGCCGCTTTCCCGCACCCTGCTGATTTCCGCCTTCAGCGCGCCCTAACCAGAGCACACCCACCATGGCACTCAGCGTTTTTGACCTGTTCAAGATTGGCATTGGGCCTTCTTCCTCCCACACCGTGGGGCCCATGAAGGCTGCGGCCATGTTTGCCGAGCGCCTGCGCTCGGAAGGCTGGCTGGACAAAATCGCCCGCGTGGAAGTGCGCATGTACGGCTCGCTCGGCGCCACCGGCAAGGGCCACGGCACCGACAAGGCAGTCATGCTGGGCCTCGAAGGCCTGATGCCCGACAGCATAGACCCGGACACCATCGAGCCGCGTTTGAAACACATGCGCCACGAGGGCAAGATCCTGCTGGCTGGCACGCACCCCCTGCCCTTCACCGAAAAGAACGATTTAACTTTCTTGCGCCGGGAGGCGCTGCCCTACCACTCCAACGGCGTGAAGTTTGTCGCCTTCGATGCCGATGGCACCATACTGACCGAGCGCCGTTATTTCTCGGTGGGTGGCGGCTTTGTGGTCTCGCAGGAAGAGGCCGATTCGCCGATGGACGGCCCGGTCATCGTCTCCGACCCGACCAAGGTGAAGTACCCCTTCTCCACCGGTGACGACCTGCTGGGTATCTGTGCCGGTACCGGTCTGTCCATCGCCCAGGTCATGCGCGCCAATGAGCACGCCTGGCGCAGCGACGCCGCAGTGGACGCCGGGCTGGACCGCATCTGGGAGGCCATGCGCGCCTGCGTGCAGCGCGGCATCCGCACCGAAGGGCGCCTGCCCGGCAACCTGCTGGTCAAGCGCCGCGCGCCCGAGCTGCACCGCGAGTTGGCCGCACACCCAGAGCAATCCCTGCGCGACCAGTTGACCATCCTGGATTTCGTCAACGTCTACGCCATGGCGGTCAACGAGGAAAACGCCGCCGGTGGCCGCGTGGTGACCGCGCCCACCAATGGTGCAGCCGGCATCATCCCGGCCGTGATGCACTACTACCTGAACTTCATTTCGGGCGCCAATGAAAAAGGCCTACGCGACTTTTTGCTGACTGCCGGAGCGGTCGGCCAGCTCTACAAGGAAAACGCGTCCATCAGCGGTGCCGAAGTGGGCTGCCAGGGCGAGGTCGGTGTGGCCTGCTCCATGGCCGCAGCCGGACTGGCCGCTGTGATGGGTGGCACCCCCAGGCAGGTGGAAAACGCCGCCGAAATCGGCATGGAACACAACCTGGGCCTGACCTGCGACCCGGTGGGCGGACGCGTGCAAATCCCCTGCATCGAGCGCAACGCCATGGGCTCGGTGAAGGCGCTAAACGCCGCGCGCATGGCGCTGCGCGGAGATGGCACGCATTTTGTATCGCTGGACCAGGTCATCAAGACCATGCGCGATACCGGGCGTGACATGATGACGAAATACAAAGAGACCAGCCGGGGTGGACTGGCCGTGAACGTAATCGAGTGCTAAAGATGTGGAACACCCCCGTCGGCCGCTCACTGCGTGTAGCACCTTCCCCCCTTGCAGGGGGCGATGCCAGTGGCCCGGCGAAGCCGGTTCCACGGCATCTCTGGTCTGTGGTGTTGGCGCTTGATGCGGATTTGGGTTAGTGGGTAATGGAGTAACTGATTAAATAATATGAGCAACTTTTCTATTTTTTCCCTGGCCCGCAACGCCATGTCCTACCACGAGGACTGGCAAAAGCAGTGGCGCAGCCCCGCCCCCAAAGCAGAATACGACGCCATCATCGTCGGCGGTGGCGGCCACGGCCTGGCTACCGCTTACTACCTGGCCAAGGAACACGGCATGCGCAACATTGCCGTCGTGGAACGCGGCTGGCTGGGCGGCGGCAACACCGCGCGCAATACGACCATCGTGCGCTCCAACTACCTGTGGGACGAAGCCACCCACCTGTATGAAAAAGCCATGGAGCTGTGGGAAGGTTTGTCGCAAGACCTGAACTACAACACCATGTTCAGCCAGCGCGGCGTGATGAACGTGGGCCACTCGCTGCAGGACATGCGCGACATCGAGCGCCGCGTCAACGCCAACCGCCTCAACGGCGTGGACGGCTTGGTGCTCACCCCGGCCCAGGTGCAGGAGATGGTGCCCATCATGAACAACACCAGCCTGCGCTACCCCGTGATGGGCGCCTCCTTCCAGCCGCGCGGCGGCGTGGCGCGCCACGACGCGATTGCCTGGGGCTTTGCCCGCGCGGCCGACCGCCTGGGTGTGGACATCATCCAGAACTGCGAAGTGGTGGGCTTTCAGCGTGACGGCGAGCAGATCACCGGCATCGAGACCACACGCGGCACCATCAAGAGCAAAAAAATCGGCGTGGTGGCTGCGGGTCACAGCAGCGTGCTGGCCGAGATGGCAGGCATCCGTTTGCCGCTGGAAAGCCATCCGCTGCAGGCCCTGGTGTCCGAGCCGGTCAAACCCATCATCCACACCGTGGTGATGAGCAATGCCATCCACGCCTATGTCAGCCAGTCTGACAAGGGCGACCTGGTGATTGGCGCGGGTATCGACTCGTATGTGGGCTACGGCCAGCGCGGCAGCTTCCCCGTCATCGAGCACACCCTGCAGGCGATTTGCGAGATGTTCCCCATCTTCCGCCGCATCCGCATGAACCGCCAGTGGGGCGGCATTGTGGACGTGTCGCCAGACGCCTGCCCGATCATCAGCAAGACGCACATCAAGGGCCTGTACTTCAACTGCGGTTGGGGCACCGGCGGCTTCAAGGCCACGCCCGGTTCGGGCTGGGTCATGGCACACACCATTGCGCAGGACAATCCGCATCCGCTGAATGCTGCTTTTTCTTTGAACCGGTTTACGTCGGGGCATTTGATTGATGAGCATGGTGCGGCGGCTGTGGCGCATTGACCATGGCTCTGCATTTTTCCTCCGGGGGGTTGGTTTGCCCCCCCCTTCCCCCCCGCCCCTTCACCCCCGCCGGGTTGAAGGCGAGCCTTAACAGCCGATTTGGCGTTTGCGCGCCGAATGCGGAGTTAACGAAGTGGGGTTGCGATACGTCACTGCTGGCCGACATGGGCGCGCGTAGCGGTCGTAGTCAACGGCTCGAATGTTTGCACCTGTGGCATACCAACGCCTCAAGCGCGAGCGCAGCGACGCGCGACACCCCCCCATCCGCGTGCAAGGTGAGCGCAGCGAACGCGCACGCGGTATCCGGTTCCCTGACCCCACCGCCATTAGGCCGTGCCGAGCAGCGCAGCCTTGGGCGGATCAGGGCGGGCGCATGTTTGAGCGCAGCGAGTTTGCGCCCGACCCCGCCCAAGGCGAGCAGCGCAGGGGAGCCCGCAGGGCCACGGTCTACGGCTCGCCTTTTCTTTGGTGACTTTCTTTTGGCGAAGCAAAAGAAAGTTACTCGCCCGCCGGGGCGAGACCCGGCTAGCAGCGTCAGCTAACAACCCCGAATAAGAGCCAACTAAAAATATCCAGGACCCAAGCACCATGCTCCAAATTACCTGCCCCTATTGCGGCCCGCGTGCCGAAAGCGAATTCAGCTGCGGCGGCGAAGCGCATATTGCGCGCCCGCTCGACACCGATGCCCTCACCGATGAACAGTGGGGCGATTACCTCTTCATGCGCAAGAACCCCAAGGGCGTGCACCGCGAACAATGGAACCATGTGGCAGGGTGCCGCCGCTGGTTCAACGCCGAGCGCCACACCGTGAGCTACCAGTTCAGCAAGTTCTACAAAGTGGGTGAGAACCCCGACGCGCCCGCACAAGCCAACACAACAGGAGGCCAAGCGTGAGCGCCAGCCGTATCAATTCGCTGGGTGCGCGCATCGACCGCACCAAGAAGGTCTCCTTCAACTTCAACGGCCGCAGCTACGCAGGCTTTGCCGGTGACACCCTGGCCTCGGCCCTGTTGGCCGCCGGTGAGAGCGTGCTCTCGCACTCCTGGAAGTACCACCGCCCGCGCGGCATCATCACCAGCGGCATCGAGGAGCCTTCGGCCCTGGTGCAGTTGGAGAGTGGCAAAAACACCATCCCCAACGCCAAGATGCCCGAGGTGGAACTCTATGAAGGCATGAACTCCGAGGCGGTCAACCCCTGGCCCAACGCGCTCTCCCGCGCCTTGAGCATCAACCGCAATTTCTCTTTTCTCTTTCCGGCCGGTTTCTATTACAAGACCTTCATGTGGCCCGCCAAGGCCTGGATGTTTTACGAGCGTTTCATTCGCAAGGCCGGTGGCCTGGGTGCGGCGCCTGAAGTGGAAGACACGGCCCGCTACATCCACCAGAACACGCATTGCGATGTGCTGGTGGCCGGTGGCGGCGTAGCAGGCCTGGCCGCCGCCTTGAGCGCTGGCCGCAGCGGCGCCCGCGTGATTCTGGCCGAGCTGCAATGCACATTGGGCGGCACCGCCCACCGCCTGCAGGGCACCATCGACGACATGCCGGCGGTGGAATGGGTGAAGCAGGCCGAGGCCGAACTGGCAACGCTGCCCACCGTGAAGATCATCAAGCGCGGTGTGGTGTTCGGCTACCACGACCACAACTTTTTGACCATCCGCGAGTCACTCACCGACCACCTGCCGCTGGCACAGCGCACCGGTTTCCGCGAGCGTCTGTGGCGCGTGCGCGCCAAGCAGGTCGTGCTGGCCACCGGTGCGCATGAGCGCCCCATGGTGTTCGGCAACAACGATTTACCGAACATCATGCTCTCCAGCGCACTGGCCGATTACGCCCAGCTGTATGGCGTGCTGGTCGGTAAAAAGATTGCGCTGCTGACCAACAACGACACCGCCTATGGCGACGCCCTGACCCTCAAGGCCGCAGGCGCCTCCGTCACGGTGGTGGATGTGCGCGCCGGTCACTCCGTCGCCGGTGGCCTGACGCAAAAGGCGCATGACGCGGGCATCGAAGTGCTGCGCGGCTATGTGCCGGTGCAGGCCGACGGCGGTGCCATGGTCACCTCCGTCACGGTCTGTCAGCAGGTGGGCGACAAGGCCAATGGCCAGCGCAAAACCCTGAGCGTGGATGCGGTGGGCATGTCCGGCGGCTGGAACCCTGCCATTCATTTGTATTCGCACAGCGGCGGTAAAGCGCTGTGGAGCGACGCACTGGAATGCTTCAAGCCGGGTGCTGCCATGCCCAACCAGTACAGCGTGGGCGCCTGCAACGCCACCGGCACCTTGGCCAACACCATGGCAGAGGCCAGCCGCTCCGGCGCTGCTGCAGCAACCCACGCAGGTTTTGCTGCGAGTGAAACCCGCTACGCCGTGGTCGAGCCCTCCAACGAGGCCATCGTCCCCTTCTGGATTGCCGAGACCGGCGAAAAAGTGTCACGCCGCGCCAAGGCCTTTGTGGACTGGCAGAACGATGTGGGCGCAGCCGACATCGAGCTGGCCATTCGCGAGGGCTTCGAGTCCATCGAGCACATCAAGCGCTACACCGCCATGGGCTTTGGCACCGACCAGGGCAAGCTGGGCAACATCAACGGCATGGCCCTGGCCGCACGCGCCATGGGCAAGACCATTCCGCAGGTGGGCACCACCACCTTCCGCCCCAACTACGTGCCCATCAGCTTTGGCCTGTTTGCCGGCCTGGAGCGCGGCGAGCTGTTCGACCCCGAACGCAAGACCAGCGCCCACGCCCACCACGTGGCGGCTGGCTCCCCGTTTGAGGACGTGGGCCAGTGGAAGCGCCCCTGGTTCTTCCCCAAGGCCGGTGAAGACATGCATACGGCGGTGAACCGCGAAGTGCTGGCCGTGCGTTCTGGTGTGGGCATCATGGATGCGTCTACGCTCGGCAAGATCGACATCCAGGGACCGGACGCCGCCAAGCTGCTGAACTGGCTGTACACCAACCCCTGGCTCAAGCTCGAAGTGGGCAAGGCCCGCTACGGCCTGATGCTGGACGAAAACGGCATGGTGTTTGACGACGGTGTCACCGTGCGCCTGGCCGAAGACCGCTTCCTGATGACCACCACCACCGGTGGTGCAGCCCGCGTGCTGACCTGGATGGAGCGCTGGGTGCAAACCGAGTGGCCCGACATGAAGGTCTACATGACCACCGTCACCGACCACTGGAGCACCTTTGCCGTGGTCGGCCCCAAGAGCCGCGCCGTAGTCGAGAAGGTCTGCCAGGACATCGATTTGTCCGCCGCTGCCTTCCCCTTCATGAGCTACCGCGAAGGCACTGTGGCTGGCGTGAAAGCCCGCGTCATGCGCATCAGCTTCTCGGGCGAACTGTCCTTTGAGGTGAACGTGCCCAGCAGCGCTGGTGCCCATGTCTGGAAGGCCTTGATGACTGCCGGCGAAGCCTTCAACATCACGCCCTACGGCACCGAGGCCATGCACGTGTTGCGCGGCGAAAAGGGTTACATCATTGTGGGCCAGGACACCGATGGGTCCATCACGCCGCACGATCTGGGCATGAGTGGCATGGTCTCCAAGACCAAGGACTTTCTGGGTCGCCGCTCGCTCTCCCGCAGCCACACCCACAGTGCCAACCGCAAACAGCTCGTCGGCCTGCTCACGGACGATGCGCAAACCGTGTTGCCCGAAGGTGCGCAGCTGACCGCCCTGGCGCAAATCCATGTGCCCACGGTGGCCAACTCCGTGCCCATGGTCGGCCATGTGACCTCCAGCTACTTCAGCCCGACTTTGGGCCGCTCCATTGCCATGGCTGTGGTGCGCGATGGCCAACAAAAAATGGGCCAGAAAGTCTATGCCGCGCTGGTCGACGGCCGCCATGTGGCCGCCACCATCACCAGCCCGGTGTTCTATGACCCCGAAGGAAAACACCACCATGATTAATGTGACCCTTGAAAGCCCCCTGGTGGGTATTGCAGGACTTGGCAAGCGCGAACTCTCGGTGGACGGCCGTAGCTGTCTGCTCGGCGAGATTGCCTTGCTGGATATGCTGACTTTGCGGGGCGATGCTTCGGATCCTTCTTTTGCTGCGGCGGTGTTGTCTGCTACCGGGCTGGCTTTGCCGGTGGTGGCGAATACGGCTTCGGTGGGCCATGGTCGCCAGCTGTTTTGGCTGGGGCCGGATGAGTGGTTGCTCAAAGTTTCCGGCGGGGCTGGTGAAGCGATTGAAGCGGCTTTGCGTGCGGCATTGGTTGGCAAGCATTTTTCTGTGGTGCAGATGGGGGGGGGCAGCACGACGCTGTCTTTGCAGGGGCCTGCTTCTGCTGATCTGTTGTCGCGTGGGTGTCCGCTGGATTTGCATGCGCGCTCCTTTCCTGCTGGGGCGTTGGCGCAGTCGCATATTTCCAAGGCGAATGTGGTGCTGTATTGCCTGGAGGCGCAGACGTCTTTTGAGATTACGGTGCGGCGGAGTTTTGCGGAGTATTTGTTTAAGTGGTTGTGTGAGGCGGGGTCTTAACTTCATTTCTTGATTGCTTGGCTGGCTTTCGTTGCTAGCCGGGTCTCGGCCCGGCGGCCGAGGTACTTTTCTTTGCTTCGCCAAAGAAAAGTACCCAAAAGAAAGGCGAGCCGGGACAGCGCCCCTGCGGGGTTCCCTGCGCTGCTCACGTCAGGCGGGGGCGGGCGCAAACTCGGCGGCGCCTCAAACATGCACCCGCCCTGATCCGCCTGCCGCTCCGCTGCTCGGCGCTATCCCATGGCGGTGGAACCTCCAACAGCCAACAGCCGCTCGCTGCGCATCGCAAGTGCTGCTTGCTGCGCGTCGCTGGGGGCAGGACTGCCCTTTGCGCGGCTGGCCTCGCATTTGCACTCGCCTTCGCTCGCTCCTCACCCCTCCCTGCACTGCATCGCGTTGCGCCGTGCTCTGGCGCGCGCACGCATAGCGCGAATGGGTTTGAAATTGTCGCGTGCGCACTCGCTAGGGCTTGGTTTCAGGCGCTAAGCTGTGCGTCTCGTTTCATCACCCGACGCCACACGCATGTCCTCTCACTACTTCCTCGGCATCGACACCGGCGGCACGTTTACCGATGCGGTGTTGCTCGATGACGCCAAACAGGTCATCGCCGCTGCCAAGAGCCTGACCACGCGCTTTGATCTGGCGCTGGGCATTGGCGGGGCGCTGGACAAGTTGCCGCAGGAAGCCTTGAAGCGCGTGGCACTCGTCTCCCTGTCCACCACGCTGACCACCAACTCGGTGGTCGAGGGCAAGGGCTCGCCGGTGTGTGTGTTGCTGGCGGGCTATGACGCAGCACAAATCAAGGCCAGCGGCATGCTGGAGTTGCTGGGGGCCGACGCGATTGTGTCGCTGCCCGGTGGCCACGATGCGGGCGGCAATGCCATCACGGCGCTGGATGAAGAATCGTCCAAGGCCGCAATCCTGAAAAACGCACCCCGCGTGAGTGCCTTTGCCATCTCCGCCAGCTTCGCCGTGCGCAACCCCGCGCATGAGTTGCAGCTGCGCGCCTGGGTCAAGGAGTTGACCGACAAACCTGTGACCTGCGGACACGAGCTGGCCAGCAGTCTGGGCGCGCCGCGCCGGGCCATGACGGTGGCGCTCAACGCCCGCATGATCAGCCATGTCAAGGCGCTGATCGATTCGGTCACGCGCACCTTGAACGTTCGCAAGATCGATGCGCCACTGATGATCGTCAAGGGCGACGGCACGCTGATCAATGCGCAAAGTGCGCTGGACCGGCCCGTGGGCACGGTGCTCAGTGGCCCGGCCGCCAGCGTGATTGGCGCCTGCGCTTTGAGCGGCGTGTCCAATGCCATCGTGGCCGACATGGGCGGCACCACCACCGACATTGCCGTAGTGCGCAATGGCCGGCCCGAGCTGAGTGTGGACGGTGCGCTGATTGGCGACTGGCGGCCCATGGTGGAGGCGGTCAAGGTGTATTCGATTGGCTTAGGGGGCGACAGCGAGGTGCGCTTTCTGGGTGGCAAGGGGCTGGCCATTGGCCCGCGCCGCGTGGTGCCCATCAGCCTCTTGGCGCATGAACACCCCGAAATCTTGCCGGTGCTGGAGCGCCAGCAGAACGAATCGCCACACGGCAGCCAGATCCGCTTTGCCCTGCGCCTGCAAAGCGACGAGGCACTCATCAGCCGCCTGCCCGATGACGAGCTGCGCGCCTGGGAGCGCTTGGCAAAAGGGCCGGTGGATCTGGAGCGCAGCAACATCGAGGACCGGCCGCTCTCGCGCGCTCTGGCGCGGCTGGAGCGCAAGGGCCTGGCCATCTACAGCGGCTTCACGCCCAGCGATGCCGCCCACGTGCTGGGCATGGCCACGCACTGGAGCCAGGATGCGGCCACCCTGGCCGCGCGCGTCTGGGCGCGCCAGATGCGCTACATGTACGGCCTGGGCACCTGGACCCTGGGCGACGCCGTGGCGCCCTCGCGCCAGGTGGTGGACCTGGTGCTGTCCACCATTTGCCAGAAGCTGATTGAGGCCGGGCTCAACGACGCCGGGCAGATGAACGAGGACCGCGCCAGCAATATGGCCGCCTTGCTGACGCAGATGGCCTTGCAGGCCCACGCCGGGACAGGCCCAGCACACACCAAGGCAGCGCCCTCGGTGTTTGCCCTGCGCTTTGCCCCCGACATGCCACTGGTGGCTGTGGGCGCACCCGCCTCCAGCTACTACCCCAGCGTGGCGCAGGGCCTGGGCATGGCCCTGGTGGTGCCGCCCTTTGCCGAGGTGGCCAACGCGGTGGGCGCAGTGCTGGGTGAGGTGTCGCAACGCATCCACATCACGGTGACGCAGCCGGTGCGCGGCACCTTCCGCGTCTACACCAAGGCCGGCCCCAAGGACTTTGCCGGCGTCGATGCGGCCCTAGCGCACGCCAGGGAACTGGCTGCCGCCGAGGCCACGCAGAACGCGCTGGATGCCGGTGCCGACGGCGTGCAGGTGACCTTCAGCCAGACTGACAACACAGTGAACAATGACATTGACGGCAACATGTTTTTTGAAGCCATCGTTACCGCCACGGCGTCGGGCGCACCGCGCATGCGCCAACATTGAGGCCAAGTCCATGGCCACACCCAATCAAGAGGAACTGGCCCTGGCGCTGGCAGCGCATGGCCTACTCCTGCGCGGCGCTTGGCAGCCAGAAGCCAGCGATACCCTGCCCGCCTTGCCCGACGGCCACGCGCCGGGTGCGGTGTGGATGGTGGGCGTGGTGGGCTCGGACTTCTGGCCGCACTTCACGGCCTCGCCCTACTACCAGGACGGCCAGAGCGACCCACTGGACCGCTGGAGCCACTCCATTGGCGAGGCCATGGCCGAGCGCTTTGGCGGTATCGCGCTGTATCCCTTTGAGGGCCCGCCCTATTTCCCGTTCCAGCGCTGGGCCGACCGCGCCGAACCCACGCAAGCCAGTGCGATGCTGCTGCGCATCCACCCTGAACACGGCCTGTGGCATGCCTACCGCTTTGCCCTGGCCTTGCCACAGGGGGCTGCGCCCAGCACCCGCACTGCTGGCATTCCTGCCACCCAACCGGCAGCAGCACCGGGGCCATGGGGCGACTTGTGCAGCCGCTGCAGCGGCCAGCCCTGCCTGCAGGCCTGCCCGGTAGGCGCCTACACCGGCACCACGTTTGCGCTGCAAAGCTGCGCCAACCACCTGCATGGCAATAGCGGTGGCAGCTGCATGCAGTTGGGCTGCCTGGCCCGGCGCGCCTGCCCGGTGGGGGCGGAGCAGCGCTATGCACCCGCGCATGCGGCCTTTCACATGCAGGCCTTTGCTGGCCACCACCCTGGCGGCAAAGCCTGAAGCAGTTGCAAACAGCTGCGAGCAGCAGCCAGCAGTCTCGGGAAAGGGGCGCCGTCTGGGGTCTAATAGACGCCAACAAATACCACTGCGACAGTGGACTTGGACCCTTGGCACCCCGGGAGCGCGACTGATGAAATTAAAAATTCTGTGCGGCCTTGCCTGCCTGATGGCGCAGGCCGCCAGCGCGGCCGTCTCGGAAAAAGACTATCTGGCGGATGTGGCCTCCGTGATCTCAGTGTCGCGGCTCTCGCAAACACTGGAGGACACGCCCGGTGCCGTCACCATCCTGGACCGCGAATTCATCCGCTTGACCGGCGCCCGCAACCTGGTGGACGTGCTGCGCTTTGTTCCGGGTTTTCAGACCACCTCCAGCTTCGAGACCGATGCCCCCATGGCCACCTACCATGGCCGCAACGACGACTGGGCCAACCGCATCCAGGTGCTGGTGGACGGCCGCTCGGTGTATTCCAGCCAGTTGCAAGGCTCGGCCGGCATCGGCTGGCAGACGCTGGCCCTGGATGACATCGAGCGTGTCGAAGTCCTGCGCGGCTCCAACTCGGCCAGCTACGGTGCGCGCGCCTTTTTGGGCGTGGTCAACATCATCTCGCGCGACGTGCGTGAGACCCAGGGTACGGCTGCATCGGTCAGCCGTGGCGAGAACGGCATTTCAGATGTGGGTGCCAGCGTGGGCTGGAGCGCAGGGGCTGCCAGCTTTCGCCTCAGTGCCGACAGCGAGAACGATGAGGGCCTGCGCGGCGCCTTTGGGCAGAACCACACCGAGCGGCTGAATTTTTCCTCCCACTTTGCGCTGGACCACGGCGCCGAGCTGGACTTGCGCCTGGGCGGCGTGGGCATTTATGCCGGGCGCGGCGAGGTGGGCAACATCGAGGGCAACCCGGCACGCCGCTGGTCGCTGGGCTCGCAGTTCGTGCAGGCCGACTGGCACACCAGCCTGGATGAAACACAGGACCTCTCCATCAGCGCCTCGCACACCGAAAACAGCAACCGGGACCGTTTCAGATACCTGACGCACACCCCGGGGCCCGTGGACTACTACGGCGCGGTGGTGGACAACAGCGGCGATGAATACGTGGACACCATCACCCTGCAGCACACACTGCGCCTGAGCCCGGCGCTGCGCACGGTGTGGGGCCTGGAGTTCCGGCGCGAAAATGTGGTGGCGCCGCCCTTGTTTGACACGCTGGGCGGCGTCAGCACCGACTTTTACCGGCTCTTTGGCAGTGCCGAGTGGCGCCTCTCGGAAGCCCTGCTGCTCAACGCCGGTGCCCTGGCCGAGCACAGCGACGCGGATGGCGATTCGCTGTCACCGCGCCTCATGCTGAACTGGCGCGCAGCGCCCGGCCACACCCTGCGTGCCGGTGTTTCCACCGCCTTTCGCCCACCCAGCGCCTATGAAAAGTGGGGCCAGGTGCAGTACCGCGATGCCAATGGCCAGAACCCCACCGGCTACTACGTGTACAACAACGGCAGCCTGCAACCGGAAAACCTGTATTCCCAGGAGCTGGGCTACTACTATGCCCCAGAAGGTTCGCGCCTGAGCACCGATGTGCGCCTGTTTGATGAGCGCATCACCGACGGCATCCGGCACAACGAGAACACCACGCCCGGCTCCAATCCGCAGCGCAACCTCAACGGCCAGCGCAACGAGATCAGCGGCATCGAATGGCAGCTGAACTGGGAGCCTGGTCCGGCCACGCGGGTGTTTCTGTCACAAACCTGGACCGGCATCCACCTGAGCGACTCGATCGCCAAGGCACCGGACTTTCGCACCATCCATGGCGCACCACGCTATGCCGCCAGCCTGGCCGTGATGCACAGTTTTGACACAGGCTGGCATGTCTCGCTCATGCACCAGGTGGCCGACGATGTGGCGCTGATGTCCATCTCCGACAACCCCTGGCTTTTTTCCATGCAGCGCACCGATGTGCGTCTGGCCAAGGAATTGCGCCTGGGCAGCCGCAAGGCCGAACTGGGCCTGGTGCTGCAGAACCTGGGCGAATCCTTCGAGGACGGGGACCGCAGCTTCCGCTTCGAGCGCAGGGCCATGCTGACCCTGACAATCGACAACTGAAGCGCCGGGCCATGCTGTTGCTTCGCTTCTGGATGCGATTGGGCCTGGTGCTTTGGCTGGTCTGGGCGAGCCAAGCCGCGCTGGCGCATGCGGTGACGGTGGTGTTCGGCGACAAATCGCCGGCCCTGCTGGAGGTGTCGAAGGGCCTGGTGCAGGAGCTGGGCAAGGCCGGTGTGGCGCGCCAGGAGGTGCAGCTGCTCAGCGGCGCCGAGTTTGCCGACCCGGCCAACCGTGTTGCGGACAGCCGCCTGGTCGTCAGCCTGGGCACCGACGCCTTCCGCCTGGCCCTGGCGCAGAACAGCAAGGCAGCCGTCCTGGCGGCGCTGATACCGCGCATCAGCTTCGAGCGGGTGCTGGCAGAGACCGGCCGCAAGGGCACCACCAACGTGGCGGCGCTCTACCTGGACCAGCCTTTTGCCCGCCAGCTCGACTTGCTGCGCCTGGCACTGCCCGGCGTGCGGCGCATTGGTGTGCTGTGGGGGCCGGAGTCGATCAGCCAGCAGCCCTTGCTGAACGCCGCACTGCAGGGCCGCAGCCTGGAGATGTCGGAGGGCCTGTACACCGAGAGCCAGCCCCTGATAAGCGCATTGCGTGCCGCCCTGGCCGACGCCGACGTGTTGCTGGCCGTGGCCGATGGTGCCGTCTACAACCCGGCCAGCGTGTCCAACATCCTGCTCACCAGTTACCGCTCCAAGGTGCCGGTGTTGGCGTTTTCACCCGCCTACGTCAAGGCCGGTGCGCTGCTGTCGGTGCACACCACGGCCGCCCAGGCAGGGCAGAAAATCGCCGCCCTGGTCAGCCACTTTCTGCAGACCGGAACCTTGGCCGCCAGCCAGTACTCCGGCGACTTCAGCATCAGTGTGAACCCCTATGTGGCGCGCTCGCTGGGCCTGCAGCTCGACGCCGACAGCCTGTCCGAACGGCTGCACCGGTTGGAGAAGAGGCCATGATGGGCCGCGCCATCCGCATGCGCATGGCGCAGGCCTCCATCCTCCCGGTGGTGTTGGTGGTGGCAACCATTGTCAGCATCTTCTGGCGGGACCGGGTGCAGGACCTGGAAGAATCCCACCAGCAGCGCGTGGGCCTGTTGCTGCACCAGGCTGCGCAGTTCAGCGCCTATGGCCTCTTTGCGGGCAACACTGCCAGCCTGCAAAGCCTGGCGCGTGACATGCAGCGCGAACCCGGGGTACTGGCCGTGCAGGTGTTTGATGCCGATGGCCGGGTGGTGGCCAGCAGCGGCAAGTCCGGCTTGCTGCAATATTCCGGGCCGCTCTTGCAGACCTATGCGGCGCAGCAGCGCGCACGCAACACCGACGTGCAAAGCGAGGCCATCCTGCCCTCGGTACTGCCCATTGACGACTTGTTCTCGTTGCAGGGCGCCTCCAATGGCGGTGCACCTGTGGCCTTGGGCCACGCGGTAGTGGAGGTCTCGCGCGAGGCGCTCGAGGCCCGGGAGCGCAGCGCCTTGCTGACCGCTGTCTGGGTCGGCCTGACAGGCGTTCTGGTGGGTGGCCTGCTGGCCTTTCGCTTGGGCGACCGCGTGGTGGTGCCCATGATGCGGGTATCGCAAATGGTCCAGCGCATAGGCCGCGGCAACTTTGCCATTGGCCAGGACGATGAGCCCACAGACCCCTTGCGTGAACTGCAGGCCTCGCTCAACCAGATGGCCACACGCCTGGCCTGGGGCCGCGACGATCTGGAGCAGCAGGTGCAGGCGGTGACACAGGAGCTGCGGCTCAAGAAGGAGCAAGCCGAAAGTGCCACCCTGGCCAAGTCGCGCTTTCTGGCGGCCGCCAGCCATGACCTGCGCCAGCCCTCCCACGCGCTGGGCATGTTTGTCGCCCGCCTGGGGCAGTTGCCCATGGAGCCGCAAATGCGCCAGCTGGTGGACAACCTGGAGCTCTCGGTGCAGGCCATGCAAGACCTGCTGGACGGCCTTTTGGACCTCTCGCGCCTGGACTCGGGCAATGTGCCGGTGCGCATGGGCCCGGTAGACCTGAATGACCTGCTGGGTTCGGTGCGCAGTGCGCTGGCAGGCACGGCCGAGGCCAAGGGCCTGTGCCTGCGCGTGCGCCCCACCCATCTCTGGGCACGCACCGACGCCCTGCTCTTGCAGCGCATGGTGCTCAACCTGGTGATCAACGCCATCCGCTACACCGAAAGCGGCAGCGTGCTGGTGAGCTGCAGGTCGCAGGCCGATGGCCAGCGGGTCTGCCTGGAGGTGCGTGACAGCGGCATTGGCATACCGGCAGAACACCATGAGGACATTTTCAAGGAGTTCTACCAGCTCTCCAACCGCGCGGGCGACCGCAACTTTGGCCTCGGACTGGGCCTGAACATCGTGCAGCGCAGTGCCGCCTTGCTGGGCCACCAGATCACGCTGCGTTCCCAGGTGGGCTGCGGCACACGGTTTTCGATCCTGCTGGAGCGCACTGCACCGGTGGCAGCGCCCGTGCTGCCCAGCCTGGAGCGCCTGCAGCCCGCACCAGGCGACGTCAGCGGCCTGCAGGTGCTGCTGATTGAAGACAATGCCAACGCCCGCGAAGCCGTCCGGGAACTGCTGCTGTCCTGGGGCTGCCGGGTGCTGGAGGCCGCCAACCTGGCGCAGGCCCTGAAGCAACTGCAAGAGGGCGGGGTGCCCCACATGATTTTGAGCGACTACCACCTGGGCGCCTCGGAAACCGGCCTCGCCTGCATCGCCGCCTTGCGCTCGCAAGCGGGTGTGCGCATTCCGGCCTGCCTGATGAGCGGCGAGACCCACGAGGACTTTTTGCAGGAGGTCAAAAACGCCGATGTGCCGCTGCTGCACAAACCGGTGCGCCCGGCCAAACTACGCAGTTTGCTAAGACACATGTTGCCGTAGGTTTTGCCGCTGGGCCGTCCCGAGGCAAAGCGTGGCCCCTCGGGGGCGGGGCGCCACACGCAGTGGGCAACCGTGGGGCCATCTGCTGGCCGTTATTGTTTAAACGGCAGTCGCAATTACGGCGCCGCACCTCCCAAGGCGCAATACACTTTCTTCCACTGTCGAAATCCCCATTTCCCAAGGAGCAAGCGCAAACATGGCCACATTTCCCGAACGTGCCAAAGTCGTCATCATTGGCCAAGGCGGCATCGTCGGCGCCTCGGTGGTGCACCACCTGATCGAACGCGGCTGGGACAATATTGTCGGCATCGACAAATCCGCCATCCCCACCGACGTTGGCTCCACCGCCCACGCCTCTGATTTCTGCTTCAACACGATGCACGATCAGATGACGATCTTCACCACCAAGTACAGCATCGACTTCTACGACAAGATGGGGCGTTACGAGCGCATAGGCGGCATCGAAGTGGCCCGCGTCGGCGATGACGAGCGCATGGTCGAGCTCCAGCGCCGCGTGGCCTCGGGCAAGGCCTTTGGCAACCGGGTGGAGATGATCACGCCGGCAGAGGCCAAGGCCAAGTTCCCGCTGCTCGAAGAAAGCATGATTCAGGGCGCCCTGTGGGACCCGGATGCCGGTCTGGTCAAACCCCGCTCGCAAATGGTGGCCGGTGAATTGGTCGATGCTGCCGTGGCCTCGGGCAAGCTGCAGTCCTTTGCCAACACGGCCTGTACCGGCCTGCGCATCGAGAACGGCCGCATCCAGGGTGTGGAAACCACCAAGGGATATATCGCCGCCGACTACGTGGTGGTCTGCGCCGGGCTGTGGGGCCGCCTGATTGCGGCCATGGCCGGTGAAGACCTGCCCATCATGCCGGTGGACCACCCCCTGACCTTCTTCAAGCCCTACCTCGAGTTCGCCGGCACCGGCAAGGACATCGGTTACCCGCTCTTGCGTGACCAGGGCAACTCGGCCTATCTGCGTGACACGGGCGACCCGAAAACGCCTGAGGGCGGCCAGATCGAGTGGGGCTACTACGAGGAAAAAAACCCGCGCATGTGCCACCCGCGTGACATTCTGGAAAAAGAACAGGCGCGCCTTTCCCCTTCGCAGCGCGACCTCGAGCTGGAACAAATCATGGAGCCGCTGGAGCGCGCCATGGAGCTCACGCCCATCCTCGCCGAGCTGGGCTATGACGACAAGTATTCCTTCAACGGCCTCTTGCAAGTCACCACCGACGGCAACCCCTCGATTGGCGAATCCAGCAAGGTGCGCGGCCTGTGGTACGCCGAGGCCGTGTGGGTGAAAGACGGCCCCGGCGTGGGCAAGCTGGTGGCCGACTGGATGACCGACGGCACCACGCACCTGGACCATGCGCGCATCGACGTGGCCCGTTTTTATCCGTACCAGCAGGAAGAGCAGTACATCCACGACCGCTGCTACGAAGGCGCCTTCAAGATCTACAACCCGCCGGTGCACAACCGCGAGCCCTATAGTGCGGGCCGCGGCATTTTCAAGAGCCCGTTTTACGAGCGCGAAAAGGCGCTGGGTGCCTACTTCATGGAACTCAGTGGCTGGGAGCGTGCGCACGGCTACGCCAGCAACGAACACCTGCTGGAGGTCTACGGCGACAAGGTACCCGTGCGTGCGAATGAATGGGACAACCGCCACTTCTGGCGCGTGTCGAACGCCGAGCATCTCAAAATGTCGGAAGACGTGGGCATGATCAACGTCTCGCACTTTGCCGAGTTTGATGTGGTGGGGCCGGATGCGGCCGACCTGATGGAATACATCTGCGTGGCCAAGGTGGGTGGTGACACCGCCGTGGGCAAGGGCGTGTACACCCACTTCCTGGATGCCAAGGGGGGCGTGCGTGCCGACCTGACGGTGCTGCGACTGGGCCAGGACCACTACCGCATTGTGGACGGCGCCGACGCCGGCCACCGCGACTTCACCTGGGTGCGCCGCATGGCGCAGGACCGCGGTGCCAACGTTTCTGTTACCGACACCACCACAGAGTACGGCTGTCTGGGTGTGTGGGGCCCCAACGCCCGCGCCACCATCCAGAAGATTGCCGACGATCCTGCCGCCTGGAGCCTTGAGGCTTTTCCATTCGCAGCCCTGCGCGATTTAAAAATCGCTGGCGTGCCGGTGCTGGCTTTCCACATTTCGTATGTGGGCGAGCAGGGCTGGGAGTTGCACTTCAAGTACGCAGACGGCCTGGCCCTGTGGGATGCGCTGCACGCCCTGGGCGTGACACCCGTGGGCGTGGAAACCTACGCCAACAGCCGCCGCATGGAAAAAAGCCTGCGCCTGCAAAACGGCGATTTGCTGACCGAGTACAACCTGTTCGAAGCCGACCTGGCCCGCCCCAAGGTCAAGGCCGCCGACTTCCATGGCAAGGCCGCGCACATGGCCTTCCGCGAGCGCGAGCACCAACCGGCGACTCTGTGCACGCTGGTCATGAGCCACAACATCGACAGCACCGGCGTGGCGCGCTACCCGCTGGGCAACCTGCCGGTGATGGACCCGGCCACCGGCGCCACATTGATCGACTCCCAAGGTCGACGCTCGTATACCACCAGCATTGCCTTTGGCCCTTCTATCGGCAAAAACATTGCGCTGGCCTATCTGCCGCGTGACTACTGCCAGGTGGGGCGCACGCTGCACATCCAGTACTTTGAGGACATTTATCCGGTCACGGTGGAGGCGGTGGGTTACGCCGCGCTGTACGACCCCGAGAACACCAAGCCCCGTTCCTGATTTTTGGAAAACCCTGCGGAGAAACACATGAAAGCAATGGTCGCGGTCAAACGCGTGGTGGATTACAACGTCAAGGTCCGCGTCAAGTCCGACGGCTCGGGCGTGGACATCGCCAACGTCAAGATGAGCATGAACCCCTTTGACGAGATCGCCATCGAAGAGGCGGTGCGCCTGAAGGAAAAGGGAGTCATCACGGAAATCATCGCCGTCTCCTGTGGTGTGGCGCAATGCTCGGAGACCCTGCGCACGGCCCTGGCGATTGGTGCCGACCGTGCCATCCTGGTGGAGACCACTGCCGAGCTGCAGCCTCTGGCCGTGGCCAAGCTGCTCAAGGCCTTGGTGGACAAGGAGCAGCCCGGCCTCATCATCCTGGGCAAGCAAGCCATTGACGACGACTGCAACCAGACCGGCCAGATGCTGGCGGCTTTGGGCGACTGGCCACAGGCCACGTTTGCCAGCAAGGTGGTCATCGAAGGCGGCAAGCTGCTGGCCACGCGCGAAGTGGACGGCGGCTCGGAAAACCTGAGCCT
>CANCCF010000063.1 GCA_947374485.1 Comamonadaceae bacterium | reverse complement strand
GACTGCTTGCGGTCTTTCACGCCTTGCAAATCGAGCGAACCACGCACAATGTGGTAACGCACACCGGGCAAGTCCTTGACACGACCGCCACGAACCAGCACCACGCTGTGTTCCTGCAGGTTGTGGCCTTCGCCGCCGATGTAGGAGATCACCTCAAAACCGTTGGTCAGGCGCACTTTGGCAACCTTACGCAAAGCGGAATTGGGCTTCTTGGGCGTCGTGGTGTACACACGGGTGCACACGCCACGGCGCTGTGGAGAGTTCTGCATCGCAGGGCTCTTGGACTTGATGATCTCGACCTCACGGCCTTGACGCACTAGCTGGTTGATGGTTGGCACTTAAGCCTCCTGAAAATAAACGTCCCTAAACGTTTGAAATATGACGAAAACGTGAATCTCTTCGGAATTTCCGAAAAGCCTTCTAATGTATCAGGTCTGGAGTGCCCTCGCAAGCCTGCTAACTTTGCATACGGCTGGTTCAGCGTATCCAGAGGCGCATAGCGTCCCATGCGCGGCCAAAGATGCCCGCCTGGTCCACCGCTTCCAGCGCCAGCAGGGGCACATCCACTACCGGCTGGTCGCCCGCAGTAACGCGCAGGCTGGCGATTTGCTGCCCTTGGGTGACGGGTGCCAACAGGGGGTCATTGCGTAGCACCTGGGTCTTGACCTTGGCCGCCATGCCATTGGGCACGGCCACCACGATGGACTGCGGGCGACCCAGCTTGACCGTGGGCGAGGTGCCCTTCCAGATGGGCGGGTTCACCACCGCCTGGTTGGCATCGAACAGTTTGACCGCCTCAAACGCCGTGTAGCCCCAATTCAGCAGTTTCTGCGATTCGTTGGCACGCGCGTTCTCACTTTCGGCGCCCAGCACAATGGACAGCAGGCGGCGGCTTCCCGAGGCGGCCGGGGTTCCAGCGGCAGCACCCACGCTCACCAGGTTCGGAAAATCACGCTTGGCGGTGGCAATCATGCAAAACCCGGCTGCGTCGGTGTGGCCGGTTTTCAGGCCGTCCACGGTGGGGTCACGAAACAGCAGGAGGTTGCGGTTGCTGTCGTTGGCCGCAGGGGTGCCGGGATAGCGGTAGTGCTTGATGGCATAGAAATACACGTACTGCGGAAAGTCGGCCATCAGGCGGGTAGCCAAGATGCTGAGGTCACGCGCCGTGGTGGTGTGACCGGGCTCTGTCAAGCCTTCGGGGTTTTTGTAGCCCGTGTTCTTCATGCCCAGGGCCCGGGCCTGGTCGTTCATCATTTGCACGAACTTTTCGGAAGATCCGCCCACGCCTTCTGCCAGGGCCATGGTGGCGTCATTGCCGCTTTGTACGATCATGCCCTGGATCAAGTCTTCCACCGGCACCTGCATTTTGGGGTCGATGAACATGCGCGAGCCGGGCATCTTCCAGGCCCGCAGGCTCACCGGAAAGGTCTGCTTCATGTCGATCTTTTTGGACTTAAGGGCGTCAAACACCAAATAGGCCGACATCAGCTTGGTCAAGGAGGCAGGCTCCACCGGCGAGTCAATATCCTTGGCCGCCAGAATCTGGTTGGCAGTCACATCCAGCAGCAGGTAGGCGCGCGCTGCCACCTCGGGGGGTTGGGGCATTTGCGCCGCCACGGTAAAGCTCAACGCAGCCAGAAGAATGGCAATAAAGGATTTCATGGGACAGGGCAATAAAGGGTTCGCACAGGAACCGGGGGAAAGAAAATCAAACAGGCGGAACAGCGCTCATGAGGTGCCGCACGACCAGCGAGCGCAAGAGCGGCAATTGTCCATGAAAGAAGTGCTCGACCCCGGGGATCACGGTAACGGCAAGTTTCTGCGGCCGCGCCCAGTCCATCACATCGGCCAGTGGCACCGTGTCATCCACCTCGCCATGCACCACCAGTGCGCGCTCATGCAATTCAGGCGCCAAGGGTGCCACGGCAAAGCGGCTGGCGGCTGTGCCCACCAGCACCACTTTGTCCAGTGCGCGCTGCGCAGCGAGTTGCGCAACCGCGTGGCTGGTGACAAAGGCCCCGAAAGAGAAACCGGCCAGTGCCAAGGCGCCTTGGGGTGCTTGGTCTTCCACCACAGCCAGCAGGTCCTGCAATTCGCCCTGGCCTGCGTCGTAGGTACCTGCGCTGCCTCCTACGCCGCGGAAGTTGAAACGCACTGCGCGCCAGCCGCACAGCACAAAAGCGCGCGCCAGCGTCTGCACCACCTTGTTGTCCATGGTGCCGCCAAACAGCGGGTGCGGGTGCGCGATCACCGCCACGCCGCGCAGGGCAGTACCTGCTTGCGGCGCGTTTATCGCCATTTCCAGGGCCCCGGCGGGGCCTGCAAAGGACATGCGCTGGGTCGATGCGTTCATGCGCTAACGGCCCAGGTGGGCAGGGGTGAGCAGGCGCTCCACCACCTTGCCGTTTTTCAGGTGCGACTCCACGATTTCATCGATGTCGGCGTTGTCAACGAAGCTGTACCAGACTGCCTCGGGGTAGACCACGGCCACGGGACCGGCGGCGCAGCGGTCCAGGCAACCCGCTTTGTTCACGCGCACCTGGCCGGAGCCACTGAGTCCGGCCTTTTTGACCAGGGACTTGCAATGATCAAAGGCCTCTTGCGCATGGAAGTTGGCACAACAGGCTTCGCCGTTCTTGCGTTCGTTCAAGCAGAAAAAAATGTGGCGCTCATAGTAAGAGTGCACTGGGGATTTGGGTTCAGACATGCCCCATTTTAGTTTTTTGCATCGCGCTGCCAGATCAGGGACAGGGCGTAGCCCAGAACCGCATAAGGCCAAAGCCAGCCCAGCCACTGCGCCAGGCCATTGAAGCGAACGAAGCGGCCCTGCTCCCAGGATTGCAGGGTCTGGGCGAAGTACGGGTTCGCAGGTGCCTGGTTGAGAATGCTCAGGTACACGCCCAGGCTCAGCAAGAGCAATGCCGGAAAGACCCGGTTGGGCGCCCAGGACAACACGGCGGCCAGCAGCAGCGCCAGCACCAGCGCCACCTGTGCGGGCAGATCCAGCCAGGCCCAGGCATGCTCCGGACCCCAGCTCAGGGTTGCCGACAGGGCTGCCGACAGCGTGCCCAAGCCGACATACAAGGGCACAAACAGGAGGCGTCGCAAACCCGGACGGATGACACAAAAACCCAGCAGACAGGGAATCAGCAAGCCCAGCAGCACGCAAAGCATTTCGGCGCTGGGCAGCAAGGGCTGCAATTCAATGTCGCGCACCGGAAGCCAATCCAAAAAAGGCGTGTCTGCCAATTGCTCTGCCACTTCGGCCTCTATGCGTTCAAACACCTGGCCCACACCAAACGGCACCGCAGGCGGAAACAGGAGCGCCAATGGCCAGGTCGCCAGCAGCACCAACCCGCCCCGGGCAGACGATATAAACCAGCGCCTGCGCAGGTGGCTCCAGCGGTCAATGGCACCCAGACGCTCCAGTGCCAGCGTAGCAAATGCCCCCAGCCAGGCGCCTGCGGTGTTGAGCAACCAGTCCTCGCGCGAAGCCACCCGCACCGGCAAGAAACTTTGCATGGTCTCCATGCACAGCGACAGGATGCACGCCACCAAAAAAGCATGGAGCAAGGGCCGCGTGGTCCGCCCCGAGCGCAGGGCGCTGAGCGCCAGCAGACCGCCAAAGGGCACGTACCCGGCCAGGTTGATGGCCACATCGAACCCGGTCCAGTAGCGCGGCAAGGGTGCGAGCAAAAAGAACCAGGTCTCCATACCCTGGTCGCGCCAGTCGGCAAAGGGGTAGAGGCTGGCATACACAATCAGTGCCGCATACATCAGCGCCAGTGGCGTGGCGGCGGTCTTGTGCACGGGCTGCTGCCTCAAAAAGGTTTGACGACCACCAGAATGACGGTGCCCACCAGCAGCAAGACCGGAATTTCATTGAACCAGCGGAACCAGATGTGGCTGTGGCGCACGGCTCCCGCCTCGAACTGGCGCAGCATTCGCGCGCACACCGCGTGGTAAACGACGGCCAGCAGCACCAGAAGCAGCTTGACGTGCATCCAGCCCATGCCATGCCCATCGCCCATGCCAAACTGGAAACCGTAGAGCGACCACAGCCAAATGCCAAAACCCAGCGCCAGCACCACCAGCATGTGGCTAAAGCGCAGGAGCTTGCGCGCCATCAGCAGCAGGCGCGCGCGCTCGGCCACCGAGCCCGACTCGACCATGGCCAGGTTGACAAAAATGCGTGGTAGATAAAACAGCCCGGCAAACCAGCTGGCGACAAAGACAATGTGGAAGGACTTGATCCAGAGCATCAAGCTAGTGTATCTGCCACACCCAAAGCCCCAAGCTGCGCAGCAGCTTGCGTCGCAGGCTCACTTCGCGAAGAGAAGTTAAGCGCAGCGGCCGAAGACAAAAAAAACCCCAGCACGTGGGCTGGGGTGGTAAGCCTATTTGCTGTCACACATCAAGGCCCCGCTCAGGGAGGAAAAGCGGGAGGTAGCAAGCTACCCAAGAGAAATGTAACCCAATATTGCGCACCAACACAAGCACTTTTCACCAATATCCCCGCTGTGGGTCCTGATATTTTCCAAAGCCCCTGAGAGGGTCGTACCTTTCTTTCAGGCACAATTTTCACCATGACACCTTACGCCCCCTTCCCCGCCGGACGCCCACGCCGACTGCGCCGTGACGTTTTTACCCGCAATCTGGTGCGTGAAAACAGCCTCACGGCGCACGACCTGATTTACCCGGTGTTTGTGGTGGACGGCCACAAGCAACGCGTG
Organism: Comamonadaceae bacterium; assembly: GCA_947374485.1. Taxonomy (GTDB): domain Bacteria; phylum Pseudomonadota; class Gammaproteobacteria; order Burkholderiales; family Burkholderiaceae_C; genus Allorhodoferax. The sequence continues at coordinate 16,132 of CANCCF010000063.1, read as the reverse complement.
CTGGTCGCCTCCATGCCCGGGGTGGAACGCCTGAGTCTGGACCTGCTGTTGCCGGTAGCCGAAGAGTGTGTGAAACTGGAAATTCCGGTGATGGCGTTGTTTCCCGTCATCGACCAGTCCCTCAAGGACTACCGGGGCAGCGAGGCCCTGAACCCGGACGGCCTGGTGCCCCGGGTGGTGCGCGCCCTGAAAAAAGAGTTCCCTGATCTGGGCGTGATGACCGACGTGGCGCTGGACCCCTTCACCAGCCACGGCCAGGACGGCCTGCCCGACACCCGGCCCGAGACCGAGGGCTACATCCTCAATGACGAGACCACCGCCGCCCTGGTGCAGCAGGCCCTGACCCAGGCGCGCGCCGGGGTCGACATGGTGGCCCCCAGCGACATGATGGACGGCCGCATTGCCGCCATCCGCGCGGCACTGGAAGCCGAGCAGCTGGTGCACACCCGCATCATGGCCTACAGCGCCAAGTACGCCAGCGCTTTTTATGGTCCGTTCCGCGACGCGGTGGGTTCTGCTGCCAATCTGGGCAAGAGCAACAAAAAGTCCTACCAGATGGACCCCGGCAACAGCGACGAGGCGCTGCGTGAAGTCGCCATGGACATTGCCGAAGGCGCCGACATGGTGATGGTCAAGCCCGGCATGCCGTATCTGGATGTGGTGCGCCGCGTGAAGGACCAGTTCCGCATTCCCACCTTCGCCTACCAGGTCTCGGGTGAGTACGCCATGCTCAAGGCTGCAGCGGCCAATGGCTGGCTAGACCATGATGCCGTCATGTTGGAGAGCCTCTTGGCCTTCAAGCGCGCCGGTGCCGATGGCGTGCTGACCTACTTCGCAATCGAAGCGGCCCGGCTGCTGCAAAAGCGCTAGGGCGCCGGAGCGACTACGGCCGCAGCCACAGCCACAGCCACACCATGCGCATCTTCCAGATCCAGAGTACAGCCGCCAGTGAAGGCCTGAATCTGCAACAGCTGGTGCAGCAGGGCTTGCCCGCCACCGGATTTGTCTGGATCAGTTGCAGCCGCACCACCTTCGAGGCGCAGTTGGCCAGCATCCAGGCGGCACTGCAGCAACTCTGTGGACAGTCCTTGCTGGGCCTGCACGTGTCCGACCTGCTGAACCCCCAACTGCCCTCGCACTACGACTTCACCTCACAGTACGACGTGGTGGTGTTCCGCCGCCTGGCTGCGGCGCTGGCGGGCAGCGCGCTGCCAGTCGCTTCGAACACGGCAACCACGCTGGTCAAGGGCGGCCCGCCCATCTTGCGGCGCATAGACACCAACCCGGTGGGCTTTGCCGTGTTTGACCGCGTGCTGCTGACCGTGCATCCGGCGGACTGTTCGGTGCGCGACGCCTACGCCAGCAAATTGATGCAAACCGCCAGCAGCGATGCGCGCACCGACCCGCGCACCATGGGCACGCGCTACCCCGCCAGCCCGGCCGACCTGATGCTGCGCATCATCAACCTGATGGTGGATGGCTTTCTGGCCCTGCGCCGCGAACTCACGCACCAGCTCGACCACTGGCAGGTGGAGTTGCTCAACCCCAAGACGCGTTTTGCCAACTGGGCGGCGCTGCTCGATGCGCGGCTGGCCCTGCACCAGCTCGACGAAATTTGCGAAGACCAGCGCGCCTGCATCCAGGACTGGATCGAGGCCCTCAAAACCTGGCCGCACACCACCAACCCGGTTGAGGCACGCGAGCGCGAACTGCTGCAGGTACGCAGCCGCGATGTGCTGGAGCACATCGAGCGTGTGGTGCACCACGTGCAGCGCCTGGAGCTGAGCGCCGAGACGGCCGTACAAATGCACTTCAGTGCGCAAAGCCACCGCACCAATGACATCATGCGCACGCTGACCGCGCTGACTGCCATCTTCCTGCCACTCAACCTGATTGCCGCCATCTTCGGCATGAATTTCGACACCATTCCGCTGCTGCATCTACACAGCGGTTTCTGGTGGGCCTTGGGCAGCATGCTGGTGATTGCGCTGACCTTGGGCTTGCTGTTCTGGCGCAAGCGCTACCTCTCACGCGGCGCGCGCTGAAGGCTGCGCACTGCGTTGGCTAGGGGGATTCCCTAGTGCCTCTGGCTTCTGTCGCAGATTGACAATCGGGCGGCGCAATTGGGGGCTAAGCTGCGCTTTGTGCGGCTAGCATGGCCCGCTTCATGCATAGCTTGGGGAGCGCAGCGCAGTCGCGCGGCGGTGTGCCCATCGCAACCGAGGACAAAAACAGTGGCCGAAAAAGTCGTCGTCAAGAATCTCTACAAGGTCTTCGGACACGATCCCGCGCTGGCCATGCAAATGCTCCAGCGTGGCCTGAGCAAGGACGAAATCTTCCAGCAAACCGGCATGGTGGTGGGCGTCAAGGACGCCAACTTCCACGTCAACGAAGGCGAAATCTTTGTCCTGATGGGCCTCTCCGGCTCCGGCAAGTCCACTCTCATTCGCCTACTGAACCGCTTGGTCGACCCCACCCACGGCCAGATTCTGGTCGGTGGCAACGATGTGGCCACCATGAGCAAAAAGGCGTTGATCGAACTGCGCCGCAGGGATTTGGCCATGGTGTTCCAGTCCTTCGCCTTGCTTCCCCATCTCTCGGTGCTGCGCAACACCGCCTTTGGCCTGGAAGTGGCGGGCATAGGCCGCAAGGAGCGTGAAATACGCGCCATGGAAGTGCTGGACCAGGTCGGCCTCAAGGCCTTCGCAAACCGCATGCCGGCCGAACTGTCGGGTGGTATGCAGCAGCGCGTGGGACTGGCCCGCGCCCTGGCGGTGGACCCTTCGCTGATGCTGATGGACGAAGCCTTCTCGGCGCTCGACCCGCTCAAGCGCACCGAGATGCAGGAACTCTTGCTCAAGCTGCAGGCCGAGCAACAGCGCACGATTGTGTTCGTCTCGCACGACCTGGACGAGGCCTTCCATATCGGCAACCGCATTGCCATCATGGAAGGCGGTCGCATTGTGCAAATCGGCACCCCTGACGAGATTCTGCGCAACCCGAGTGATGCCTATGTGCGCGCCTTCTTCAAGGGCGTGGATGTCAACAAATACCTGGTCGCCAAGGACGTGGCCAGCCGGGATGAAACCCTGGTGATCCAGGCCAGCGGCGATGCCCAGGCCGACATGCGCGCAGCCATTGCACAGCTGCGCGAGACCCAGCGCCACTTTGCCTTTGTAGTCGGCCAAGACGGCCGCCTGCAGGGCGCCGTGTCCATGGATTCCATGTACCGCGGCCTGGAATCGGGCACGCAGCAACTATCAAGCGCCTTTCTGCCCCAGATCATGCCGGTGGCCGAGTCTCTGGTGCTGCGCGAGCTCATTGGCCGCCTGGTGATGAACCCGGTGCCGCTGCCGGTGGTGGACGCCGACATGCGCTACCTGGGTGCTGTCACCCAGACAATTTTGTTGAAGAAGATGGTGGAAGAAGTGGAGGCCAGTCATGAGTGAATCCCTGCCCTTGGGCGAGTGGGTGGACCAGGGTGTCAAGTTCGTCATCGACAACGATGGCGGCACGCTGGAGCGCATGGGCTCAGGTATCGGCACGCTGACCGAAGGCCTGGAGCTAGGGCTGCAGGCTATCCCTATGCCGGTGATTACCGCCTTGCTGGTGGCGGTGGGCTTCTGGCGCGTGGGCTGGAAATTTTCCCTGTTCTGCCTGGCCTGCTGCTATGTGATTGACGCCACCGGCTTCTGGCCGCAGACCATGGTGACGCTGGCGCTCATCATCGCCGCCACCGTCATCAGCCTGGTGCTGGGCATGCCGCTGGGGATCTGGGCCGCGCGCAGCGACCGGGTGGCTTCCATCGTGCGGCCCACGCTGGACTTCATGCAGACCATGCCCGCCTTTGTCTACCTGATCCCGGCGGCCATGCTGTTCGGCCTGGGCCGCGTGCCCGGCGTGCTGGCTACCGTCATCTTCGCCATGCCGCCGGTGGTGCGCCTGACCAACCTGGGGATTCGCCAGGTCAACAAGGAACAGGTGGAGGCTGGCGTTACCTTTGGCTGCACGCCGACACAGGTGCTGTTCAAGGTGCAGATCCCCGGAGCCATGCCTTCCATCATGGCGGGCATCAACCAGACCATCATGATGGCGCTGTCCATGGTCATCATCGCTTCCATGGTGGGCGCGGGCGGTTTGGGCAACGATGTGCTGGCCAGCATACAGCGCCTGGACATCGGCCTGGGCTTCGAATCGGGCCTGGCTGTGGTGCTCCTGGCCATCATGCTGGACCGCATCACCGAAACTTTTGGAGCACAGGGCAAACGCCAGACGCTGAGGGCTAAACTCGGCCTCAAACCCCATGACAACGGCACCTGACCACCGTATTCCCTGATGGATTTACCCTCCCCCCGCCGCAACGGAGCACTGCCCAAGCACCGCTTTGTTTTCCTGACGCTGCACAACTATTCCCTGATTGCACTCTCCAGCGCAGTGGAGGCCCTGCGCATGGCCAACCGCGTGGCCGAGCAGGACGTTTACGAGTGGACCCTGGCGAGCATGGACGGCAAACCGGTGGCCGCCAGCAATGGCTTGGCCATGTCTCCCACCGTGGCGATCGACCACATTGGCCCGGCCAACATCGTGTTTGTCTGTGGTGGCGTGAATGTCGAACAAGCCGTGACCCCCGAGCTGATTGCCGAGCTGCGTCGCCTGGCGCAGCGTCTGGTGCCTTTGGGCTCGCTGTGCACCGGTGGCTACGCGCTGGCCAAGGCCGGTCTGTTGGACAAGTACAAGGCGGTGGTGCACTGGGAGAACATGTCGGCGCTGGAGGAGCAGTTCCCGGCGGTGCAATTTTCCAAGCAGCTCTACGCCATCGACCGCGACCGCTACACCTGCTCGGGTGGCGTGGCGCCGCTGGACCTGATGCTCAACATCATCAAGAACCACCTGGGCCGCGACATTGCGCCGCAGATCTCCGACCAGTTCATTCTGGACCGCATCCGCAGCGACCAGGACCGCCAGCATGTGCCACTCCTGGCGCGCGTGGGCCTGTTCCATGAAAACCTGATCGAGGCCGCCGCGCTGATGGAGGCCAATCTGGAAGAACCCTTGTCGCTCGACGAGATTGCCCATCTGGTGGGCGTGTCACGACGCCAGATCGAGCGACTGTTCAAGCGCTATGTGGGCGAGGTGCCGACCAAGTACTACCTCGACATGCGGCTGCGGCGCGCCCGTGGTTTGCTGCTGCAAACTTCCATGTCGATCATGGAAGTGGCGGTGGCCTGCGGCTTCCAGTCGCCGCCGCATTTTTCCAAGTGCTACCGGGATCTGTTTGGGCACACGCCGAGTGCGGAGCGGCGTAACAGCCGCAAGGTTTCGCTGGGTGAGGATGTTGGTGAGGCGGACTTGGAGGTTTGAGTTGTCTGACCTTTTGGGATTGGTCACTGGGTAAGGTTTTTCCCTGCGGGGCTTTTGTAATCCCCCCCCTTTCCCCCCGCCCTTTCCACCCCCGCCGGGGCGGAAAGGGAGCCAAGTCGGACAGCCGATTTTATTTTGTCGCTTCGGCTACGGCGCTAACAAGCGCAGCGCGCGTGGGCGTGGGCGTGGGCGTGGGCGTGGGCGTGGGCGTGCGGATGGTGTGAGCGGCGCCGTACAAAACTTGGCGCACCAACGCGCTTCACTTGAATTTATCCCGTAGCCGAAGCGAACCAACCAAATCGGCTGTCCGCTTTAGCTCCCCTTTCACCCCGGCGGGGGTGAAAGGGGCGGGGGGGATAGGGGGGACATACAAAAGCCCCGCAGGGAAAAACCTCCCCCAGTGACCAGCCCCAGAACCCCTGACCAGAGTTACCCAAATATCACCGTCTTCGAGTCATTCAAAAACACCCGCCGCTCCACATGCAGCCGCACCGCAGTGGCCAAAGCGCGGCACTCCGAATCGCGCCCTGCAGCCGCCAGCTTCTCTGGCGTATAGGTGTGGTCCACCCGCTGCACCACCTGCTCGATGATCGGGCCTTCATCCAGATCCGCCGTCACATAGTGGGCCGTGGCACCCGTGAGCTTGACGCCGCGCGCATGCGCCTGGTGGTAGGGCTTGGCACCCTTGAAGCCGGGCAAAAAGGAATGGTGGATGTTGATGGCCTGGCCGCGCAGGCGGCGGCACAGGTCGTCGGAGAGCACCTGCATGTAACGCGCCAGCACCACCAGCTCGCTCTGGGTTTCTTCCACCAAGGCCATGAGCTTGTCTTCCTGCGCTGCCTTGGTCTCGGCCGTCACCGGAATGTGCACATAGCGCAGGCCTTGCGCTTCCACCAGGTCGCGCAAATCGGGGTGGTTGGAGACCACGCAGCTGATCTCCATCTTCAGCTCGCCGGTGCGGTTGCGGTACAGCAAGTCCACCAGACAGTGGTCGAACTTGGAGACCAGAATCATCACGCGCGGCTTCTTCTCGGCCTCCACAATCGCCCACTCCATTTCCTCGGCACGGGCCACGGTTTGGAACTGCTCGCGCAGGGCGGCCAGCTCGGGCGTGTTGCCGGGGTTGCCATAAAAGCTGATGCGGGTGAAGAAGCGACCGGTGATCACATCGTCAAACTGCTGCATGTCGGTGATGTAGCAATTGTGCGAGGCCAGGAAGCCCGACACACGGGCCACCGTGCCCATGCGGCTGTCACAGGTGGCCGTGAGGATGTAGTGGGGCTTGCCTTCAAGGGGTACGGACATGGAATGGGAACTCCTGGGGTTTTACAACGGGTTTCTGACAATGGATGTGAAGTGGCAGCCAAGGCTGTCTCTGGGGGCAGTTTAGGGATTGCCAGCGGCGCGAATTATCTTGCAGCGACGGTGATTTCGACCCGAGCGACGGGGGCATTTGCGCCACAATGGAACTGTCGTATGACGACAATCCAAAGTCGCTATTTTGTCAGCTACTGCGGATGGCGACTCGTACCATTTTCAATACGCTCATCCCGTGGCAATACGGTGTACCGGGCACATCATTTATCAGGAGTTAGCGGTGGCCAATGAATTTGAAGACGATCTGGATCTGAACACCTTGAACGACGAGGAGCTGACAGAGCAGGTCCATGACGATTTGTACAACGGCCTGCGCGAAGAGGTGGTGGAAGCCACCAACATCCTGCTCGGCCGTGGCTGGACCGCCGCCCGTGTGCTGGACGACGCCCTGGTGGAAGGCATGCGCATTGTGGGCGTGGACTTCCGCGACGGCATTCTGTTTGTGCCCGAGGTGCTGCTGGCAGCCAACGCCATGAAGGGCGGCATGGAAATCCTGCGCCCCCTGCTGGCCGAAACCGGCGTCGCACCCATCGGCAAGATGGTCATTGGCACGGTCAAGGGTGACATCCATGACATCGGCAAAAACCTGGTGGGCATGATGATGGAAGGTGCTGGCTTTGAGGTGATCGACCTGGGCATCAACAACCCCGTCGAGAAATACCTGGAAGCCATCGAGCTGCACAAGCCTGACATCCTGGGTCTCTCAGCCCTGCTGACCACCACCATGCCTTACATGAAGGTGGTGATCGACACATTGAAAGAAAAAGGCATTCGCAGCGACTACATCGTGCTGGTCGGTGGCGCGCCACTGAACGAAGAGTTTGGCAAGGCCGTGGGCGCAGACGCCTATTGCCGCGACGCCGGCATTGCGGTCGAAACCGCCAAGACCCTGATCGCCGCACGCCGCGCAGCTGCTGCGGCCTGAAGTCCAAGCCCCGCTGTCCGGCACCGCTGTCTGTCACCCGCGTCTGCCACGAACGTCGTAGCTGCCATGGGTGCACAGCCAGCCTTCCTGGTCATTGCCTGCGGCGCCCTGGCGCGCGAGATTGTGGCCCTGCGCACGCTCAACCACTGGCCGCACATGGTGGTGCAGTGCCTGCCCGCAGACTTGCACAACCGGCCGGAGAAAATTCCGGAAGCGGTGCGCGCCAAGATCCACGCAGCGCGTGGGCGCTTCACGTCCATCTTTGTCGCCTATGCCGACTGCGGTACCGGTGGCCTACTGGATTCGGTGCTGGCGCAAGAAGGCGTGGAGCGTATTCCTGGCGCCCATTGCTATGAATTTTTTGCCGGAACGGCACAGTTCGAGGCACTGGCCGAGGCCGAGTTGGGCACGTTTTACCTGACCGACTTTTTGCTGCAGCACTTTGAGCGCCTCATCATCCACGGCTTGGGCATCGACAAGCACCCCGAGTTGCTGCCGATTTATTTTGGCAACTACAAAAAGCTGACCTACCTGGCGCAGGTGGAATCGGCCGAAAAAATGGCCGCAGGCCAAGCCGCAGCAGCGCGCCTGGGCCTGGCCTTTGAATACCACCTCACCGGCTACGGCGGCCTGGCCACCAGCCTGCAACAAGCCAACGCCACCGCCTCCCCACGCATGACTACGAGCACCATTACATGGCAAAACTGATTGTGATTTCCTGGCGCGACATCCCCGCGCAAGTGGTGGTGAAGAAGGGCCGCGAGACCGGCAAGGTGCAGCTCTCGCACCGCTTTCAAGAAGCCGTAGACCGGGCCGCCATGCGCGCGGGCAAATCCGGCTCGGCCGACTACCTGGCCGACTGGAAACGCAGCGAGCCTCGCGCCTGCAGCGACGACATGCAGGCCGAGGCTGATGCCGAGGCCGCCAAGATTGAAGCCCAGTATTCGGACGACGACCTGCTGCGCCTGATCCGTGCCCACGGTGTGGACGAAACCAAGTCGCCTGCCGAAGTCCCTGCCACAGATACGGCAACTGAATGCACAGACGCCAAGGGAGAGGCCTGAGATGTACGCCGTTCGCCGTTGGTCCGTTCGCCATGCCCGGGGCATGGAGATTTTTTACGCCGGGTTCGAGAAAGCCTTTGTGGCCCTGCATCCCTTGTGGAACTGGATTGGCTACGCGCGCATGGAAAAGCCCATGGCTGCGTTCGAGAAGGTCACCAAGGGCTTTTTGTTTGACTGCAAGATGTGCGGCCAGTGCGCGCTCAGCGCCACCGGCATGTCCTGCTCCATGAACTGCCCCAAGAACATCCGCAACGGCCCTTGCGGCGGCGTGCGCGCCAACGGCAATTGCGAAGTCAAGCCCGAGATGCGCTGCGTCTGGGTGGAGGCCTTTGCCGGCAGTGAGCGCATGGTGGCAGGCAAAAAAGCGATTCGTATTGTTCAGCTTCCGGTGGACCGGCGCTTGGAAGGCCGCTCTTCCTGGCTCAAGGTGGCGCGGGAGAAAAATACATGAAATTCGACGACGAACCGGTCCCGGGTTATCCGCTGCCCATACTGCCCGGCCACACCTCGCCCGGTCGCCTGGAGCGCGTGCTGCGCGCCGGTGTGTTCGCGGTCACCGCCGAACTCGACCCGCCGGACTCGGCCGACCCCGAAGACGTCTACAAGCGCGCCCGAATTTTTGACGGCTATGTGGACGCCATCAACGCCACCGACGGCTCGGGCGCCAACTGCCATATGTCCAGCATTGCGGTGTGCGCCCTGCTCACCCGCATCGGCTACGCGCCAGTGATGCAAATCTCCTGCCGCGACAAGAACCGCATCGCCATCCAGGGCGACATCCTGGGCGGCGCCGCCATGGGTGTGGCCAACATGCTGTGCCTGTCGGGCGACGGCGTGCAGTCGGGCGACCATCCGCAAGCGAAACCGGTGTTTGACCTCGACTGCATGAGCCTGCTCAATATCGGCCGCACCCTGCGTGACGAGCACAAGTTCCAGAGTGGCCGCAAGGTGACATTCGCACCGCGCGTGTTCTTTGGCGCCGCTGCCAACCCCTTTGTACCGCCGTACGCGTGGCGCGCCGAACGCATTGCCAAGAAAGTAGAAGCCGGTGCCCAATTCCTGCAAACCCAGTACTGCTACGACGTGCCGCGCCTGAAAAGCTTTATGCAGCAAATGGAAGACCTGGGCCTGCTTGAAGGCCCCAACAAGGCCTTCTTCCTGATCGGTGTGGGCCCCTTGCGCACCGCCAAGGCAGCCGACTGGATGCGCACCAATGTGCCCGGCATCCACATCCCCGACAGCGTGGTCAAGCGCATGGCCGGTGCCGAAAAGCCCGCCGAAGAAGGCCGCAAAATCTGCATCGAACTGATCCAGGAAGTGCAAGACATCAAGGGCGTGTCGGGCGTACACGTCATGGCCTACCGGCAGGAAGAGTCGGTGGCCGAAATCATCCAGAAATCGGGCGTACTCAAAGGCCGTGTGCCTTGGTACCCCGGCCGCGATACCCTCACGAACACAGAAAAGGAAACTACATGACCGATACCATCATCAGCTCCGCCACCCGGGAAGTGGTCATAGGCTTCGAGCGCCCCTTCGTCATCATCGGCGAACGCATCAACCCCACCGGCCGCAAGATCATGGCCGCCGAAATGATGGCCGGCGACTACAGCCGCGTGATTGCCGATGCCCTGGCGCAAGTCGAAGCCGGTGCCCACATGCTCGATGTGAATGCGGGTATCCCCTTGGCCGATGAGCCGGGCATGCTGGCCAAGGCGATTCAGCTGGTGCAGTCGGTGACCGACGTCCCACTGTCCATCGACTCCTCCATCGTTGCCGCCCTGGAAGCCGGCCTGGCCGTCTACAAGGGCAAGGCGCTGGTGAACTCGGTTACCGGCGAGGAGGACCGCCTGGAGACCGTGCTGCCGCTGGTGAAGAAATACGGCGCCGCCGTGGTGGCCATCTCCAACGATGAGACCGGCATCTCGCAAGACCCCGACGTGCGCTTTGCCGTGGCCAAGAAAATTGTGGAGCGCGCCTCCGACTACGGCATTCCCGCCTCCGACATCATTGTCGACCCGCTGGTCATGCCCATCGGCGCCATCAACCAGGCCGGTGTACAGGTCATGCGCCTGGTGCACCGCCTGCGCACCGAGCTCAAGGTCAACACCACCTGTGGCGCCTCCAACGTGAGCTTCGGTCTGCCCGAGCGCAACGGCATCAACTCCGGCTTTCTGACCATGGCGATTGCTGCGGGCATGACCTCGGCCATCACCAACCCGCTGCACGCCGAGGTGGTCAAGGCCATCATGTCGGCCGATGTGATGATGGGCCACGACCCGGACTGCATGCGCTGGATCCGCAAGTTCCGCGCCGACCCCGTCATGGGTGCCGACGGCGAAATGGGCCGGGGCCGTCGCGAAGGCGGCAGCCGCCGCAAGCGCGAGTAATCGCTGCACCCATTGCAGCGCCATAGCCCGCCCTGGCAGGAAAATTGGCGTGAATAGCCCGTGGGGTGCGGGCCTGCCGGCACCCCGGCTATGCTTGGCCGCGGTGCATGGTGCGATAGATATTTTGGAGTGAAGTGTGAGTCAAAAAGACCCCCTGGTCGTATTTACCCCCTCCGGCCGACGCGGCCGCTTTCCCGTGGGCACGCCTGTCCTGCAAGCCGCGCGCTCGCTGGGCGTGGACATTGATTCGGTCTGCGGCGGACGCGGCATTTGTGGACGCTGCCAGGTGCTGGTCTCCGAGGGCGAATTTCCCAAGCACGGCCTGACCTCCAAGCTCGACCACCTGTCTGCCTTTGGCAAGGTGGAAGAAGACTACTGTGTGACGCAACCGCTGGTGGATGGGCGGCGCCTGTCCTGCTCGGCCCAGGTGCTGGGCGATGTAGTGATTGACGTGCCGTCCAGCAGCCAGGTGCACAAGCAGGTGGTGCGCAAGGAAGCCGAGGCCCATGACGTGGAGCTCGACCCTCTCATCCGCCTGCACTATGTGGAGGTGCAGCAACCCGATATGCACGACCCCAGCGGCGACCTGCGCCGCCTGGAAGACGCGCTCGAATTTGAATGGCGCCTGACCGATCTGGCCTGCGATGTCATCGTGCTGCAGCAGTTGCAAAAAGCCCTGCGCGCGGGCCACTGGAAGGTTACCGTAGCGGTGCATGCGGGCCACCAGATCGTGGCAGTCTGGCCCGGCTTCAAGGAAAAGGTGTTTGGCCTGGCGGTGGATATCGGCTCCACCACCATTGCCGCGCACCTGTGCGACCTGGCCTCGGGCGAGGTGGTGGCGTCTGCCGGTTTGATGAACCCGCAAATCCGCTTTGGCGAAGACCTAATGAGCCGCGTGTCCTACGTGATGATGAACCCGGGCGGCGAGAAGGAAATGACCATCGCCGTGCGCGAGGCCCTCAACACCCTGGCCCACGAAGTGGCAGCGCAGGCGGGCATCACGCCGCAGGACATTCTGGAAGCCACCTTTGTGGGCAACCCCATCATGCACCACCTGCTCTTGGGGATTGACCCGACCGAGCTGGGCGGCGCGCCGTTTGCGCTGGCCACCGACCGCGCCATCACGCTGTGGGCGGTGGAGATCGACTTCGCCATCCACCGCAATGCCCGCATCTATGTGCTGCCCTGCATTGCCGGCCACGTGGGCGCGGACACGGCCGGCGTCTTGCTGGCCGAGCGCCCGGACCTCACCGACAAAATGACCCTCTTGGTGGACGTGGGCACCAACGCCGAAATCGTGCTGGGCAACAACCAGCGCCTCCTGGCCTGCTCCAGCCCCACCGGCCCGGCCTTTGAAGGCGCACAAATCAGCTGCGGCCAGCGCGCCGCACCGGGCGCCATTGAGCGCGTGCGCATCAACCCCGAAACGCTGGAGCCGCGCTTCAAGGTGATTGGCTCTGACCTGTGGTCGGACGAACCCGGCTTTGATGCAGCGGTGGCCGGCTCCGGCGTCACCGGCGTCTGTGGCTCCGGCATCATCGAGGCGCTGGCCGAGATGTACCTGGCCGGCATCATCCGCCACGACGGCACGATTGACGGCGCGCTGGCTGCACGCAGCCCGCGCATCCAGGAAGACGGACGCACCTTTTCCTACGAGCTGTTCAAGGCCACGGCAGACGCCCGCCCCTTGAAGATCATGCAAAACGATGTGCGCGCCATCCAGCTGGGCAAGGCCGCGCTCTATGCCGGTGTGCGCCTCTTGATGGAGCGCCTGAACATCACCACGGTGGACCGCATCCGCCTGGCCGGCGCCTTTGGCAGCCACATCGATGTGAAGTACGCCATGGTGCTGGGCATGATCCCCGACTGCAAGCTCAGTGGCGTGTCTTCAGCCGGCAATGCAGCAGGTACCGGCGCCCGCATTGCGCTCCTGAACCAGCGCTCGCGCAAAGACATTGAGGCGCTGGTGCGCCGGGTGGAAAAAATCGAGACGGCGGTGGAGCCGCGCTTCCAGGAATTCTTTGTCGAAGCCATGGCCATCCCGCACCTGACCGCTCCGTTTGACGAATTGCGCAAAGAGGTCACCCTGCCGGTGCGCAGCATGTCCAGCACGGACGCTAACCAGCGTGGACGCAGGCCTTCGCGGCGCGACCCCAAACCGGCGTAAAGTAGAAAGCCTCACCCCATCCAGCAAGCGCGTTAGTCTTTTTTCAAGGAGTATCCATATGAAGATGAAAGTAATAGGAATCGTGGCCGCCATGGCAGCCCTGGCCGCACAAACCGCACTGGCCGACGACGCCAGCTGCAAGACCGTGCGTTTTGCCGATGTGGGCTGGAGCGACATCGCTGCCACCACCGGCATGGCGTCTGTGGTGCTCGAAGGCCTGGGCTACAAGCCCACGGTCACTATTGCTTCCATCCCGATCGCGTTTGCCGGCATGAAGAAAAAACAGATCGACGTCTTCCTGGGCTACTGGAACCCGTCCATGACGCCGCAAATCGAGCCCTTTGTGAAGGCGGGCGACATCAAGGTGCTGGAGACCCCGAATCTGGTCGGCGCCAAGTACACGCTGGCTGTGCCCACGTATCTGTTTGACAAAGGCCTGAAGACCTTTGCCGACATCGCCAAGTTCGAAAAAGACCTGGGCGGCAAGATCTACGGCATTGAGCCCGGCAACGACGGCAATGCGCTGATCGCCGGGATGATCAAGGACAACAAGTTTGGCCTGAAGGGCTTCAAGATGGTGGAATCTTCCGAGGCTGGCATGCTGATCGAAGCCCAGCGCGCTGCCAAGGACCAGAAGGCCATCGTCTTCCTGGGCTGGGAGCCGCACCCCATGAATGTGCAGATGAAGATGAGCTACCTGTCCGGCGGCGATGACATCTTCGGACCCAACCTGGGCGAGGCCAAGGTCTACACCGCCATTCCTCCCTCGTATGAGAAGAAGTGCCCCAACGTCTACGCCTTCCTGAAGAACCTGCAATTCACCACCGACATCGAGAACCAGGTGATGGGCCCCATCCTGAAGAAGGTCAAGCCCAACAAGGCCGCCAAGGACTTCCTGGCCAAGAACCCCGGCACGCTGGACAAATGGTTAGCAGGCGTGACCACACTGGACGGCAAGCCCGGTCTGGATGCCGTCAAGACCGCGCTGAAGTAAGCCAGCCACTACTGCGCTGCAGTGCATCCAGCACGGCAGCGCCCCACGCGGTGGCCCTTGAAAAAGGACCGCCGCCTCCGCTCCGACACAGCCTGGCTGGGTCGGAGTTGTTTTTTGCAAGGACCGCTATGAGCGAAGTTGTCATCTCCAGTTTTATCAACGGCCTGCACGTGCAGGGCAGCGGCGAGCGCTTTGACTCGCTCAACCCGGCCACGGGCAAAGCCTATGCCGCCGTGCATGACGCCTCGCAAGCGGATGTGGATGCGGCGGTTGCCGCAGCCCATGCAGGCTTCCTGGTCTGGTCGGCCATGACCGGCACCGAACGCGGCCGCATCCTGCGCCGCGCCGTGGATATTCTGCGCAGCCGCAACGACGAACTCGCCGCCCTGGAAGTGCAGGACTGCGGCAAGCCGCTGCAGGAAGCTCTTGTTGTGGACGTGGCCAGTGGCGCAGATTGCATCGAATACTTTGCCGGCGCGGCAGCCACGCTGACCGGCCAACAGTACCCTTTGAAAAACGCCTTCGCCTACACCCGCAAGGAGCCCCTGGGCGTGTGCGTGGGCATAGGCGCGTGGAACTATCCGCTGCAGATTGCCTGCTGGAAGTCCGCCCCCGCGCTGGCTGCAGGCAACGCCATGATCTTCAAACCGTCCGAGTTGACACCGGCCACCGCCGTGAAGCTGGCCGAAATCTATCTGGAGGCCGGTGTGCCCCCTGGCGTGTTCAATGTGCTGCAGGGGCGCGGCGCCACCGGCGCCATGCTCGCGGCACACGAAGGCGTGGCCAAGGTGTCGGTCACCGGCTCGGTGCCCACCGGCAAAAAGGTGATGCAGACCGCAGCGGGCACCCTGAAGCGCGTGACCATGGAGCTGGGCGGCAAGTCGCCCTTGGTGATTTTTGACGACGCCGATCTGGAGCAGGCCGTGGCTGCGGCCATGATGGGCAATTTTTATACGCAAGGCGAGGTCTGCACCAACTGCACCCGCGTCTTCGTGCAGCGCGGCATCGTGGACAAATTCCTGGCGCGTCTGAAGGAGCGCACGCTCTTGCTGCGTGTGGGCGACCCGATGGACCCCGAGACCGAAGTCGGTGCGCTGATTTCCGAGGCGCACACCGCCAAGGTGATGGACTACATTGCCAGCGGAATCTCTGAAGGTGCGACCCTGGTGTGCGGGGGCACGCGTGTGGCCGTTGAGGGCCAGGGCGACAGCTTTGTCGCGCCCACCATCTTTGCCGACTGCCAGGACAACATGCGCATTGTGCGCGAAGAAATTTTTGGGCCGGTGCTGTCCATGCTGACCTTTAACACCGAAGAAGAAGCCATTGCCCGTGCCAACAACTCGCGCTTTGGTTTGGCTGCCGGTGTGTTTACCAGCAACCTGCAAAAGGGGCACCGTGTGGCGGCTGCGTTGAAGGCCGGTATTTGCTGGATCAACAACTACAACATCACGCCGATTGAAATGCCGTTTGGCGGTGTGGGGGAGTCGGGCATTGGCTCGGAAAACAGCATGGCGGCCTTGGACCACTACACGCAGTTGAAGACGGTGTATGTGGAAATGGGTGAGGTGGCTACGGGTTACCGTTGAGCCTGTCGGGAGCACCTTTTGCCTGACATCGTGTCACTGACTACCGACTTCCAAAGTCACGTCTGGACGCAGGCCGCCATGGCACTCTGTTGCGTTCGTGTCCCCCGGTCCCGGCTGCGCCCGAACCTCCTCCTTTACCTCACTCCACAGAGCGCCATGCCGTCCTGTGTCTGCCTGCATGGTTGGTAACAGGGAAGTTCATGCACCGCGCTCCAACTTGGCTGGTTGCCGAGGGCAGTGGGGTGGATGGTGCAGTGAGGTAAAGGAGGAG
>CANCCF010000062.1 GCA_947374485.1 Comamonadaceae bacterium | reverse complement strand
GCGCTGGTACATTGACTCACCAAAAATAAACAGGTTTTCAAGGGGGCGGGGTTGGCTCGCAGTGCCTTGGCGACTTGGTTCAGGGGGCATCCATGCAGCAGTCACGCACCGGCGTTCATCCAAGCACGCCTTCGGTCTACACACGCCTGCGTGTGGGCGCATCCTGGCGGCACGATGGGGCCCTGGCTTTCTTCCTGGGCATGGAACTGCTGTTCGTGCCGGGCGTGGTGCAGGCGGTGACCCCCATCGTGACGGACGGCCGCACGGCCACCACGGTCAGCACCATCGCCAACGTCACCACGGTCACGACCCAGACGCTCAGCAATACCAACGCCTTCAATTCCTTCAAGACCTTTGGCGTTGCCAGCGGCACGGTCACCAACCTGGTTGTTCCCAGCGGCGCCAACAACCTGATCAATCTGGTGAGCGACCAGCGCACGGATGTCTATGGCATGCTCAATGCCATCAAGGACGGGAAGGTCGGCGGCAATGTCTGGTTTGTCAATCCCAATGGATTCCTGATCGGCGCCAGCGGCGTGGTCAATGTGGGCTCGCTCAATCTGTCCACCCCCACGGTTGCCTTTGCCAATGGCTTCTTCCAGTTGCCTGGCACGCCCGATGCGGCATCCGTCACTCAACTCCTGAATCGCACCGAACCGCGCAACAACGCAGCATCCATCGTGGTGGACGGCAAGATCAACGCGCTCGAAGGCATTGCCCTGGGTGCCGGCACCGTCAGCGTGAGCGCTGGCGGGGCCCTGTTCAGCGGGGCGCATTTTGTTTCGAACACGCCCGACTTCTCCGACGTGGTGAACAACAACGGCATTGCCGTCACCAACGGCGTGGTGGTGGCGGGCGGCCGTATCCTGATCGTGGCGGATCAGGACGTGGCTGTGTCTGGCTCGCTGGTGGCACTGGACGGAGATGTCAGCCTGAGCGCTACCCAGGCCCAGGGCGGCAAAGCCAGCATTACCCTCAGCCAGGCCACTGTCAAGGGCACCAGCGTGCACCTGCAGGCCAGCTCCGAGCGGGTCGACCTGGCGCCGGCCGCAGGCGTCCTCAGCGGCGTCGATACGTCCGAGGCCCAGGCTTCCATCGTCGTGGATTCCAGTTCGATTGAGGCCAGCCAGGGCGCCATCAGCCTGGATGCCACAGCACGCATCAACGTGGCAGCCACCAGCTACATTCCCGTGGCGGTATTGCGTTCGAATGCCAGCGCGTCCGTGGACGTCAAGGGCAGCAGCCACCTCAGCACCACCGGCGGCAACGCCAGCCTGAGCGCCACAAGCGAGGTCAGCAGCCGTGCCACGCCCACATCCACGCAACTCCAGCTGGCGGGCGACGCCATGGTCGCGGTCTCCAAGGTCAACAGTGACGCCAGCGTGCACCTGGGTGGTACGACCATAGCCAACATTGACGGCACCCTGAGCCTGGGCACCCGCAACACCGTGGTCACGCAGCAGGTGGCCGACGCCCTGGCCTCGGGCACGGGATCCTCCGGCGGCGCGGTGGTGGCCCTCAGCATCATTCACGCCAGCAGCACGGCCACGGTGGACGGGCAGGCCGACATCGCCAGCGCCAAGGGTCTGGACATCAGTGCCCAGTCAACCAATACGGCAGAACTGACGGCCCGGGCCGCAGCCCAGGGCGCGGAACAGGACGCGGCCGGCAGCAGCCAAAGCGCCCAGACACTGAAGAGCTACGAGGCCGACACCAACACCGGCGACAGCGGCTCCTCGGGCAGTGGTGTCAAGGTGGCCGGTGCCGTGGCGGTCAGCGACCTGGTCAACACCACGCTGGCCACCATCGCTTCCAGCACGCTGGCCCACATCGCCGGCGCGGCCACCCTCAGCAGCGCCGCCACCAACAGTGCCAGCATCACAGCCGATGCCAGCACCGCATCAGGCAAGGCAGGCGTGGCCGTCGCCGTGGGTGTGAATCTGGCCAAGTCCAGCAACCTGGCCAACGTGGCACAGAACCTGAGTGCGCAAAGCCTGCACGTGAGCGCCCTGATGGCGCCCGGCTCTGCGCTCAACCAGTTCAGCACCACGGTGTCATCGGGTGCCAGCGGCAGCGGCAAGGTCGGCATTGCCGGGGCGGTGGCTGTGAACGCGCTCGATCTCTCCAGCATGGCCTCTCTTGCCAGCGGCGTGGACGTCAACATCGCGGCGGGCGACAGCGGCAAGGTGGTCCTGCTGGCCGAAAACTTTTCGTCCAGCAGCGCTGCGGCCACGCCGGGTGCCGCCATCACGGGCGGCGCCAAGCTGGGTGTGGGGGCCTCGGTAGCCACCAATGTGGTGTCCAACCGCGCGGTTGCGCAACTCGGGTCCGATGCCACTCTGGAAAACGCCACCGGCTTGAGCCTGGGTGCCAGCGGCCAGGACCTGGTCACTACCTCGGCCGAGGCGGGCAGCACGGGCGGCGTGTCCATCACCCCGGTGGCTGCCATCAACCTGGTGCACAACACCACCAGCGCGCTCATCGCCAGTGGCACGACCCTGGTGGTGAACGGGGACGTGGTGCTGCAGGCCGAGCAGACCGCCAGCACCACGGCCACCGCCACCGGCAGCACCCAGGGCAGCGATGCCGCCATTGGCGCAGCGGTTGCAGTCAACCAGGTGGTGGACACGGTGCGTGCCAGCACCGCGCGCTCCATCGACACCAGCCAGGCAGTGTTTGGCGGCGCAGTGGGCTTTGTGGCCAATGGCGCATCCACCAGCAGCGCCTCGGCTGTGGCGGGTGCTACCGGCGGCAATGCGGACGACACAGCAGGCCAGACCGATGCCGGTACCGGCCAACAGCAGGACGCCTCGGTGGACGACAAGGTGGGCAAGCAAATGGGTGCGGGCTCCAGCGTGCAGCAATCCAACGGGGTGGGCGACAGCGCAGAGCAAAGCAGCAGCAGCCAGGACGCGGCGGACAAGCCTTCGGCCTCCACCAGCGAGGGCAAGCTCTCGGTGGCGGCTGCCGTGTCCGTCAATCTGCAGACCTCCAGCGCCATGGCCACGGTGCCGGCCGCTGCCAACCTGGGTGACCTGTTTATCCATGCCAAGGGCGCACTCACGCTATCGGCCTCGAACAACACCGACGGTGCGGCCAGCGCAGACGGCAATACCGTGGGCAGCACGGCCAAGGTGGGCATTGGTGCCGGTGTGGCCATCAACCTGGTGAAGTCCCGCAACGAAGCCTCCATAGGCAGCAAGGCCCAGGTCACCGCCAGTGGCGTGGCGCTGGAAGCCGTCATGACACAGCTGACCCAGCAGGACGGCAGCAGCGACCTGGCCAACACCCTGGCGGCCACCGCCAAGTCGGGCGCCGGTGCCGGCAAGGTGGGTCTGGCGGGCTCGCTGGCCCTGAACATTGCCGACACCAGCAGCCAGGCCGTGATCTACAGCGGCGCCGAGGTGGCCGCCGGTAGTGGCGCGCTCAGCCTGCATGCGATAGACACCACCCAGGTGAGCGGGCAGGCCGTGCCTGCAGATGCCGGTGGGGTGACTTCGGGCAACCTGGGGATTGGCGCGTCGGTGAACGTCAACATCATTGCCAACCGGGCCACGGCCGAACTGCAGGACGCCGCCACACTGACCGGCTCGGGCAGCGTCGACCTGTATGCCGAAGGCACGTATGCGGTGGGGGCCGAGGCAGAGGCAGGTGCTGCGGGCGGCATAGCCGTGACCCCGGCCCTGGCCTTGAACATGGTGAGCAACAGCACCACGGCCCGGCTGGGCACGGGAACTGCCTTGCAGGGCAGCGCGGCCGTTGCTGTCGTGGCCAAGCAAAGCAGCAGCACCACAACCTCGGCCAAAGGCAGCGCACAGGGTGAAAAGGCTGCCATTGGCGCGGCCGTAGGCATCGTGCTGCTCAATGACGTGACCACGGCCAGCGTGGAGCGCAACATCCAGAGCACCGGGGCCGTCACCGTAAGCGCCCAGTCCAGCTCGGCCAGCACCAACACGGCCTCGGCCAGTGCCATGGGCGGCAAGTCCACGGAAGAGGCCGATGGCGGCAGCGAAGATGCGTCTGTGGACGACAAGATAGGCAAGCAACTCGGTTCCGCCGAGGCCACCCAAAGCAGCAGCAACGTGGGCAGCCAGGACCAGAAGAGCTCGACCAGCAGCGCCGGTGCCGGCAAGAAGTCGGCCAGTTCCGATGAAGGCAAGGTGGCCGTGGCCGCCGCCGTGGCCGTGAACATCGTGAGCAGCAAGACCAGCGCGAAGATTGCCGACGGCCTGACCGTGCAGGCCGGCGCCGCGCTGGCCCTGAGCGCCACCAGCAACACCGACAGCAGCGCCATCTCGGATGGCACCACCGTGGGCAGCACCGCCAAGGTGGGCATTGGTGCGGCCGTGTCCGTCAACCAGGTGGCTGCGACCAACGAGGCCTCCATAGGCCAGAACGCCCACATCACCGCGCAGGGCGCCAGCCTGGCGGCCACCATGAACGTGATCCCGGCTGACGCTACCAACCCGGTGGATAGCACCAACACCATCCGGGCCGAAGCCCGCTCCGGCGCGGGCAGCGGCAAGGTAGGCATTGCGGCCTCACTGGCCCTGAATCTGGGCAGCACCTCCAGCCAGGCCCTGGTCTCAGACGGTGCCACGGTCGATGTCGGCGGAGCGCTCGGCCTCTCGGCACA
Source organism: Comamonadaceae bacterium (assembly GCA_947374485.1). Classification (GTDB taxonomy): domain Bacteria; phylum Pseudomonadota; class Gammaproteobacteria; order Burkholderiales; family Burkholderiaceae_C; genus Allorhodoferax. The sequence goes on along the minus strand of CANCCF010000062.1, from coordinate 16,266 downwards.
AGATAATTCCAAATACGTCGCCATTGCCGCGCCAGTCGAGTCGCCCGACCCCGCCACCGGCTCCAGCAGTGGCAAGGTGGGCCTGGGTGCCTCGGTGGCCATGAACCTGGTGACATCGGTCTCGCGGGCCCGCATCGGCAGCGACACGCAGGTCTCCAACGCCAGCGACATCACCCTGTCGGCCAGCACGCAAAGCGACACGCAAACCGATGCCACAGCCGGTGGCACAGCCGGCAAGATGGCGTTTGACGCAGCCGTGGCAGTGGCCACACTGCAGCAGACCACCGACGCCAGCATTGCCTCCGGCAGCGACCCCATCCTGGCCTCCGGCAATGTGGACCTGAGCGCCACCAGCAGCGGCAGCCACACGGCCACCACTGCCGGCACGGCCAAGGCAGGCAGCGTGGCGGTGGGTGCCGCAGTAGGTGTCATCACCAGCGACAGCACCACCACGGCCAGCCTGGACCGTGATGTCAGCGCAGGCGGCAACCTCGACCTGACGGCCACATCCGACCGCGCGTATGACGCCACCGCCACCGCCAGTGCCGGTGGGTCGCAGGCCGAAGACACCTACACCCAGAACAAGAGCCAGGCCGACAGCTCCACCAGCTCCAAGGCCCTGCAAGGCAACCAGAACAGCACGACCAACCAGGGCACCAGTGGCAAGAGCAAGGTGAACGTGGCCGCCGCCGCCGGTGTGGTGGCGATTGCCGACCAGGTCAGTGCGGCCGTCACAGCTGGACACACGGTGCATTCCGGGACTGCAAGTCCTGCGGGGTCCATGGCGATTACCGCCATCAACCATTCCAACTTTTCGGCGCACGGCTCCGGTGAAGCGGTCGATGCCACGGCCAAGGTGGGTATTGCCGTGGGCGTGGGCATCGCCATTGTCAACAACAGCACCAGCGCGTCCATAGGCGCTGGCAGCCAGGTGCAGAGCCCGGGCGGCCTCGCCCTGCAGGCGCTGTCCACCCAGAATACCCAGGGTGCTTACCGCACGCGCATGGCCGCCGAAGGCCTGGCCGGTGCGGGTGGCAGCAAGGTGGGGGTGGCGGGGGCTTTCGCCGTGGTCGACTCCAATGCAGAGACCCGTGCGGAGGTGGGGGCAGACAGCGTGATCGCGTCCGGCGCGGTCAGCATCGATGCCGACAACACCAGCAACCTGTCCGCCAAGGCCTGGGCCGGCTCCACGGGCCAGGTGGGGGTAGGCGCTGCGGTGGCCACGGTCATCAGCAGCAACCATTACACCGCCGCCCTGGGTGCAGGCACCCAGGTCACCGGCAGCAGCCTGGACATCACGGCCACCAACCACAAGTTCAGCCCAACGCCTTTCTCCCTGGACCTGGGCAACCTCGCCGACCTGAGCGATGCGGACAGCATCAAGGCCAAGATCGTTGGCAGCGGCAGCCTGACCGACCAGCTGGCGCAGGGCAAGCTGCTGGGCGGCGGCAATTACTACACCGAGGCTGCGGCCGGTTCCGCAGGCGACAAGGTGGCGGTGGCCGGTGCCTTTGCCGTCAGCGTATTCGAGGACGTAACGGAAGCATCCATAGGCGCGGGCGCCACGGTCGATGTGGGAGCCGGGGCGCTCAAGCTGGGCAGCAGCAACGACACCGTGGCCCGCTCCCTGGCGGGCGGTATCGGGGCAGGCGGCAAGGTGGGGGTGGGCATTTCCAGCAGCGATGTGGCCAGCACCAATGTGACGCGCAGCCACATCGACGCAGGCGTCACCGTCACGCACGCCGGCAGCATTGCGGTGGATGCCAGCAACAAGCTGGATGTGGAGGTGGTGGGCATTGCCGCCGGTGTTGCCCAGAATGTGGGGGTGGGCGGGGTTGCCACGGTCATCACCCTGGACAACCAGGTGGAGGCCTTTGTGGCCCATTCCGGCACCACCGTGCTGAACACCAGCGGTGCCTTTGAGGCCGTGGCCACCAACACCATCGTGGGCCTGAACATTGCCACCGGCCTGTCGGCCGCGGGCACGGTGGGCGTGGGAGCGGTGGCAGCGGTCAACACCGTGGGCACCGATGCGGGCCACCAGTTCACCACCCACGCCTATGTGGGCGACGGCGTCACCCTCAATGCCGATGGCCATGCCAGCGTGACCGCCACTGCGGCCGAAGACCTCACCACCTTTGCCATTGCCGGCGCCGTGGGCGGCAGCGCGGCAGTGGGCGGTGCGGCCGTGGCCAATGTGCTCAATACCGATACCCGCGCCTATCTGGGCGCCAATGCAAAGCTCAACCAGTCCAACGTGCTGTTCGGCCAGGGCGTGGCGCTGGCAGCCAGCGACAGCACCGATCTGCTCAACGTGGTGGTGGGGGTTGCAGCATCCGGCAGTGCAGGTGTGGGCGCCTCGGCCGATGTGGACATCATCACCAAGACCACCCAGGCCTCTGTGGGCACGGGTGCCTGGGTGGGTACCTTGGGCAACTTTGAGGCCAAGGCGGCCTCCACTGAAGACTTCAGCTCGTTCGCCATGGGCCTGGGCCTGGGCGGAAGTGCGGGCCTGGCAGGCTCGGCTGCGGTCTACGCAGTCAGCCCCACCACCTTGGCTTCGCTGGGCGACAACGCCACGCTGCGTGCCTTTGGCAGCGCCGTGATCGCGGCAGACGACAGCAGCGCCCTGAACCTGGTGGCGGGCAGTGTGGCCGGTGGCGGCAGTGCGGCCATTGGTGCCGCCGTGGGCCTGAGCGTCTTTGACAAAGTCACGCGGGCCAGTGTGGGCGATGGCGCCAATGTGGACGTGCTGGGCAATGGCAACGCCGTGTCGGCCGAGAACGGCGACATGGCCATCCAGTTTGGTGCCCTGGTGGCAGGCAGCGGACAGGTTCAAAGCCAGGACGTCAAACCCCAGGCTGCAGCAAGTGCCACGCCGCCCTCCAACACCATTGGCAAGCGCAACGCCATGCAGGGACTTACCGGCACCCGCAGTGCCACACCGGTCAGCACCGGCTTGCAGGGCCTGGCCGTCACCGCCAGCAACCGTGACAAGGTGGAATCCTTTTCGGTCACCGGCGCTGCCGGTGGTTCGGCTGCGGTGACCCTGGGCGGCAATGTGGCGGTGCTCAACACCGACACCGAAGCCAGTTTGGGTGCCTCGGCCAAAATCAACCAGCAGTCCATTGGCCAGGCCAACGCCGCCCAATCGGTGCGGCTGGCAGCGGGCAGCGACCAATACCATCTGGGCCTGGCCGGTGCAGCGTCGGCAGGCGGTGCCGCCGCCATAGGCGCCGGAGCCGATGTCGTCGTTGCCAGCAACACCGTCAAGGCCCTCATTCAGGCCAACGCGCAGGTGAAGGCACAGCGCGATGTGCAGGTACTGGCCCATGGCCAGGAGCAGTTTTTTGAAATGGGTGCGGGCCTGTCTGCGGCGAGTTCGGTGGCCATTGCGGGCTCGGTCAGCGTCATCTCCATCAGTGACACCACCTACGCCAGGATAGAGGGCGGCACGGGCACCACCACCCAGGTGCAAGCCGGAGGCAATGTGCAAGTGGTCGCCGCCGACGATACCGAGGCCGACCTGGTTGCGGGCGCCGCTGCGGCGGGCTTTGGTGTGGCCGGCTTCGGCGTGGCCGTGGGCGTGAGCTCCATCAACAAGGACACCCAGGCCAGCGTGGGCGACTACGCCGTCGTGTCTGCGGCAGGTAACAACGCAGCTGCAGCCTTCCTGGGCTTTGTGCCCGGCAGCGCGCTCGGGGTGGCTTCCGAGAGCACCCAGGCAGCTATGCACGGACTGCAGGTACAGGCCACCTCCAGCGAAGACCTGTTTGAAGTCTCCGCCAGCGGGGCCGGGGGCCTGTATGTCGCGGCCTCGGGCGCGGTGACGGTGAGCACCGTCAACTCCAATACCCGCGCCGCCATTGGCGACCACGCACAGATCAATACCGCCAACGCCAGCGGCCAGGATGTGAATGTCACTGCGCGCAACGTCCTCACGTCGGAAGTCTTTACCGGCTCGGCCGCGGTGGGCGGCTTGGGCGGCGGCCTGGCCGGAGGCTTTGATGTCTTCACGGCCAAGAACAACACCCAGGCTTCCATTGGCAACGACGCCCAGGTCTTTGCGGGCCGCGATGTGCTGGTGAACGCGCTCTCGGATGCGACGCTCAGCAGCACCAGCATCAGCGCCTCCGGTGCCTTGCTGGCCGGCATAGCCGGTGGCGTATCGGTGTATTCGGTGGGCGACAAGCTCGGTGCCGATGCGCAAAGCCGCCTCGAGAGTGGCGGCAACGCCCGCAGCGAGGCCGATTCCCAGGCCCAGGACAGCACCGTCACCGGACTGCTGTCCGGCTCCAGTGACGCGCGGGTCAGCGCCACCAGCAACCGGGCGCAGGCCCTGCGTGCGGCCGTGTCCACGGACAGCGCCAGCAGTGGCACGCCGGCCGCGGGCAACACCGCGTCCATTGGCAGCAACACCGCGGTGCTGGCACACCGCAACATTGCCGTGAATGCGCGCGGCAATCTGGACTTTGATGCCAAGGCCGGTGCCGCCTCGGCAGGTGCCCTGGGGCTGGGTGCGGGCATAGGCATTGCCAACTTCAGCCTCAACAACCGCGCCAGCATCGGTGCCTCGAGCGCGCTGACGGCAGATGCCGACGTGTCGGTGCGGGCCTCGCTGGACGAGAGCGCCAAGAGCCTGGCCTTTGCGGGCAGCTTTGGCATTGTTGCGGCAGATGCCGCGGTATCCAGCCTGAGCGACAACGGCGTCACCAGCGCCAGCCTGGGCAGCGGAGTGCAGGTGCACAAGGCGGCCAACGTGGTGGTGGATGCCAGTGACGTGCGCACTCTGCAGGCCCAGAGCCTGGGTGCCAGCGCCGGTGCGCTGGCCGTAGGCGCCTCGGTTGCAGAAACCGACATCCAGGGCAGCACCTCGGCCCATGTGGGCGCGGGCAGCAACATTGGCGGCGGCCTCCAGGACGCCGTGGGCAGCCTGCGGGTATCGGCCGATTCCCGTGACAACGCCACCAGCAGCACCATGGCTGCGGCCGGTGGTCTGAGCGCGGCGGCCAGTGGCTCGGCGGCCACGGCCACCGTGGCGCCGGTGGTCAGTGCCTATGTGGATGACGGCAGCACCGTCACGCTGAGCGGCCAAGCCACGGTGCAGGCGCGCGCAGCGGTCGGCGCCAGCGCCGATGCCGAGGGCGTCAATGTCAGCGGCGGTGTGGCCATCGGTGCCTCCGTGGCGCTGGCCAACGCGCAGCCGCAGGTCAGCGCCTACCTGGGCAAGAACACCCGGCTCAGCGCCTCCGGCCTCGACGTGACTGCCACCCAGGCCCTGCCGGACTCCCTCATCGGCTTTGACCACCTGCTGAGGACCCAGACCGTGCACGGCGTCTCGGTTCTGGCCCGTGCCAGCGGCGCCTCCGGCGGGGTCTTGGCGGGCGTTGTGGCCACCGAGGCCGAGGCCAACTTTGGCAGCGTGGGCACACCCGTGAGCGTCACGGCGCAAGTGGGCGATGGCAGCATCCTGAACGTATCCGGCGCGCTGGACGTGAAGGCCTCCGACACCAGCAGCCAGCAGGCCGAATCCACCGGCCTGGCGCTGGGCTTTGTGGCCCTGGGTTCGAACGATGCGTTCGCCCGGTCCAACACCAGCACCCTGGCCAGCCTGGGCAGCAATGTCGTGGTGGCCGGTGCGAACGTGGGCGGCACCCAGCAGATGGCGGGCCAGCTTGCCATCGAGGCCCTGGGCAGCGATACCAACCGTGCGGCCTCGGTGTCCGGCACCGGCGGCATTGTGGCCGGGTCGGCCGCCAGCGCCAACACCTTCGAGAAGAGCAACACCGTGGCGTCGATTGCCGACTCCAGCTGCGGCGATGCCACTTTCTCCTGCGGCATCATGACTGATGACTTCCGCATGGAGGCCAACCACACGACCGACTACAACAGCAAAGTCGACAGCACCCAGGCCTCCCTGGCCGGTGCCAGCGGCGCCATCAACAGCCACAGTGTGGACAGCGTGGTGCAGGTCAACGTGGGCGCCGATACCAACGTGACAGCGGGCAGCGCCGCACTGGACGCGACCAACGCCACGCACAAATTCTGGTGGGGACAAAGCACCGATGCCGACAGCAATGCCATCGCCGATGCGGCCGACTGGAACGTCAATTCGGGCTCCGGTGGTTTGCTCAACCTGCCGGCCGGCAGCACGCAGACCACGCTGAAGCAGCAAACCGCCGTCAACGTGGGCCATGACGCCTTGTTCCACATCACCTTGCCTGCCAGCGGGGTGGGGGCTTTCAGCATCGATGCGAATAACGCCATCGTCTACTACGACAAGACCAAGCTCGATTCGGGGGGCGCGATTGCCCTGGCCGAATCACGGACCGTGTTGAACGCAGGTACTGACGCCACACCCATCAGCGCCAACGTCAACCTGGCCGACAACGCCCGCGTCAGCGCCGACTCCGGCGACATCAACATCGGCAGTCATACCGATGCCCAAATCGACGTGCGCGCCGTGGCCAACGCCTACGGCCTGGCCGGCGCTCCCTCGGGCCAGGCCTACATTTACTACACCGGCAAGGACACAACCTCGCTGGCGGCCAATGCACTGCTGCTGGCCGTTGATGCGGCGCATGGTGCCATCAATGTCAGCGCCGGTGAAAACTCGGCGCAGCAGGCCAGCGCCATCCGGGCCCACAGTGCGGTCAACCTGTGGAACAAGACGGCTGTGCCCATCGACACCACCCCGGACGCACAGACCATCGTGAAGCAGGACGACAAGGTCAGTCTGGCCGCCACCAGCAATATCCTGGCTGCCGGTGACATTGGCCTGAATGCCGACCGCGGAGCCATCGACGTGAGCGCCGTGGGCGTGGGCAAGGACCTGTACCGCGAGGTGATCGGTGCCATCGCCAGTGCGGTGGGCATTGATGCCTCGCTGGACATCAAGGGCGGCTATGCGCCCAGCCCGTCGGGTCAGGCGCAGGTGGATGTGAATGGCAGCGTGTTGTCGGGGCTGTTGCGCAAATCGGCCACGCAGATTGATGCCGTCGTCCAGTCGCCCACATTTGATGCCAATGGCGTGCTCACGAGCGTGAGCTGGAGCGTGACCTATGCCCCGATTGCCAGCGCGGGCAATGCCGCACTGGCGCTGGACCCCAACTCCGGCAGCGCCACTTCGCCAAGCAACCCCTACATCACCTATGTGAGTGAAGCCAACGGGGTTACCAACACGCAGGTCGATTCGGGTTCGCTGCTGCAGGCGCGTTTGAATCTGTTGCGCGATCTGCAAAAGCAGTACGCGGCCGACCCGGTGGCCAACGCAGCCTACGCAAGCGAAATCAGTTTCATCGTGGCCAAACTGGGCTCGCAAGGCATTGGCCAGACCAGTTCGCCCCTGACGCAGCGCGGCGCCGCCGCCCTGGACGCCGCCGGCAGTGCCAGCGACGTGCTGATCAGCAGGGATGCCACCCAACCCGCTGCGCAGGCGCTCATCACCGGCGACTTTGCGGCCAGCAGCACAGCCGGCCAGATCGGCGCCGTGGGCCAGTTGAAGAACGACTACGCCAGCATCGTCAAGAACGACAGCGACATTCTGGTCGATCTGCTGGCGCTGTCGAATACCCCCGCCAATTTGACCACCCCCACGGTGAGTGCCTATGAATCGCTCAAGACCAACACCACGCTGGCAGATAAGCGGTTCATCGACCTGAAAGACGCTGCCACGAGCATTGGCAACCTGGCCTACCAGGTAGAGACGACCACGCCGGGCACCTACCAGCAGGTGGCGGGCACGGGCTATCTCGGCCAGACGCAATCGGCCATGCGCAACATCGGCGTGCTGGCCCTCAGCCGCACCGCCACGACGGGCATTGGCGATTTGAGCAGCAACGTCAGCCTGCTGGCCAACAACCTGGGCTTTATCAGGGACGCCGATATCGCACTGCTGAGCGCCACCAACGACATCTATACCAGCCTGAAGCAGGTGTGGACCGACCAGGGCAGTCTGGCGACTGCCTGGGGCAATACCAGCAACGACACGCAACGCCTGACCGCTATCACCGGATTTCGGGGCACCAACCACCCGACCACCGGTCTGCTGTCGCATTTCGATGTAGCCACCGCGGGCAGTGCGGCCAGCGTGATCAGTACCAATACCGCCCTGGTCACAACGGCAGCCAGTACTGTGGCCGACAGCGCGCGCACAGTTCCCGGCTTGAGCAACGCGCCGCCATCCCCGGGCCAGCAAACCCAGCTGACCCTGCCCGACATCGCGGTGAAGTTGGGCAATGTAAATGTCAAGGCCGATGTGCTGTCCGGCACGGGTTCGCTCAAGGCCCCCGGCGACGCCAAGATCTGGATTCTCAACCACTCACCAGCCTCCATGCAGATCGGCAACCTGACGGTGGATGCCAGCGGCGGCAATGTGCGTCTGGATGGCTTTTTGATCAACAGCCGCGAAGACATACTGCGCTTCAATCCCAGCTACACCGGTGCTACGCCCAGCATTGTCTCGCGTGAGAACGGCCTGGCCGGTGCACCGGAAATCCGCATCACCAGCACCTACGATCCAGGCGCCATCTGCCTGACCGATTGCACCGGTGTGACCGAGGCCGCCCTGCTGATACCGGCCCAGGCGCCCGACCTGACCCTGGGCTACCGCACGAATGCAACGGAAAACACCAAGGTGGTTTCCAACCCCAATGGCAGCGTCAACGTGCGCAGCGCGGCGGGCGACATATTTGTGGACGGCAGCATCACGGCGGGCAGCGTTTCCATCCAGGCGGACAACGGCGACTTTGTGCAGCAGTATGTCAACGGCTTCGACTCGGTGGCGGGTGACCCCAGCAACAACGTGCAGGGGGGAGCGGGCGTGTTGGCCCCGGGCAATAGCACGCAGCCGGGCAAGGGCATTGTGGCCAACGGCAATGTGTTCATCAGCGCGCGCTACCTGAACATCAACGGCCTGGTGCAAAGCGGTATAGCGGACTACCAGCTCAACATACCGGCTGAAGCCGACATGCGCTTCACCAAATTTGCCGACCGGGGCAATCCCAATGCCACCCAGTACACGCTGGCCCAGGTCAACACACCTGGTAGCACGGATACCTTCGATCTGGTGCTCGCCGATGGCAGCGGCACCACACCGTCCACCACCTTCACCGCGATTGGCGCCACCTACGTCGCGAACAGTGGTGTCATCACCATGGCATCCAGTGTCGCCGTGCATGGCGGCAACATCACCCTGTTCGGGCAGATTTTCAACACCGCCGACGGAGCATCCGGTGGCACCGGTCAGCTCAACGTGCTGGATGGTTTTGGCCAGATCAGTGTGACCAACAACAGCAATATGCAGGTGGCATTGAAGAGCCTGGACACGGGAGCCGACCCCGGCAACACCGGGCGCGGCAGCGTGGGCATCATTGACATCACCGATGTGCAGGGTGTGCGGGTTGTGACCGATGCCGCAACCGGCAAGCAGGTTGCCACCATGGACGCCATCCACACCGTCATCAGCCGCGACCAGGGCAAGATGACGGTGCAGCAGACGGGCTACTGGAATACCGACGGCAGCTTCAACACCGGCGAACTGAGCTCCTTTGCCACCGGCGCGAGCGCCCTGAATGCCGCACAGCGGGTGACAACGGATCTCACGCCCGCGGTGGGCGGCCGCTCGGGTGCCTACGATCCGCAGGCCGGTTTGCGCTATGTGTATACGAATGGGAAGGACACCTCCACGGAGTACACATGGAGGATTAAGGGGCCGAGCTTCCTTGGCTCCAACTCCTTGAATCTTGCGCCCACCGGTAAAGATGTGTCGCGCACCAGTGGCCCCGATGTGCTGTCGAACGCACCCTTGGACAATGGCATTTACATGTCCTACACGGCGCCCGTGGGCACCACCACGCACGCCAATGGACTCAGCCAGGATGTGGCCATGACGGGGTCTTCGCTTGCCCCAGGCTCGGTCAGCCACACCAGCACCGAAGCCAATGTGGGCTTGGCGGTTACGCACAAGACAGCTGACGTTTACACCCTGACCGACCAGTGGAACAACTGCAACTGGTGGACCCTGTGCATTTTGTCCGACTACACCCAGATATGGAATGAAAAGGTGGCAGCGACCACCGTCACCACCAACTCGGTGAAGGCGGACTACCCGATACAGATCCACTTCCTGGGGGCTGACACGGCCTCGTTGACCGTCACTTCCAAGAACGCGCCAGTTACCCTGCTGCAGGGCAGCCTGCTGAACAACCGCAACGGGGATGCCAGCTTCGACGTCAAGGGCCTGAATGCATCGGGCGGGTCTTTGATCGATACCAAGAACCTGGCCATTACCAGCCAGGGCTCGGTTGGCAGCGATGGGGCACCCCTCAAAGTGCGCCTGAGCGGCGCCTTGACGGCGGCAGTCAGCAACGGCAATCTGGCGGTGAACGCGGTCAACGGCGCACTCAAGGTGGCCCGCGTGAGCGCCACTGGTGATTCGGTGCTGGGAACCGGCGGGCGCGTGGTGCTGAAGGCGCAGGACGATGTCTATGGCGATGTCGGCAACCTGGTGAGCGGCGAACGCATAGAGATCACTTCCGCCAACGGGGCCATTGGCGGCATTGCCGGCAATGCCAATGCCCACGAGGCCCTGAACGTGGCACCCGGCTATACCGCCGATCTGGGGTCGCAGCGCTTCTATGGCCTCAAGGCCGAGGCGGCGGGCGACATCGGCATCGATGTGCAGACCAGCAACCCTGACAACACAGCGGGCCACCTGCTGGTAGACCAGGTGGTGTCCCATGGCGGCAACGTGCAGTTGAAGGCACCCGGCCAGATTCTGGACAACAACCCGGACTTCACCATTGACAGCCGCAACTGGAGCGAGCTGCTGGGCTTCTGGGGCAGTGTGAATCTGCAGGCCGATGCTGCCAATGCCGCCAAGGTGGAAAAAGCCCTGCAGGCCTATGAGGCGGGGCGCACGGCGCAGTATGTGCTGCAGGCAGGCCAGGTGCCTGGCCTGGATGCCCAGGCCCTGGCGCGCGGGCAGTACGCCGCCGTGCTCAAGGCGGCCAACCCGGGGTGGACCGTTGCCCAGGTGGACACGCAGGTGCTGGCGGCCGAGGCCGCAGGCACGCTGCCCACGCCCAGCAGCAACCCGAAGGCCGGGTTTGTGTATGTGGCATCGGCCGCTGAACGGGCGGCGCAAAGCCAGGGCAGCACCTGGACCGACACCCAGCTGGCAGTCGGCCTGAACCCCGGCCTGCTGAAGAACATCACCGACACCAACCCGGTGATCAAAAAGGCCAATGTGTCCGGTCGCAAGGTGAGTCTGGTTGCCGGCATGAGCATAGGCAGCACCTTGCCAAGCTCCAGCCCGGAGGCGGTGGTCATCAACATTGCACAGGCAAACGCGCATCCGGAGAACCTGACGGACAAGGAAAAAGTTGCGCTGGCCACCGCGGAGTTCAGCGACTTTGATTTCTCGGTGCCGGGACAGCTGACCATTCGCCAGCGCCTGCCGGTGAATTTTGATGCCTCGCAAGGGCTGTCCGCCACGGTGCGGGAAAACGCCGACCCGGCCGGTTTGCTGACGGCACACATCAAGGACACCGACCTGGGCAATGCCTACCTGGCAACCCTGGGCAAAGCCTACGTCAAGAGCATCAGTGTGGACGGCGAGTTGCGGCTCAAGGCCAAGGGCTCCATTTATGCCGTCGATCCGGCGCAGACCAGCATCACTGCGGGCGACCTGATTCTGGAGGCCTCCAACGGCAGCATTGGTGGCAACGAGGCTGGCAGCAGCCCGCTGCGGGTCCGGGTGGTGACCGACCGCAATGCCACAACGGACAGCTATGGCAGCCTGACGGCCCGTGCCAGTGGTGCAGTCAACCTGGAGGAAACCGGGGACATGGCCATTGGTGGCATTTTCTCGCGTGATGCCATCACCGTGACCAGCCTGACCGGCTCCGTTTTGAATGCCCACCCCCAGACCAATACCGGTCTGGTGCTGTTGGGCGGCACGGTGGACCTGTCGGCACCCGAGGGCTCGATTGGCGACATCGCCGGGGATGCACCGGTGGCCGTGGGCAGCAATGTCGGCACGCCACTGAGCGGCCTGATCCAGGCCCAGGCCCGGGACACGGTCTACCTCAAGGGACCGGTGAAGGTCGGTGTGGGTTCGAATTTCGATCTGGGTCCGGTGGACGGCGCAGGGGACGCCATCAGCGCGGGCGGCGAAGTGAAGCTGCTGGCCGAAGGCAATGCGTCCATCCATGGCCGTGTGGTGACCAACGGGGATGTCGACATCAACGTGGCCGGAACGCTGACGCTGGATGGCCCGTTGGTGGTGCCGGCAGCTGCGATTCACACCACCGCGGGCAACGTGCGCATCGTTGCCAACAGCCTGGTCATGCAGGACCAGGCCACGCTGCGGGCCGACCTGGGCACGATCCGCTTTGACACCGTGGACGACGCCATCATCACCGGCATCAGCACGGACAACGCCACGGCGCAGGCGGTGATCGGCAACTCCAGCAATGGGCGGATACTGGACGGGGGTGACACGGCGCTGGATGTACAGGCCAATCAGGCCGGTGCCGGCATGGCCCTGACTGCGCAAAAGGGTGTTGGCACTGCCAAGGTACGGGCCGATGGCAGCATAGACTCCAGCGCCACCGACGCGCTGGAGCTCGATGTTGCCAACGTCCAGGGCATCGCCATCACAGGCGGCCTGAATATGACCAGCCAGGGTCTGCTGACGGTCAGCAGCGCCACCGCGCCGGGTGACATCGTTCTCTCGGGCGCTGCCGGTGTGGTGGCCAACGTGGTCAGCAGTGCGGGTGGCAGTGTCAACATCAACAGCGCCAATGGCGGCATCGTTGTGCAGTCCGTGCAGTCGCCCACCAGCGTCACCTTGACCGCCAAGCAGGGCATCCAGGCAGCGGCCATTCACTCCGGTGGTTTTGTGGGCCTGTCGGGCAGCGACATCAGCGCCACCGTCTTCAACGACTCGGCCAACGGCATGCAGGCTGCGGTGTCGGGGCCGGATGGCAGCGCGGCACAGTCGGTCGACCTGGAGCTGGTGAACCCCAACGCCATCGTGTTCAACGGCTTCCATGCGGACGTGGCGCAGCTGCGTGTGGTGGGCCAGGGCTCGGTGGCAGTGGCCGGTGGTGTGGTGGGGACCCGCATGACGGTTAGCAATCCGTCGACCACACTGGTCATCGACAGCCGCAACAACGGTCTGGAAGACGCCGATGTGAAGCTGTATGCACCGCTGCACGACGTGAACTTCCAGTTGCAGGGAACCCATGTGGTGACCAGCAACTTCGTGCTGGAGAAGAAGCCCGAATTCATGACTGACGGGCCTGGCGGCCGCGATGTCACCGTGGTGGACATGATTGTGAAAGAGCTGGCCAAGGTGCAGGTTCGCCCGGGCCCGCAGGCTCCCATGGCAAGCGCAGGCTTTGCGGGCCAGCCGGTCCAGTATTCCGGAATGCCCATGCAACTGGAGGGCGACGCCTTGTCACCTCCGGTGTTTACCGATCCATCCAAGACAGAACCAGAAGTCAGCATTCCATGAAAAAAATAGCCGTCGCAGCGGGAGCTGCCGCCTGGTCCCTGCTGGTGCAGGGGCAGACCCTGCCCGCACAGTTGCCGCCGTCCATAGACCCCGGCGCACTGCAGCGCCAGTCCATTGAACGCCAGCGCCAGATGCAGGAAGAGGAGGAGCAACGGGCACGCGCCAGCGGGCAGGGCAGTGCCTCACCCCTGGGGGTGGAGGCTGCCAAACCCAAGGCGCCGCAGACGGGCGTGCCCAGTGCCCGCTTCCTGCTGCGCGCGCTGGAGTATTCGCCCTCGGAGCTTTTGTCGGAGGCGGACCTGAAGGCTTTGGGTGCCGACTACCTGGGCCGCCAGATCGGTTTTTCCGATCTGCAGGCCCTGATTACCCGCATCAACGCGCGCTACAAGGAGCTGGGTGCGTATGTGGCAGAAGCCACCTTGCCCGCACAGGATGTGACCGACGGCGTGGTCCAGATCCGCCTGATTGAAGGCCATATTGGCGCCTACCACCTGAAGGGCAACGCCACGACAGACATCCTGTACGTGTTGCCCCGCATGCACAACGCGCCGGGCGCGCTGGTCGATATCGCCAGGATCGAACAGGACATTGTGCGTTTCAATCGCAGCAATGACGTGCAACTGCAGGCCGAACTCAAGCCGGGCCAGGCCTTTGGCACCAGTGACCTTGACCTGGTCATGCAGGAGCCTGCACTGCAGTCGGTGACCCTGTTTACGGACAACGCGGGCAGCCACAGCACCGGCGAAGAGCGCCTGGGCGTGGTCTACACCAACCACAGCCTGACGGGCTACCGTGATGAGCTCATGCTCTCCAGCACGGCCGCCAATGGCTACGAGGGGCGGGCGCTGGGCTATGGGGTGCCCGTCAACACCTGGGGCGGGCGCCTGACGATTTCCATGAACGACGACCACACCCAGGTCCGCTACGGACCTTTCGCGTCCCTGAATGTGACCGGCTTTGCCAAGTCCTGGGGCCTGGCGCTGCGCCAGCCGCTGGTGCTGGAAGCGGCCACCAGCCTGTATGCCAACCTGGGCTATGTCGCACGCCACGCGGAGTCGTATATCGAGCCGGTGCAGATCCAGCGGGTTGACACCCAGGACACCAATCTGGGCCTGGAAGGCGTGCGCTCTGACGCGCTGGGGTACTGGTCGGGCACGGTGAATGTGGTGAGCGGCAATACGCGTTCCCCAGCCCAGGAGGACTATGTGCTGGCCCGCGGCAATGTGCAGCGCAACCAGGTCCTGGGTGGCGCCTACAGCATGCAGGCCAATCTGGTCTGGCAAAGCGCGCTGTGCAGCAACCTGCCCAATGGCGAGCAGTTCTTTCTGGGGGGTACGGGCACGGTGCGCGGCTATTCCAATGCGGCCTATAGCGGGCTGCAGGGCTATGCCCTCAGTGTGGAAGTGCACCGGGCACTGGACAACAGCGCTGCGGAGCCGCGCATTTCCGTATTTGGCTTTGTGGACGGGGGCGAGACCCGGCCCAAGGGACCCGGGCTGCAGGCCATCAACCTGCAAAGCCTGGGGCTGGGCGCCGAGTTGCGCTTGGATGCCCACCTGTTTGGCCGCGTGACCTTTGCACATCAGTCCATCGCCCGCGCCGAGGAGCCGACCGCGAACCGGATTGACGGCTACCTGTCCTGGACCTTTTGATCGTTCCTTGAGGTAACCGCAGCCGCGTTTACTTGCTGGTCTGCAGCATCTTCATGGCGGTGGCAATCAGCGTGGACACCTCGCTCATATTCCCGGGGATGATCAGCGTGGTGGTGGAGTCACTGGCCACCCGGCTGTAGGCCTCTACCGCTTTTTCAGCTACCTTGAGTTGCACCGCCTGCTCGCCGCCGGGCTGGCGAATGGCGGCTGCAATGCGCTCAATGGCCCCGGCTGTGGCGTCGGCCACTGCCGTGATGGCCGCTGCCTGGCCCAGGGCCTGGTTGATGGCGGCCTGCTTTTCGCCCTCAGACCGGGCAATAAAGGCTTCACGTTCACCCGTGGCGATGTTGATCTGCTCCTGGCGGCGGCCTTCAGAAGCCGCAATCAGGGCGCGCTTGCCGCGCTCGGCCGTGATCTGCGCCTGCATGGCGTGCAGGATTTCTTTTGGCGGTGTCAGGTCCTTGATCTCGTAGCGCAGCACCTTCACACCCCAGTTGAGCGCAGCCTCGTCAATCGCGGCCACCACCTGGGCGTTGATGATGTCGCGCTCCTCGAAGGTCTTGTCGAGTTCGAGCTTGCCGATGACCGAGCGCAGGCTGGTCTGGGCCAGCTGCGAGATGGCCACGATGTAGTTGCTCGAGCCATAGCTGGCGCGCATGGCGTCGGTCACCTGGAAATACAGAATGCCGTCCACCTGCAACTGGGTGTTGTCGCGCGTGATGCAGACCTGGCTGGCAATGTCGAGCGGAATTTCCTTCAGCACATGCTTGTAGGCCACCCGGTCCACAAAAGGCACCAGGATGTTCAGACCCGGTGTGAGGGTGGCGTGGTACTTGCCCAGGCGCTCGATCACCCAGGCGTGCTGCTGCGGCACGACCTTGATGCTGCGGCTGATAAAGATGACGGCGATGACGAGTAGTACGAGTGCAATTTCCATGGCGTTTCCTGTTGTGATTTTTTGACTAGACCTTGTCGACCAGCAGCCGACTGCCCACCAGTTCGACCACACGGTGCGGGCCGGTGCCTGCCACGATGCCGTTGCGAGGCAGCGCCGTCCATTGCGCGCCGCGGTAATGCACGTCGGCCGTGCCG
>CANCCF010000061.1 GCA_947374485.1 Comamonadaceae bacterium | reverse complement strand
AGGCGCATCAGCAGGATGCCCAGTGAAATCTCCTTCAGCGGCCGGTCAAAGTAGGGCTCACAGACCGCGCGCACCGAGGCTTCGAGCTCGTCCACGCGGGTGCCCGCGGGGACCCAGCCGGATTCGATATGCAGTTCGGCCACGCGCTTGTAGTCGCGCCGGAAAAAGGCCACGAAATTCTGTGCCAGGTACTCCTTGTCGACCTCGGTGAGCGTGCCCACAATGCCAAAGTCAAGCGAGATATAGCGGCCAAAGGTTTCAGGTGCCAGGCTGACCTGGATGTTGCCCGGGTGCATGTCGGCATGGAAGAAGCCGTCGCGGAACACCTGGGTAAAGAACAGGGTCACGCCATCGCGCGCCAGTTTCTGGATGTCCACGCCGGCTTCGCGCAGGCGCTCTACCTGGCTGATGGGCACGCCAATCATGCGCTCCATCACCAGCACCTCGGTGGTACAGAAGTCCCACAGCATTTCCGGAATGAGCACCATCTCCAGACCCTCCATGTTGCGGCGCAACTGGGCGGCGCTTGAGGCTTCGCGGATCAGGTCAAGCTCGTCGTGCAGGTACTTGTCGAATTCAGCCACCACCTCGCGGGGCTTGAGGCGCTTGCCGTCGCTGGACAGCCCTTCGAGCCAGCCCGCCATCATGCGCATCAGGCCGAGGTCGCTGTCGATGGCCGCGAGCATCCCCGGGCGCAGCACCTTGACGGCCACGTCGCGCTCGGTGCCACTGCGGTCTTTGACGACTGCAAAGTGCACCTGCGCGATGGAGGCGCTGGCAATGGGCACCTGGTCGAAGGAGACAAAGATATCGGCCAAAGGCTTGCGCAAGGCACGCTCGATGATGGCCACGGCCTGTTCGGCCGGAAACGGTGGCACCTGGTCTTGCAAACGGGCCAGTTCGTCGGCAATGTCCAGTGGCAAGAGGTCGCGCCGGGTGGACAGCACCTGGCCGAACTTGACGAACACCGGCCCCAGACGCTCCAGCGCTTCACGCAGGCGCTGGCCACGTGGCGCGTCGCGCCGCCCGACCGACACCACTTTGGCGATCCAGTGCAGCCAGGGCTTTTGGAAACTTTTGAGGACCAGCTCGTCCAGCCCGTAGCGCAGGACGATCCAGACGATGAATACGCCCCGCAGCAAGCGGCTCATGCCGGGTTGCCAGCGCTTGTGTGGGTGGGGTCGCCCGACTTGCGGCCCAGGAAGTCGCGCAGTCCTTGGGTGACTTTGCGCGCGGCCGCTGCCAGCAGGTGCGCCGGCGCATCGCCCAGGATGCGCGAGAGATCTTCTTCCACGTCCCAGCGCACGTTGTCCACCAGCCAGTTGACCTCGGCTGCCAGCTGCACATCGCCTTCGATGCGCACTGCGGGCTTGTCGCCCTGCATCAGGGCTTGCGCCATGGCAAAGGGGGATTCTTCGGTGATCACCAGCGTCAGGTCGGGAGTGGCACCCGGCACTGCCAAGTCCAGCAAACCTGCCGGGGTGACCAACAAGGCAAAGGTGAAGCTGCGCCACTGCGCCAGCACCACGCGCCCGCTTTGGCGCACCAAGCGCTGCATGGCCTCGGGCTCCTGCATCAGCACATGGTTGAGCAGGAGCACCACGCGGCGGTGGCTTTCATCGACCAGCCAGGCCGGTGGCGTGGGGGTGGGGAGGTTCCGGAAAAAATCTTCCAGAAAAGAAAAAGGGGTCTGTGTTGCCATAGACCCCATTATCCTGCACCGCATCGGCAAAGCCGGGGGCTGTGCCTATTGCAGGGCTTGAACGCCGGCGACCAGCCAGCCGCTGCTCCCACTCTTGGGTTTGGTCATGTTCCAGACCTCACGGAAAGGGCTGGGGCCCGCGGATGGCTCTTCACGGATCATGCCGGAGAACTCGACGCTGGCCATGTATTCATCGGCCAGCTCTTCGATGCCCAGCAGGTGGGCCTCGATCATGACCACCTCGGTGCTGTTGGGCGCGGTACCGGTGTGGGCCTCGCGCTCGGCCAATTGGGTGCGGATTTCGCCCAACATCGTGTCGGTCATCATGGCGCGTAGCGACGGGATGTCGGAGCGGTCCCAGGCAGCCTGCAGGGTTACAAAGTTGGCCTTGGCGGCACGCAGGAAGCCCTCGCTGTCAAAGCCGGCGGGCACACCCCAGTTTTGCGAGCCCATCAGGGCCGAGCCGATCATGGAACCACCGCCATCCAGGGGCGACAGGTTGCTGCGCTCAAATGGGCGGGCGGATGCGTCGTTGCCGACGTTCTCCGGGCGGTAGGGCTGCGAGGCGGGCAACTGCGCACGGCCTGCGCCCTGGAAGGCGAAGGGGCTGTTCTGTGTGCTGACAGCCGCAGCCTGGCGTTTGCGCATGAAGAAGCCAAACAGCATCATCACGCCCAGCGCCAGCAAGCCAAACATCAGGATCTGGCCAAAGGCCTCACCCATGCCAAGTGAACTGGCCAGCCAGGCCAGACCCAGCCCGGCCGCCAGGCCGCCCAGCATGGCGCCCCAGGGGCGGCGTGCAGGCGCGGGAGCCGCCACCGAGGGTGCTGGTTTGGCGGCACTGTTCACACTTTGCGTGGGTGCGCCGGGCGCCGCCGGTGCGGTGTTGCGCTGGGTCACGTTGCTGGACTGCTTGCCGAACGAGCCCCCGCCGCCCAGGCGCTTGGCGGCCTCGGCATTCATGCCACCCATTGCCAGGGCGAAAGTCAAAACAAGGGCAGACCACTTCATACAAGCTCCAGATTGTTAGTGTTTTATCAACACTTGATTCCAACATGCAATGCCGCAACGCCACCGGTGAGGTTGTGGTAGTCCACATGTCCGAAACCACCTTTGTGCATCAGGGCTTTTAGCTCTTGCTGGCCGGGATGCATGCGGATGGACTCGGCCAGGTAGCGGTAGCTGGCGTCGTCACCTGCCACCAGCTTGCCCAGGCGCGGCAGCACCTTGAAGGAATACCAGTCGTACACCTTCTCCAGCGGCGCGGCCACTTTGGAGAACTCGAGCACCAGCAACTTGCCGCCGGGCTTGAGCACGCGGTTCATCTCGGCCAGGGCCTGGTCTTTGTGGGTCATGTTGCGCAGGCCAAAGGCCACGCTGACCAGGTCAAAGTAGTTGTCGGCGAAGGGCAGCTTCTCGGCGTCGCAGACCAGGGTGGGCAGCACCACACCTGCATCCAGCAGCCGGTTGCGCCCGGTGCTGAGCATGGCCTCATTGATGTCGGTATGCACCACCTGCCCGCTGGCGCCCACCTTTTGGGAGAAGGCCATGGCCAAGTCCCCGGTGCCGCCTGCAATATCGAGCGCGCGGTCACCGGGCTTGAGATTGGCCACCATCACGGTGTAGGCCTTCCAGGCGCGGTGCAAGCCCATGGACATGAGGTCGTTCATCAGGTCGTACTTGGGGGCCACCGAGTCAAATACGCCGCGCACCTTGCGGGCTTTTTGCGCCTCGTCAACGGATTCAAAACCAAAGTGGGTGGTAGTCATCCGTCGATTTTAAGCAGTTCACCGCTGGGGCAGCGGCATGGGCACTACCAAGTGCAAAGCGCTCAGTGGCTGGCGCAGCTGTGGCCGCCTTTTTCGGGCATGGGCGCATCGCGCTCCACGCCTGCGGCCTGCAGGCGTTGCTCGTAATCGACCCACAGGCGCTCCTGCTGCGAGCCCAGAAAGTACAGGTAATCCCAGGAGAAGAGGCCGGTGTCGTGGCCGTCCGAAAAACGTGGCTGTAGAGCGTAATTGCCCACCGGCTCCAGCCCGGTGAGGTCCACCAGGCGCTTGCCGGTCTGCAGCGTTTCCTGGCCCGGGCCGTGCCCCGCCACTTCGGCCGAGGGCGAATACACACGCATCAGCTCGAAGGGAATGCGAAATGTGGCGCCGTCGGAAAAGCTGATTTCGAGCACGCGCGATTGCGCATGTACGGTGATGTCGAGGGGCGTGGGCGTCCCGGCCTGAAGACCTGCCATGGTGGTGCTTATCCGATAGTGAAGAAGTAACCGTCAAAAACGGGCGGTAAGCGACAAGTGTAGTTTCTCGTCGCCCGCCTTGGGCAGCGCGGGGTTTCCCCCCAGAGGCTGGCTGGCGCCGCTGACCACGTGGCCCCACTCGGCAGCCAGGCTGAAGGCGCGGCTGTTCAGACGCAAGCCCACCCCGGCGCTGGCGAGCTGGTCGTTGGCGAGCTTGCCCGCGGTACTGGCTTGGGCATGGTTGTTGGCAAGCCAGCCACCGTCCATGAAGCCGACCAAGCGCAGGCCAGGCCGGATTTCAGGGCTGCTGAGCTCCAGCGAGGCCAACAGGCCGATGTCACCGGCAATCACCCGCTCACCCGTTCCGCGCACCGAAGCCGCACCACCCAGGCCAAACTGCTCACCGGCAATCAGCGCGTCACCGGTGTACTGGGCTTGTCCCTTGACAGCCCACAGCCAGCCGTTGGGCAAAGGCGCCATGAGGTGCATGCCAACATGCAGCACGCTCCAGTCCACGCTGCGGATGCGCTGGTCTTCACTTTGATAGGCCGCCAGGTTGTTGCCACTGCTGCCGGCCAGGTTGGCGGCCAGATCAGCGCTGTAACCCCAGATGGCAGTATCCGACTCCACGCGCCGGGTGTAGCCCAGCGCCACGGGGCGGCTGCCACGGTCTGACAGCCCGGCCACCAGGTTGCCGTTGATCTTGACGGCATTGAACAGCTTGTCCTCAAGAGTCAGCGTCCAGTAGCTGCGCCTGCCCCCCTGTGGTTGCATGTACAGGCTGTAACTGAGGCCATAGGTTTCGCCCGAGCCGGTGCTGTTGAAGCCGCCAAAGTTGCCCACCACAGTGGACTGGGTGTAACTCAGGCCCACCATGGCGCCCTGGGTGTACAGCGGGATGCGGTAGTTCAGGCCGAACTGCTGCACCTGGTCCGGGCGCTCCATGGAGGTCGTGTAGGCAGCCGACAGTTGGTGGTCCCGCTCGAACAGATTGGCATGGCCCAAGACCAGCGAGAGGCGGTCGTTTCCGGTGGCATCGCTGCCGGTATTGGCCAGGGACAGGGCGCCATACAGCGGATTGCCCTCCTGCACCACGACCCGGGCGTCGATCTTGTCAGCCTGGGCCGATTCCTTGATCACCACCTGCACTTGTCGGGCCGGGTTCTCATTGGCGATGGCTGTCTGCACTGCCAGGGTGTTGAAATTGGGCGTGGCACCTTCCTTCAGCTCTGGCACGCTGGCGCGCACATTGGCGTCCGAGGATCGGCTATTGCCTTCGATGCTGACCCGGCCTATGACAAACTTCACCACCGCCAGACGCACCCGGCCGTCAAGTTCCTGGGCCGGCAGAGAAACGCGGTGCAAGGCATAACCCTGGGCCTTCAGGGCCGCTTCCAGCGCCGCAGTAGCCTGCTGCAATGTGACCAAGGTGGCCTTGGGGCCAATGAAAGGCGCCAGCAAACGGGTCGTCTCGTCCGATGGCAAAGGAATGTCACCCGTGAGTTCAAAGCCAACGATGCGAAAACTGGTAGCGGCACCACTGGGCGCGCCCACGTCCTGCTGGGCCAGCGCTGCGGGCACCGCCAGACAGGCCAGCAGTGTGGCCAGCCGGGCCAAAGGCTTTGCGGACTTGGCCGGCCCGCAGTTCCCTGCAAATGTGATGTTGCGCATGTTCGGACCCACCTCTAGCGGCACATGGCGCTGCTGCCCATGCCCAGTTCGTTAAGCATCGTGATCAGCATCGGATTGCTGCTGCTGGGCAGGGGGACACCGTCAAACTGGATGAAGGCGGGCATGCTTTCGGGGCGCCCGGTATGCCCGTCTGCTCCCGCATAACCCGTCTCACCGCGGCCCAGATGCAGTGTTTCCTTGGCCGTAGTGATTTCGATGTGGCCGTCGCGCACATAGACAAACAGCCCTTCGTCGTCCGCCGACACGCCCCCGCTGGTGAACAACTGTTGCACGTCCACTGGCACGCCATCGGGGCGCGGTAGCCCATCGAGCGTGGGCGCTGTCAGTGCGCGTATGCCTGCGGGCCCCACAAACAGGCCCTGGCCAGCCTGCAATACCTGCAGTGCCGTGTCGCCCTGCGGCGTGATTTCGATGCTGCCCAGCCACGTGTAGAAGGCGCAACCCGCAGCGCTGGCGCAGTCCAGGTCCAGGCCGGTGCCACGTATGCCGACGGTGGCCGTGGGGGTGGTAAAGCCCACGTTGCGGTGGTTGGCCTTGCCAATCAGTCCGGTCAGCGCGCGCAACGAGCCACGCAGCAGGGACACCAGAAAGCGGCCGTCCGACGGGTTCTTGTCATCGAAGGTGAAGGCATCCACGCGAAACTGCGTGGCGGGCCCCAGGGTCAGGCGGCTGTCATCGCGAAAGGCCAGCAAGCCACGTGCCCGCGCCGCTGTTTCCACCACATCGCCCGGGTAGACACTGGCGCCGTCCACCAGGCGGCGGCGTGTGCCCTGGGCGTCCACGGCAAACACTTCGCCTTGTGTGTCCACCAGCTTGGCGCTGGCCATGACCACATTCAGGCGCGGCTTTTCCTTGACCTGGATGCCCTCGGCCTTGCAGTCGGCTGCGCACAGGCGGGCATCGAAGTCGGTGCCGCGTATGCCCACGGTGGCAGTTGCGGTGCGGATCTTGGCGGCGTCCGGAGCGCCCTTGGATACCAGCCCCGTGAGCGCCCGCAACCCACCGCGCAGGAGTTGCAGCAGCATGCTGTTGTCGGCGGCACCGTCCCGGTAGGCATAGCGCTGCACGATCAATTCGGTGTTGGGCCGCAAGGTCATGCGGGTACCGTCGCGGAACCGGACGATGGCGGTGGAATTCTGCACCGTCGTCAGGCGGTCGCCTTCCTGGAGTTCCAGGCCCCGGCCCAAGGCGCGGGGTGTCTGGTTCTGCGCTTGGGCAAAGCCCGCTCCACTGGCGTATTCCACCTGGCCCGCAGGCTGCGCCAGCGCCTGGCTGCTTGCCAGCGCGGCCAGCGAACCGGCCAGCAGGCAAGCCAGCGCACGGTGCGCCACGCAAATGCTCAAGGCGTGCATAGATTGCCCTCCACCACCAGCGCGTCTTTGCTGCGATTGACCGGCGCAAACGGGTTGTCGGTATAGATCGGGCCCAGCTCACCACCGCTGCCCAGCACATCCAGAATCGATGTGGGGGACAGCAGGGAGGCGACCAGCACGCTGGCGGGAACCTGCGGCACAAAGACAGCGCCATTGCGGTCCACATAGGTCAAGGGCGAGCCCCCGCTGTAGCCGTTGAAGCCAAAGGTAATCAGCCCCGCACTGCTGGTGGCCGTGACGCCCTGGGCGCCGCTGACAAAGCCGTTCTGGGCAATGCCGCTGTAGGCCGAGAGGCTGACGCTGCTGCCTGTGGACTGCACCAGGCCATTGAGCACAATGGTGCTGAGTGGCGACACCGTCGTCGCATCCAGCGCAATGGCGCCCGTGGCGCTGATGCCCCCCGCGCCAATGGTGATAGGGCTGTGCGCAGTGAGGCTCACCACTCCGCTGCCGCCCGCCTGGATGGCGCCAGTGGTGGTGAGCGCTCCGGTGTTGTCCACCGTGACATTGCCATTGGCCACGCTGATGCTGCCAATGGTGAGCGCGCCGGTGTGGGTCAGATTGACCGAGCCAGACCCCGCAGCTCCGGTCGAGGCGGCAGAAAACTGGGCCAGCCCACTGGTGGTGGCCGAGATGTTGCCGCCCGCGCTCAGGGTCATGGACTTGAGCGCCAGGGTGGTGCTGGTCAAGTCAATATCACCGGATGCATTGCTGTAGTTCAGCATGTTGGCCGAGATACTGGAGGCGTTGAAGGACTGGCCCAGAGCGATGAAGACATCGCCCGAGGCGCCGCCCACGCCGCTGCCATAGCCGCCGCTGCCACCCTGCGAACTGAGGGTCAGGATGGAGCTGGCGCAATCGCAATTGCTGCCCGCAGTGACTGCAATGGTGCCCGCATTGCCGCCATTTCCTGTGGTGCCGAAAATGAAGCCGCCATTGGCCGTGAGGCTGTCCACATGGACTTGGTAGCCCGCATGGAGGCTGATGGCGCCGGCCGAACCGGCATTGCCGCTGCCAAGCGACTGGCCATTGCTGCTGATGCTGGCAAGGCTGATGTCACCATTGGCAGCGGAGAGAAAGATATTGCCCCCTGCACTGCTGATGACCGAGCCTGCATAGCCTCCAATGGAGCCTGTTGCGGCGTTCAGGCGCACCGAGCCGCCCCCGGTGCCCAGGCCCACACTGCCGAAGCTGCCCAGATCGATATTGCGTCCAGCGGCCACCACCAGGTCCAGCGCGGCACCACCTGTGGCGGATATGCCGGCGTTGAAGAGCACATCACTGGCCGCATTCAGCGTCAGGGTTGCGTGGTTTGTGCCACTGAGATTGAGCGCCGAGGCCAGCGTGATATTGCCCGCTCCGGTGCCTGCGCCACCGGTTTCCACCGTGACATTGGTGCCGCTGCTCAGGGCCGTGAGCACCGTGCTGGCGTCCAGCAGTGAGGGATTGGCGGTACCCGTGTAGCTGGCCAGGTTGCCCATCGGGGGCGGCAGTGCATCGGCCGCGGTGCCGACGATGGTGATGTCGTAGGGGTCCAGCAGCCAGGTGCCTGCCGTGCCGCCGCCACTGGCCGAGGCGCTCACAGCAATGCCGCTCACATCCAGGTAGTGGCCCGATGTTTCCAGTTGGCCGCCGTTGCCCGTATGACCCGCGCCTTGTGCAGACAAGCTGCCATGCACAGCGCTGACACCTTCTGACCAGGCCACGATGGTGCCGCCGTCACCTTGCGCAGTGGCGTCCGCCAGTATCCTGGCCCCCGGCGCAACCACGGTTTGCTGTGCGTTGGCCAGGCGCGCGTCCTGGCCATGCAGGCCGCCGCCAATCAGCGCCTCGCCGCCGCCCATTGCACCTCGCACGTCCACCAGGGCAGTGGACTCCAGTGCCACCTGCGCGCCCGTGACAAAGACCCCACCACCCAGCCCGTCCAGCGCATGGGCGCCGATGCTGCCGTCGACCTGCACCGATTGCAGCGCCCGCAAGACGACCTTGCCACCTTCCACACTAACGGCATTGGCCTGAATGGCGCCGCTGTGGCGCAGGCTGCCCGCAAACAGGGCGACCGCATCGCCGCTGAGCGTGCCCAAGTTCAGCACCGTGTCGGTGGGTGCCTGGACCCGCAGCAAAATGCCTTCCAGACCACGCCCGGTGATATCCACCTGCTGGCCCGCGGCCACAATGGTGGCGCCGTTGGGCGCTTGGACAACCGCTGTCTGCCCCGTTTCCACCCGACTGCCCAGCAGCACCACATCTCCCTGGCGTGCCAGGATGCTGCCCTGCACCGACAGGCCACCGGCTGCACCGCCACTATCGCCAAAACGCAAGTGCCCGGTCAAGGCATCGGCATCGGACATGCGCAAGGCCGAGGCCGTGAAGCCAGCCGTATCCACCACGGCGCCAGCGCCGACCGTGATGCCGGACTGGTTCACCAGCACCACATTGCCGTTGCTGCCCAGGGTGCCAAAGATTTGTGTGGGTGTGCTGCTCACCACCCGGTTGATGACCGTGCTGGTGCTGCTGGGCTGCTGGAAATAGGTGCTGCTGCCGCCCGGAATGGAAAAGCTTTGCCAGTTGATGGCACTGTGGTTCAGGCCTGCGCCGTTTTGGGTGCTGACCAGCAACTGGCTGCCATTGGCGGTCATGGTGGCCTGGCCTACAGCGGCCACGCCACCCGCCGGATTGCCCCAGACCGGCCCGCTTGCGCCACAACAGGCCATGGCAATGGCCAGCGCAGATGTGGCCAGTGGCAGGTGCGGGACTTCCGGCGTGCGCGTCGGCGCATGCAGCTCACGTGACGTGGTCGAGCCCATGTGGCCCCCTCAACGAAAATTAATATTGGCTTGGAACACCCTTGACCGGCCAAATTAAAGCACGCAACGGCCCGCCCAGGGAAGAGAGTAATGGGGTGTTAGCCAGGGTTGCAGAGCGGTATGCATGAAGTTGCGCAAGTCGACCTCTGCGTGCCGCTGCAGCCGTACGCCCAAGGTGCGCGCATGGCTGCGCAGCTGCGCATTGCCGACCATGGCCGTGACCGCCGCGCCATAGGCCGACTGGTCCTGGAACGCCATGCCTGCGCCGCCCTGCGACACCACCCGCAGCGCCGTAAACAGCTGCTCCTGGTGGCGCGGGATCAGCAACTGGGCCAGTCCCTTGCGGGCAAAAAACGCCACCGTGGAATGGCCGCCATGGCTGATGACCCAATCGGCCTGGCTGGCTACAGCGGCCAAATCCACGGGGTGGTCGACAAACTGCATGGAAGCGCTTGTAAAGGCCTGGCGCATAGGGTTTGGCAGCTTGCGCACAAACAGCAGGCAGCACGTGGACGCAGCGCGCAAATCCTGCAGCAGGACTTCCAGCGCAGGAAAGGCGTCGATATAGGCAAAGACCTTTTGTCCACCCGCACTGGGCCACTCTGGCAGGGCCCGGGCCAGCGGCGGCTCCACGCCCAGGTAGCAGGCGCTGCTGCGCTCGCCAAACTGGTCCAACTCGGGCCAGGTCATGAGGTACTGTGCGTCCACCTGCGCAAAGATGGCATGCAGGTTGGGCAAGGGCGCAGCACCCAGCCAGGCCAGGCTCTGGTTGATGCGCTCCAGCATTTGCCGGTCAGCCTGGAGCAAGACACTGGTGGTCTGCGGTGTCAGCCGGATGTGGGGGAAAGGCAGGAAAGGCGCAGAACCATCGGCCGGGCCAGGCGGCACGGTGAAGCCCGTGCCAATGTTGACTTTTTTAAAGCGGTAGGCATGGGCCGCAACCAGTGCCGTGGGGCTGTGTTCAAACAGCACCAGGTCTGGCTGCACCACATCAAACAGCGTTCGCCAGGCGCCCAGGTAAAGCTGCAGCTCAGCGGCACTGCCAAAGCACTGGCGGTCCAACAACTGGGTGTAGCTCAGAAATTCCTGCTGGCTTGCCACCGGTGCATCAGGCTTGCACGGGGAGAGCAGGTATTGCACCGGCAAATCCCCCAGCACCAAGCGCACCTGCTGCAGCTCCCGCACGGCCACATACACCGTATGCCCTGCTGCCAGCGCCACCTCCACCGGCATGCGCAAATGGCTCAAATGCCCCAGGTGTCCGCCTTGCTCCCAGACACACAGCAGGCGTCCCATGGCGTGTGCTTACACCAGCACCCGCTCAATGCCACCGGCATTGGCCGTATTCACGTAATTGGGCAGCCAGTCCTTACCCAGGATCTGGTTGGCCATTTCGACCACGATGTAGTCGGCCTCCAGCAGGCCATTGTTCAGGTCATTGCCATAGCGGGAGAGGCCCTGCAGACAGCTCGGGCAGCTGGTCAAAATTTTGATGTTGCCTTTGCCCTGCACCGTGGTGTCCACGCTGGCTGCAGAGGCCGTGAGAGCACGCAAAGCGGCCTCATCTTTTTTCAGCTCCTCTTCCTTGCGAAAACGGATCTGCGTGGAAATGTCAGGGCGGCTCACGCCCAGGGTGCCGGACTCGCCGCAGCAGCGCTCGCTTTTGAGAACGGCATCCCCCACCAGGGCCTTGACGGTCTTCAGGGGGTCTTGCAGCTTCATGGGGCTGTGGCAGGGGTCGTGGAACAGATAACCGGCGCCAGCGCCACCTTCGGGCACCAGGGTGATGCCCTTCTCCAGCAGGTATTCGTGGATGTCGATGATGCGGCTGCCCGGGAAGATCTTGTCGAACTCATAGCCCTGGAGCTGGTCGTAGCAGGTACCGCAGCTCACCACCACGGTCTTGATGTCCAGGTAGTTCAGGGTGTTGGCCACGCGGTGGAACAGCACGCGGTTGTCAGTGATGATTTTCTCGGCCTTGTCGGCCTGGCCGGAGCCGCGCTGCGGATAGCCGCAGCACAGGTAGCCCGGCGGCAGCACGGTTTGCACCCCGGCGTGCCACAGCATGGCCTGGGTGGCCAGGCCCACTTGGGAAAACAGGCGCTCGGAGCCGCAGCCGGGGAAGTAGAACACCGCCTCGGTCTCGGCCGTGGTGGCCTTCGGATTGCGGATGATGGGCACATAGTCCCCATCTTCAATGTCCAAGAGCGCACGCGCCGTCTTCTTGGGCAGGCCGCCGGGCATCTTCTTGTTGATGAAGTGGATCACCTGTTCCTTGATGGGCGCAGTGCCCACGGTGGCCGGCGGCTTGTTGGTTTGCGCGCGGGCGGCCAGGCGCAGAACCTGGTTGGCAAAGCGCTGCACCTTGAAGCCAATGCCGACCATGCCCGCACGCGCGAGCTTGATGGTTTGCGGGTTGGTGGCATTCAAAAAGAACATGGCCGCGGCGTTGCCGGGGCGGAAGGTCTTTTTGCCCATCTTGCGCAGCAGGTTGCGCATGTTCATGGTGACATCGCCAAAGTCGATCTTCACCGGGCAGGGCGACTCGCATTTGTGGCACACCGTGCAGTGGTCGGCCACGTCCTCAAACTCTTCCCAGTGGCGGATGCTCACGCCTCGGCGGGTCTGTTCTTCGTACAGAAAAGCTTCCACCAGCAGCGAGGTGGCCAGGATTTTGTTGCGCGGGCTGTAGAGCAGGTTGGCGCGCGGCACGTGGGTGGCGCACACCGGCTTGCACTTGCCGCAGCGCAGACAGTCTTTCACCGAATCGGCAATGGCGCCAATGTCGCTCTGCTGCATGATCAATGATTCATGGCCCATCAGGCCAAAGGACGGCGTGTAGGCGTTGGTGAGATCAGCGTAGGCCTCGGTGCCTCGCAGCAGCTTGCCTTTATTGAAACGCCCTTCCGGATCGACCTTGGCCTTGTAGGCGGTAAACGGCGCCAGCTCGGCGTCGCTCAAAAACTCCAGCTTGGTGATGCCAATGCCGTGCTCGCCCGAGATCACGCCGTCCAGCGAACGCGCCAGCGCCATGATGCGTTTGACCGCGCCGTGGGCGGCCTGCAGCATGTCGTAGTCGTCACTGTTGACGGGGATGTTGGTGTGCACGTTGCCGTCACCGGCGTGCATGTGCAGGGCGATCCAGACCCTGCCTTTGAGCACACGCTGGTGGATGGCGGTGCATTCCTGCAGCACGGCGGCAAAGGCGCCGCCGGTGAAGATGTCCTGCAGCGGGGCCCGCAGTTGCGTCTTCCAGCTGGCGCGCAGGGAATGGCCTTGCAGCTGGGTGAACAGCGGCTCCACGTTGTCCAGCCAGCCTTGCCACTGCGCACGCACCTCGGCCACCAGGGCAATCGCCTGGTCCACCCGCTCCTGGAACAGCTCGGGGGCGGGCACGTCGATGGCGTCGTCGGCCCGGCCCAAGGGCAGGTTGCCGTTGGCAAAGAATTCGCCCAGCGCATCGCACAGGGCCAGCTTGTTGCGCAGGCTGAGCTCGATGTTGATGCGCTCGATGCCGTCGGTGTACTCGGCCATGCGCGGCAGCGGGATCACCACGTCTTCGTTGATCTTGAAGGCGTTGGTGTGGCGGCTGATCGCCGCCGTCTTCTTGCGGTCCAGCCAGAATTTCTTGCGCGCTTCCTTGCTGATGGCAATAAATCCTTCGCCACTGCGCGAGTTGGCAATGCGCACCACTTCGGAGGTGGCACGGGCCACCGCGTCGGCGTCATCCCCGGCGATGTCGCCAAACAGCGCCATCTTGGGCAGGCCGCCGCGTTTCGATTTGGTGGCGTAACCCACGGCTTTGAGGTAGCGGTCGTCCAGATGTTCCAGGCCGGCCAGCAGTACGCCGGAGCGCTTTTGCTCGGCGAACATGAAGTCCTTGATTTCCACAATGCTGGGCACAGCGTTACGCGCGTCGCCAAAAAATTCCAGGCACACGGTGCGGGTGTGGGCGGGCATGCGGTGCACCACCCAGCGCGCGCTGGTGATCAGGCCATCGCAACCCTCTTTCTGGATGCCGGGCAGGCCGGAGAGGAACTTGTCAGTCACGTCCTTGCCCAGGCCCTCTTTGCGAAAGCTCTTGCCCGCAATGTCCAGGCGCTCGGTGCGCAGCTTGGTCTTGCCGTCGGCCTTGAAATACTGAAGTTCGAAGCTGGCGATGTCCACGTCGTGGATCTTGCCCATGTTGTGCTGGATGCGGGTGACCTCCAGCCACTCGGCATCGGGGGTGACCATGCGCCAACTGGCCAGGTTGTCCAGGGCCGTGCCCCACAGCACGGCCTTCTTGCCACCGGCATTCATGGCGATATTTCCGCCTATGCAGCTGGCCTCGGCCGAGGTCGGGTCCACGGCAAACACATAGCCGGCGCGCTCGGCCGCATCGGCCACGCGCTGGGTTACCACACCGGCCTCGCTCCAGACCGTGGCCACCTCATGGTCCAGGCCAGGCAGGCGCATCATCACCACTTCGCTCATGGCTTCGAGCTTCTCGGTATTGATGACCGCGCTCTTCCAGCTCAGGGGCACGGCGCCGCCCGTGTAGCCGGTACCGCCGCCGCGCGGGATGATGGTCAGACCCAGATCGATACAGCCCTTGACCAGTCCGGCCATCTCTTCTTCCGAGTCGGGTGTCAGCACCACAAACGGGTACTCCACGCGCCAGTCGGTGGCGTCGGTTACATGGCTCACGCGCGACAGGCCGTCGAACTTGATGTTGTCCTTGGCGGTGACTTTGTGCAGCTGGCGCTGTGCCTTGCGGCGCAGGCTGGCCACTTCGGCGAAGCTGGCGTCGAACTGCGCCACCGAGGCGCGTGCCGCAGTGAGTAGTTGCACCACCATGGCATCGCGCTCGGGGTCGGCCGCGGGGGTGCGGCGCTTTTCCACTTCGCCCAGGCGGTGGTTCAGGGCATCCACCAGCTGGCCGCGGCGCTTGGGGTTGTCCAGCAGGTCGTCCTGCAAATAAGGGTTGCGTTGCACCACCCAGATATCACCCAGCACCTCGTACAGCATGCGCGCCGAGCGGCCGGTGCGGCGCTCTTCGCGTAACTGGTTCAAGGTGTCCCAGGCCGGGGCGCCCAACAAACGGATGACGATTTCGCGGTCGGAAAACGAGGTGTAGTTGTACGGAATCTCACGGATGCGCTCGTTGGGCTGCTGCGCCACGGCGTGTGCTGCAGGGGTGGCGCTGGTCAGGTGCGAAAGAAGGGTTGGTGCGTTCATCAGGAGGTGTGTGGCAAGCGATGGGATATGGACCGCCAAACCCAGGCTGCTCAGGCAGAGCCGCGATGGTACCGCAGTGCAGCAAAGCGACCTGATTTGTTCAGAAAAGGCCATGCCGGTGGCGCAGTCGGAGTGCGGCGCACACTCGTCGCACTAAACGTCCTAATCGTTCGATTGGTGCTAAACTTTTGCCATGCAAAGCTTCTCCGCCAACCAAGCCAAAACCCAGTTTGGCCATTTCATTGACTTGGCCCAGCGCGAGCCTGTGCGCGTGATGCGCCGCGACCGGGTAGTCGGTGTGATGGTGTCGGCCCGGGACTATGAGGCCATGCGCACCTTTTATGCCAACCGGCTACAGCACAGCCTGGAGCGAACCGCAGTTGCGGCAGAACAGGCAGGACTGACGCCCGCTTTGTTGGAAGAATTGCTGCGTGACGAGTCTTAGGCTGGTAGTCGATATCAATGTCCTGATCAGCGCCGCGCTCGTATCCACCGGTGCTCCGGCCCGCTTGGTGCACTTGGCCCTGGCTCAGCACCAGCTGGTTTTTTCGCAGCCCACCTTCGATGAATTGCGAACGCGGCTCTACAGGCCCAAGTTTGACCGCTACCTCAGCCTGGAAAACCGGGAGCTGCTGCTGCATGACTTCAACGCCAGCGCCCATTGGGTGGAGGTTGCCGAACCGGGGCACTACTGCCGTGACCGCGACGACGATAAGTTCATCGAGACTGCACTCGTTGCCAACGCCGCGTTCCTGATCAGCGGCGACAAGGATTTGCTGGAAGCCACCGCCGTGCCGGGCGGTGTGCACATCGTCACGGCGGCGCAGGCCCTTGAAAAGCTGACGGCCTCAAGTGCACAAAATATCCTGACCTTGCAATGGAAATCCCCATGACCACCCTCCCCCTCCCCGCCTGGCCCTATCCGCGCTGGGTTGCCCACCGAGGCGCAGGCAAACTCGCCCCCGAAAACACTTTGGCGGCCTTCCGCTTGGGTGCCAGCCACGGCTACCGCATGTTTGAGTGCGATGCCAAGCTCAGCAGCGACGGCGTGCCCTTCCTGATGCATGACGCTGAATTGACGCGCACCACCAATGCGGTTGAACGGCTGGACAAGGACGTGAGTGAAATAGGCGGCGAGCACCCTTGGAGCGCGCTGTCGCAACTCGACGCGGGCAGCTGGCATTCGCGCGCCTTTGCCGGTGAGCCGCTGCCCACACTGGAGGCAGCAGCCCGCTTTTGCATTCGCAACGGCTATTTTTTGAACATTGAAATCAAGCCCACCCCAGGCACAGAACGCCTCACCGGTGAGGTAGTGGCCCAACACGCTGCGCGCCTGTGGCAAGGCGTGGCCGTGCCGCCCGTGCTCACCTCCTTTGACATCCCGGCACTGGAAGGGGCAATGGCCGCACAACCCGCTTTGCCGCGTGGCCTGCTAATTGACGCGCTGGAAGACGAGCCCTGGTCTGCCTGGCTGGACAAAGCCCAAGCCTTGCAGTGCCAGGCCATCGTCTGCAACCACATGCTTTGGAACCCTGACACCGTGGGGCAGACCCGGGCCGCAGGATTCAGAACGCTGAGCTATACGGTGAATGAGGGGGCAGAGGCTCAGCGTCTGATTGCCTTGGGCACCGATGGTGTCATCACCGACCGGGTGGACTTGTTCAGTCCGGCCTGAACACTACCCTGCACACCGTCGTCCGCCCCGAGCCATGCGGCCTGCGCGCAGGCTCGGCAAAGGTGTCAAGCTCCACAAAGCCCGCCTTGCGCATCATCCCGGCCGAGGCGGCGTTTTCTTCGTGGCGGTCGATGTAGATTTCCTGCACACCCTGGGCTTTGAGGGTAGCGACGGAATGTGCCAGCAGTTGCGCACCCAGCCCGCGCCCGACCTGGTCGCGCCGCACCACAGCCTCGCAGATGTAGCCGTGCAGCGCATTCTTGCGTTGCGGGTCCTGGTAAACAGAAAAGTGGTGGGTGGTGCAATACGTCACGGCGCCCACCAGTTGCGTGCCTTCCATGGCCAGCACGCCATGGGCCTGGCCAGTGGCGATGTCGCGCATGTGCTCCGATATGCCGTCTTCTGGCAGCCAGTTCCAGACATTGGCACCGTGATCCAGGATGAAGGCCTGCAACGCCACCAGGTGCCGGGTATCCGCAGGTACCAACGCGATGGCCATGGCTGGGGGTGTGCTCAGTGCCAAAGGCTCAGCCGCGCCAGGCTTTGGCTGCAAACCATTGGCTGCTGGCGCACACCAGCACCATGGCGGCATAGGTGGCCATCTTGCCGTCGCGGCCAAAAACCAGCAGCCCGGCCAGCAACGCCAACAAGCCAGCTAGCGCATTGATAGCGCCCTGGGTCAGCCAAGTATGATGGGACCGCGCCTTTTTCGTGAGCAGCGGCGCCAAGGCTGCCACCAGCAGGCCGACCACCAGCGCAGGAGCCACAAAATTCAGCAGGTGGTCTAGCAGGCCGAAGAGGTTCATGGTGGGAGGGGTGCGGTGCAATGACCGGCCTGTGGGGACAAGATGAACGGGATTTTATAATCCGCAACACAATCGCAAGATAACGCATGGCAGTCTGGGCATTAGGAATCAACCACACCACCGCACCGCTGGACATGCGGGGCCGTTTTGCGTTTGCCATGGACAAGGTGGAGCCGCAGCTGCATGCCCTGCGCGACGCCTTGAACCGCAACCCGGAGGCGGCCATCGTCTCCACCTGCAACCGCACCGAGATCTACTGCGCTGGCGACGAAGCGGCCATGGAACAGACGCTGGCCTGGCTGGCCCAAAGCGGCGGCGTCTCCACCCAGGAGCTGCGCTCCCACACCTACCACCTGGAAGGCGACGAGGCTGCACGCCACGCCTTCCGCGTGGCCAGCGGCCTGGACTCCATGGTGCTGGGCGAGCCGCAAATTCTGGGGCAGATCAAGGACGCGGTGCGCGCTGCCGACGCGGCCGGCGCCCTGGGTACGACGCTTTCGCAGCTGTTCCAGCGTTCGTTTGCCGTAGCCAAAGAGGTACGCACCTCCACCGAGATTGGCGCGCATTCCATCAGCATGGCCGCCACCGCCGTGCGCCTCTCGGCCCAGTTGTTTGAAAACCTGGCACAGGTCAAGGTGCTGTTTGTGGGTGCGGGCGAAATGATTGAGCTGTGCGCCACCCACTTTGCCGCCAAGAACCCCAAATCGATGGCCATTGCCAACCGCACCCTGGAGCGCGGCGAAAAACTGGCCCTGCGCTTTGGCGCCGAGGTGATGCGCCTGGCCGACCTGCCCGACCGCCTGCACGAGTTTGACGCCGTCATCAGCTGCACCGCCAGCACCCTGCCCATCATTGGCCTGGGTGCCGTGGAGCGGGCGCTGAAGAAACGCCGCCACCGCCCCATGTTCATGGTCGACCTGGCGGTGCCGCGCGACATTGAGCCCGAGGTCAAGGCCCTGGGCGACGTGTACCTGTACACCGTGGACGACCTTGCAGGTGTGGTGCAAACCGCCCAGGCCAGCCGCCAGGCCGCCGTGGCCCAGGCCGAAGCGATTGTGGACGCCGGGGTACAGAGCTTTATGCACTGGGTGGAGCAGCGCAACGCCGTGCCCCTGATCCAGCAGCTCAACGCCCAGGCCGACTTGTGGCGCACGGCCGAATTGGCCCGTGCCCGCAAGGCACTGGCCCGGGGCGGTGATGTGGATGCCGCACTCGAAGCCCTGGCCCGTGGCCTGACGCAAAAGATGCTGCACGGCGCCATGGCCGAGCTGCGCACGGGGGATGCAGAGGCGCGCCAGCGCGCCAGCCACGCCGTCGAACATTTTTTCCTTCGCAAAGAGAGATGATGTCGCCCCCACGCTCGCCCACTGCGGGTGGCTCGCTGCCCCCCAAGGGGGCCAAACTTGCTCGGGGCGGCCCGTCGCTGCGTTTTTAGCGGCCCTGCCCTGTCGCCGTTGCTGCCTTTCAAGCTTGGGGCAGACCACTTGACCCTTTGCATCCGGATCCCATGAAACCCTTTTTACGCCAACAACTCGCCCGCTTTGCCGACCGCCTGGGAGAACTGGAATTTCTCCTCTCGCGCGAAGACATCATGCAGGACATGAAGCAGTTTCTGGCCCTCTCGCGCGAGCACACCGAGGTGGGCGCAGTGGCCAGCCGCTGGGCGCGCTACCAGCAGCGCGAGGCCGATCTGGCCGTAGGGCGGGACATGTTGACAGGCGCCAGCGATGACGCCGAGATGGCCGAGATGGCGCAGGAAGAAATCGACAGCGCCACGTCTGAGCTGGCCCAGCTGGAGCTGGAGCTGCAGCGCATGCTGCTGCCCAAGGACCCGGACGACGCGCGCCCGGCCTTTGTGGAAATCCGCGCCGGCACGGGTGGCGATGAATCCGCCCTGTTTGCCGCAGACCTGGCGCGCATGTACACCCGCTTTTGCGATGCCCAGGGCCTGAAGGTGGAGATTGTCAGTGCGTCGGAGAGCGAACTGGGCGGCTACAAGGAAGTGGTGTTGCGCATGGAGGGCACGGTAATGACCAGCGCCGGTGCCTGCGGCGCCTACGGCATGCTGAAGTTCGAGTCCGGCGGCCACCGCGTGCAGCGCGTGCCCGCGACCGAAACACAGGGACGCATCCACACCAGCGCCTGCACCGTGGCTGTGCTGGCCGAGCAGGACGAGGCCGAGGCCATCAAGATCAACCCGTCGGACCTCCGCATAGACACCTACCGCGCCAGCGGCGCCGGTGGCCAGCACATCAACAAGACCGACTCGGCCGTGCGCATCACCCACCTGCCCACCGGCATCGTGGCCGAGTGCCAGGACGGGCGCAGCCAGCACAGCAACAAGGCGCAAGCCCTGAAGGTGCTGACCGCGCGCATCCACGAAAAGGACCGCTCCGAGCGCGCCGCCAAGGACGCCGCCGAGCGCAAAAGCCTGGTGGGCAGCGGCGACCGCAGCGACCGCATCCGCACCTACAACTTCCCGCAAGGTCGCCTGTCCGACCACCGCATCAACCTCACGCTCTACAAATTGCTGAACATCATGGAAGGCGACCTGATCGACGTGATTGATGCCCTGCAGGCCTATGAGGCCGCGCAGCAAATGGCGGCGCTGGAACTCAACGCCTGAATCGCATGAACGTCTTGGAAGCTGTTCGCTATGCCCAGTCCTTGGGGCTGGAGCGGCTGGATGCGCAGCTGCTGGTGCTGCATGTGCTGGGTCGTGGTGCCCAGGGGCGCGCCTGGCTGCTGGCCCATGGTGACGATGCCCTGCCCGCGGAAGCTGAAGTGTTGCTGCAGGCACTGGCGCCACGGCGCGCCAAAGGTGAACCGCTGGCTTACATCACCGGCTATAAAGAGTTTTACGGCCTCAGGCTGGCTGTGGATCGTCGCGTGCTGGACCCGCGCGCCGACACCGAAACTCTGGTGGACTGGGCGCTGGAGGTGATGGACAGCAGGCAAGCAGCAACAGGCACACCGAACGCATCGCAGGTGGCGACTCCCCCACCCACCCTGATCGATCTGGGCACCGGCAGCGGTGCCATTGCGCTGGCCCTCAAGTACAGCCGTCCGCAGTGGCAAGTGCATGCGCTGGACTTCAGCTTGGATGCGCTGGCCGTGGCCCGCGCCAATGCCGAACGTCTGGCGCTGGATGTGCAGTTTCACCAAGGCAGCTGGCTGGCTGGCCTCGAAGAGCGCTTCACTCTCATCGTGTCCAATCCGCCCTACATCGCCGCCGGGGACGAGCACCTGGCAGCCCTCACCCATGAGCCCTTGCAGGCACTCGCCAGCGGAGCCGATGGACTGGACGACCTGCGCCGCATCATCGGGCAGGCCCCGGCCCACTTGCGTGCGAACGGCTGGCTGCTGCTGGAGCATGGCTATGAACAGGCCAGAGAAGTGCGTGCCCTGTTGAAGGACGCGGGCTTCGGCCGGGTGCAGTCCCGCCGTGATC
>CANCCF010000060.1 GCA_947374485.1 Comamonadaceae bacterium | reverse complement strand
AGCTGGCGCAGCACGGCCCGGCCTTGTGCGGCGAAGGCCTCGGTGAGCTCAATCACATCCAACTGCTCCAGCGTCAGGCCGGTCAGCGTCAGCACCTTCTGCGTAGCCGGTGCCGGGCCTATGCCCATGACGCGCGGAGCCACACCGGCGGTAGCCAGGCCGACCACGCGGGCCCGCGGTGTAAGGCCGTTTTTGGCGGCAGTGGTCTCATCGGCCAGCAGCAGGGCGCAGGCGCCGTCGTTCACACCGGAGGCATTGCCCGCCGTCACCGTACCGTCCGGGCGCACGATGGGTTTGAGCTTGGCCAGGGTCTCCAGGCTGGTGGCGCGGGGGTGTTCGTCCGTGTCCACCACCAAGGTCTCGCCCTTTTTCTGCGGGATGGTGACCGGGGTGATCTCGCGTGCCAGGTGCCCGGCCTGTTGCGCGGCCACGGCATTGAGCTGGCTGGCCAGGGCCATGCGGTCCTGGGCCTCGCGCTCGATCTGAAAATCGGTGGCCACGTTCTCGGCCGTCTCGGGCATGCTGTCCACGCCGTAACGCTCCTTCATCAGCTTATTGATAAAGCGCCAGCCGATGGTGGTGTCGTAGACCGCGTTGGCTCTTGCAAAGGCGGTCTCGGCTTTGGGCATGACAAAGGGGGCGCGGCTCATGCTCTCCACGCCACCGGCAAGCATGAGCGTGGCTTCACCTGCGCGTATGGCGCGGGCGGCCGTGCCCACGGCATCGAGGCCCGAGCCACACAGGCGGTTCACCGTAGAACCGGGCACTTCCACTGGCAAGCCCGCCAGCAGGCTGCTCATGCGGGCCACGTTGCGGTTGTCTTCACCGGCCTGGTTGGCGCAGCCGAAGATCACGTCGGTGACTGCCGCCCAGTCCACATTCGGATTGCGTGCCATCAGGGCCCGTAGCGGAATGGCGCCCAGGTCGTCGGCGCGCACGCTGGACAGCGCGCCGCCGTAGCGCCCGAAAGGCGTGCGGATGGCGTCGCAGATAAAGGCGTGGTTCATGTCGGAGTGGCTTGGTGTTTCAGTGGCTGAAGTTGGCAGCAGGAAGAGCCGGCAAGCCCAGCAGGCGCTCCAGTTCGGCGTGCGTGAGGCCATCGACAAGGTCAATCACTTGCAGGCCCGTAGGCGTGCAGGCCAGGGTGGCGAGATCCGAGTAGATGCGTTTGACGCAGGCGATGCCGGTGAGCGGGTAGCTGCAGCGCTGCACCACTTTGCTCTGGCCGGTCTTGCTCAGCAGGTCCATCATCACCCAGGTTTGCTTGGCGCCCATGGCCAGGTCCATGGCGCCGCCCACGGCCGGAATGGCACCGGCCTCGCCGGTGCTCCAGTTGGCCAGGTCGCCGGTGGCCGAGACCTGGAAGGCGCCCAGCACGCAGATGTCCAGGTGGCCGCCACGCATCATGGCAAAGCTGTCGGCATGGTGGAAATAGGCACCACCCGGGAGCAGGGTGACCGGCTGCTTGCCCGCATTGATCAGGTCGTAGTCTTCCTGGCCCGCAGGGGGTGCCGCGCCCATGCCCAGGATGCCGTTTTCGCTGTGCAGCACCACCTCCATGCCGGGGGGCAAATGGTTGGCCACCTGGGTGGGCATGCCGATGCCGAGGTTGACATAGGCGCCGTCAAACATGTCGCGCGCCACGCGCTGGGCCAGCTGCTCTTTGCTGCGCTTTTGGTAAGTAGTCATGGTCTGGCTTTTCTGATGCGTTATGCCGCTTGCTTGAAGCCACCGGCCGCAGTGGCCAGCCGGTGGATCTGCACCAGCCGGGTGACATGGATGCCGGGGGTGACAACCGCCTCGGGGTCCAGCTGGCCGAGCGCCACAATCTCGTGCACCGTGGCCACTGTGCGTTTGGCAGCGGTGGCCATCACCGGGCCGAAGTTGCGCGCCGCCTTGCGGTACACCAGGTTGCCCCAGCGGTCCCCAGCCTCGGCCTTGATCAGGGCCACATCGCCGTGGATGGGGTACTCCAGCACATACGATTTGCCGTCGATGACGCGGGTTTCTTTTTCAGTGCCGTCGGCATTCTTTGCCAGCTCGGTGCCAAAGCCGGTGGGTGTGAAAAACGCCCCCACACCGGCACCGGCGGCGCGCAGGCGCTCGGCCAGGTTGCCCTGGGGTACCAGTTCCAGCGCAATCTGGCCGCTGCGGTACAGCGCGTCAAAGACGTGGGAATCGGCCTGGCGCGGAAAGCTGCAAATGATCTTGCGCACCCGCCCGGTGGCCAGCAGGGCGGCCAGGCCGGTGTCGCCATTGCCCGCATTGTTGTTGACCACGGTGAGATCGCGCGCGCCCTGATCAATCAGTCCGGCAATCAGCTCATTGGGAATGCCCGCCGTGCCAAAGCCGCCTATGAGCACGGTAGCGCCGTCGGCAATGCCGCCCAGGGCCTCTTCCACCGAGGCTGCAATCTTGTTGATCATGGCTAGACTTCGGCAAAGTCCACGGCGGCGGACTGTTCCACCACCTTGATGACGTAGGCGTAGTCCTCTTCGGTGCCGCCCTGCGCCGAGGCGCTGGTCAGCCACTGCGCGGCCAACGCGGTCAGGCTCAGGGGCACGTTCAGCGAGGCACCTGCATCCAGTATCAGACCCACGTCCTTGCGCATTTGCTCCACGGTAAAGGTGGGGCTGAAGTCGCGCCGCCCCAAGGGGCCCGCCTTGGCCTTGATGATGGGCGAGGCCACGGCGCTGGACGTGATGACCTTCCACATATCGTCCCAGGCCAGGCCGCCCTTCTGGCCCAGGGTCAGGGCCTCGGCCAGCATGCCCGAGGTCAGCATGATCATCAGGTTGATTACCAGCTTCATCAGGCGCGCCTGCTCGGCAGTGCCCAGGTAAAAACAGGTGGGGCCCCAGCAGCTGAAGATGTCCTGGGCGGCATCAAAGGCCTGGCGGTCACCCGAGACCATGACGGTGAGCTGCGCACCCTCGGCCATCAGGCTGTTGCCCGATACGGTGCTGCGCAAATACACCAGCCCGGCCTGCTCCAGCAAGGTGGCCACCCGGGTGGAGGCTTCGATGGACACGGTGCTGGTGTCCACATACAAAGTGCCGGGCCGCGCATGCTGCACCAGGGCCGCTGCCGTGGCCTCCAGCGCCGCATCGTTGGGCAGCGAGGAGACAATCACGCTGCAGTCCGCCAGCAAGGTCTCCACCGATTGCGCCACCGCAAGACCTGCCGCGGCCACTGCCGCGCGGCGTTCTGCCGAGGGGTCGTAGCCGGTCACGGTGTGGCCCTGGGCGTGCAGATGCCGGGCCATGGGCAGGCCCATCTTTCCGAGACCGAGAAAGCCGATGTATTTGGTCATGGGGTGGTGCTCGGTTCTTTAAGGAATGATGCGCTGGCTGCGCAAGCGGGCAAAGAGTTCGCGGAAGGCCTGCGCCGTGTCCTGGTAGCCGTCAAAGCCCAGCCTGCGGCTCTTGGACATGCTGTTGAAGCACTCCACATCGCGCCCCAGGTCGCCATCGGTATGCCACCAGGAGGCGAGTGTCTCCAGTGCATTGGCCTGCAGGCCGTGTTTTTTCACCAGGGCATCCCACACCGGCGCGCTGTGCGCCATCTGCACCGCCAGGGGTGCCGTCTCTGCGGGCAGGCCGCCATTGACCAGGCCAAATTCCTCGGCCAGCAGGGCCCACATCTGGCGCCAGCGGAAGATATCGCCGTTGACCACGTTGAAGGCCTGGTTGCTCCCTTCTGCATGGGTGGAGGCCCAGGTCAGGTGACGGGCCAGCAGGCGTGCATCGGTCATGTCGGTGGCGGCCTCGTACTGCTGTTGGGAGCCCGGGAACACAAAGGGCTGGCCGGTCGCCTTGCAGAGGGACGCGTACACGGCCAGTGTCACACCCATGTTCATGGCATTGCCCAGGGCGTAACCGATGATGGTGTGCGGGCGGTGCACGCTCCAGCTGTAGCCGCGTTCCGCTGCGCTTTTGAACAGGATATCTTCCTGCGTGTAGTAGAAATTTTCGCCGGGCAGGCGCGGGCGGTCTTCGATAAACGGCGTGTCAGGCTTGGAGGCGCCATAGGCTTCAAACGGGCCCAGGTAGTGCTTGGTGCCAGTGACCAGGGCTGCGTGCTGCACCGTGCCAGAGTCGGCAACCGCGTCCAGCAGGTTCTGCAGCATGGCGCCATTGGCCACCACGTTCTCGGCCTCGGTGTCGCGCCGCGTCCAGGTGTTGAAGAACACATGGGTGGGCTGCACGCCTTGCAGGGCGGTGTGTGTGGCCGCGCGGTCCAGCAGGTCCACGGCAATTGGTGTCACACCGGTGTTGCCAGGTAGTGGCTTGCGGGCCACGCCACTGATCTTCCAGCCGCCCAGGGCGCTGAGGTGCTCCACCAGGTTGCCACCGGCAATGCCGGTATAGCCGACCACCAGTGCGTGTTTTTCTTGTGTCATGAATGTGCTTTTTTCTGAAGTTCAGGCGCGGTTGTCCACGCGTTTGAGAAAGGGGTGGATGGAGACCGCGCGCCAGACACCGGCGTGGAAAAACGGGTCGTTCTGGTGGAAGGCCATGACCTCGGCCTTGTTGTTGGCCTCCAGCAAAAAGCAGCTGCCCTTCATGGTCTCGCCGTCGTCGGCGGTCAGAGGGCCGGAGACCAGGGTCTTGACGGTGGCCTGGGCCAGATAGGCCTTGTGCGCCTCGTAGTTGGCGAGGCGTAGGGGCAGGGCGTCGTCGTGGTCAACGCAGTGAACAATGAAGTGCATGGGGAAAATTTCCGTAGGTGGGTCTGTAGTG
Source organism: Comamonadaceae bacterium (assembly GCA_947374485.1). Classification (GTDB taxonomy): domain Bacteria; phylum Pseudomonadota; class Gammaproteobacteria; order Burkholderiales; family Burkholderiaceae_C; genus Allorhodoferax. The sequence goes on along the minus strand of CANCCF010000060.1, from coordinate 16,378 downwards.
GGGTGGCTGGTGCGCGGGTGGGTCAGTTGACGTTGACCAGCACCTTCATCTCGTTGCCCGTGGGGTCGAGCAGGGCTTCAAAGCCTTTTTCCACCACGTCGTCCATGGAGATTTGTGAGGACACCACTTTCTCCACGGGGAAGTTGCCGCTTTCGATCATGGAAGCCACGCGCGGCCAGCTCTGGGTGGGGTAGCACCAGGTGGCCTCAATCGTGATGTCCTTGAGGGCCCACTGCATGGGGTTGACCGAGGCCGGTTTGGAATGCAAACCGGCCTGCACCACCACACCCTGCCTGCGCACCACGTCCACACAGGCGTTCAGGGACGCTTCGGCGCCGCCGCACTCCAGGGCCGCATCCACGCCCACACCTTCTTCGGTCTGGTCCTGGATGAACTCCAGCAGCTTGGTGTCACGCGGGTTGACGGGAATGCAGTCGGGCACCAACTCGCGCGCTTTGGCCAGGCGGTTGGGGTTGATCTCGGAGACGAAAATTTTGGAGGCACCGGCGGCCTTGGCGGCCAGCAAGGCCAGCGCTCCAATCGGGCCCATGCCGGAGATCAGCACGGTGGAGCCCACCGCCACGCGGCCCCGGTCCAGCGCATACACGGCCACGGCTGCAGGCTCTATCAACGCAGCCTGCACATCACTCACCTTGTCGGACACCGGCACGGCGTTATAGCCCTTGACCACCGCCTGCTGGCCGAGACCGCCCCAGTCCCAGGACAGGCCCACGCAGGCCATGCAGGGGCTTAAATGGAACAGGCCACGGCGACCAAAGTAGTCGTTGCGCGGGGAAATGAGGGGCTGCACCGAGACGCGGTCACCGGGGTGCACATGCTTGATGTCCTTGCCCACATCCATCACCACGGCCGAGAACTCATGGCCCAGGATCTGCGGGTTTTGCGCGCCGGTGTAGGGGTGCGGTGTTTCCGGAGTGACGATGGCGCCCGACACATACTCATGCAAATCGGTGCCGCAAATGCCGCACACCAGCGGCTGCACCAGCACATCGTCGGCGGCCAGGGCGGCCTGCTTGGGGGCTTCAACTTCTTCCACACGGATGTCTTTCTTGCCGTGGAAACGAACAGCTTTCATATTTTTCTCCTTGGGGTGGATACGTGCACAGGCACAGATAGCAAATCAGGAACGGACCTTGGACTTGGCTACATACAACGCAGCGGCTGCCACGATGATGAAACCCTTCATCACCAGCTGGACGTGGATGGGCAGGCCAACGATGACCACCGCGTTGGACAGCAGCACCAGAATGGCCGCGCCCAGCAGGGCATCAAACACGCCGCCCTTGCCACCCGACAGCGCAATGCCGCCCATGACGGCTGCGACGATGGAGTCGAGCTCGAAGTTCTTGCCCACCCAGTTGTCCACCACGCTCACATAGCCCGAGAGGATGATTCCGGAGACGGCGGCAAACACGCCGGAGAGCACGTAGGCGGTGATGGTCACGCGGTTCACCGCAATGCCCACCAGGCGCGCCGCATTCGGGCTGCCACCCACCAGGTACATGCGCCGTCCGAAGCTGGACTTGTGCAGCAGCACATAGCTGAACAGGGCAATGCAGACCAGCGGCAGCACATTGTTGGGCACGCCTTGCGTCATGCCCGCACCGATCTCGCGCAAGAGCGGCGGCACGTTGCCGGAGGGTGCGCCCTGGGTCCAGGCGTTGCGCGCGCCCTGCAGCATGATCATGGTGGCCAGCGTGGCCAGAAAAGGGCTGACGTTGCGCTGGGTCACCAGGAGGCCGTTGGCCAGGCCCACCAGGGCGCCCGTGCCCAGGGCCAGCGGCACGATCCACACCAGGTCGGCATTGCTGCCGGAGAACGAGGTGGCTATCACCGCCGAGGTGGCCATCACCGAGCTGACCGAGAGGTCCAGCCCGCGCACCAGAATCACCAGCATCTGCCCCACCACCACAAGGCCAAGCGGTGCGAATTGCAGGGCCATATTGGCCAGGTTTTCGGCCTTGAAGATGGCGGGTGCAATCGCACCGGCGATGCAGAGCAGCAGCAGCGTGGCCAGCAGCAGGGCGTTGTCGCGCAGCGCGTGTTTGATTGTGGCCATGGTGTCGTTGGGCGCGGACGGCGAAAGCGCGTTGTTGGTCGTGGTGGTCATGGAAGCGTCCGTCCGGGTCATGCGGCTTGTTTTTTACGGCCGGAGAAAGTGGAGACCGCAATCACCACAATCAGGCCCTGGATGACCAATTGAAAATGGCTGGAGATGTCCATGAAGTTCAGCACGTTGTTGAGCAGGCCCATCAGATAGACACCCAGCAAGGTGCCCATGAGGCCGCCGCGTCCGCCCGAGAGCATGGTGCCGCCAATGACGACCGGAGTGATGGAGGCCAGCGTGTAGTTGGCACCGGTATACGGCTGGCCGACACCGAAGCGGCTCACCACATACAGGGCAGTGCAGGCAGCGCACAGGCCGGAGAAGGCGTACACGCCCACCAGCACCCGGCGTGTGGGCAGGCCCATCAGCGTGGCGGCGTGGGCGTCACCCCCCACGGCATACACGTAGCGGCCAGGGCGTGAGGCATGCAGCAGCCAGGCCAGACCTGCAAACACCAGCAGGGTGGCGGTGGCGCCCACCGGAAAGCCCAGGATGCGGCCATAGGCCATGTACTCAAATTCGGGTGGCACCGAGCCTGCCGAGTCGCTGGAATACAGCAGGGTCAGTCCCTGCAGGGCGGCACCCGTGCCCAAGGTGACGATGAGCGGGTGGATGCCCAGCCACAGGGTCAGCAATCCGTTCAGGGCGCCCAGCAGCAGGCCCGTGGCCAGCACGGCCGCCACCACCCAGACCACGCGCTCCGGGTTGCCATCAATCAGCCCCGAGGTCAGCACCGACAGCAGGCTGATCATGGAGCCCACCGAGAGGTCAATTCCGCCGGTCAGCACCACCAGGGTTTGGCCGGCACTCACCAGGGCCAGGCCCACCGATTGCTCGTAGACGTTTTGCAGATTGCCCAATTGGCGAAAGCGTTCGCTCACCAGCGAGCCGGTAGCCAGCAGCAGGAGCAAGAGGACGATGACCACGGCAATGCGCTCGTGGCCTTTGAAACGGGCGGTCATGCGCTTGCTCCTGCTTCTGCATGGGCCTTGGTGGCCAGGGTCATGATGGCGTGCTCGCTGATATCGCCACCTGCGAGCTCACCGGAAATTTTTCCATCGCGCATCACGTAGACGCGCTCGGCCATGCCCACCACTTCCAGCAGTTCGGAGCTGATCATCAAAATGGCCAGGCCCTGGTCGGCGGCCTCTTGCATCATGCGGTAGATGTCGGCCTTGGCCCCCACGTCCACTCCGCGCGTGGGCTCGTCCAGTATCAGCACCTTGGTCGCAGTGCGCGCCCAGCGTGCCAGCAACACCTTTTGCTGGTTGCCGCCCGACATCAGGGCCACCGGGGTAGAGGGGCCGCGGCAGGCAATGCGGTACTTCGCAATGGCTTCTTCGGCAAGGCGCTGCTCTGCAGCCTTGTCCAGCATGCCTCTGACTGTGACCTCGCCCAGGTTGGACGCCGTCACGTTGGACGCCACATCCAGCAGCATGGCCAGGCCTTCTTTCTTGCGGTCTTCGCTCAGCAGGCCGATACCCAACTGGATCGCCAGCGCGGGTGTCATGTGCTTCACCTCAGAACCATCCACGGAGATGCTGCCGCCGTCCAGCGGCGCAGCGCCAAACAGCGCCATGGCCAGCTCGGTGCGGCCCGAGCCGATCATGCCCGCCAGCGCTGTGATCTCGCCCCGGCGCAGACTCAGGGAACAGCCCTTGACGCGGCTGCCCGAGCGGATGTTGGTCGCAGTCAGCACGGTGGCGCCCGATTTGCGCGCCTTGCGCACCGGGTACAGCTCGGCCAGTTGGCGGCCCACCATCATGGCCACCAGATGGGCCTGGTCGATCTCGCTGACCAGGCGCGCGCCCACCAGCTCGCCGTCCTTGATGACGGTGATGTCATCGCACAGCTGAAAAATTTCTTCCAGCCTGTGCGAGACGTAAATAATGGCCACGCCTTCGGAGCGCAGCTGGCGCAGCCGCTCAAACAGCAGCTCCACCTCCAGGCCGGAAATCACGGCCGTGGGTTCATCCAGAATCAGCACCCGCACCTGGTGCGACAGTGCCTTGGCAATCTCCACCATTTGCTGGTCGGCCACCGAGAGGTCGCCCACCAGCGCGCTGGGGTCTATCTGCACGCCCAGCTTGGCCAGCAAGTCGGCTGCGCGCTGGTTCATCTCGCGGCGCTTCAAGAAGCCGCCGGGGCTCAGGCGCTTGTCACCCATGAAAATGTTTTCGGCCACACTGAGTTCGGCAAACTGCACAAACTCCTGGTAAATCACATGCACGCCATGGGCCCGGGCCTCACCCGGCGTGCGCCAGCGGATGGCCTGACCACCCAGATTCAGGCTGCCACTGTCGGGCTGGATCACACCGGCCATGGTCTTGATCAGGGTCGACTTGCCTGCGCCGTTCTCGCCCACCAGGGCGTGGATGCGACCGGGGCGGGCGCGCAGGGACACACCCTTGAGCACCTTGATGCCACTGAAACTTTTGTGGATGTCCAACATCTCGATCATGGGGTACCGCCGCGTTGCAGAGTGCGCTTTACAAAAAACCATGCAAGAGGTGCCGAAGAGCGCAGGCTCATCGGCACCCGCTGCGACCTCACTTGGGATAGTCGACCTTGTAGGTGGTGGGGTTGTAGTCTTTACCCATGCCACCGGTCACCAGCAGGTTGGCTGGTCCCGTTGGCGACACCAGATCCTTGAACGCCAGGTCGGGGCGCACAGAGGCCGTGCCCTTGCCGTCGGTGGTGGCGATTTGCGCGTTGATCTCGTAAAGGCAGGGCACGGGCGCTCCCTTGAGCACCTGCAGTGCCGCGCTCACCGAGACTCCGCCCATGGCCGGTGGGTAGCCGATTTCCAGCATGGGGATGTTGTGCTTGAGGGCCAGCTGCATGGGGCCGTTCAGGTCGGCGGTGGTGTGCATGGGGATCTCGCCATCCTTGAAGCCGGCTTCAATAAAGGCCTCGATGGAGCCCGACACCTGCAGGCCGTGCGCAGCCCAGACGGCGTTGATGCTCTTGCCGTACTTGCTGATGGCGGCTTGCATGACCTGTTTACCCTTGACCGGGCTCCAGTCGGAGTACACGGTGTCCAGAATCTTGATGCCGGGGTACTGGGCAAACACCTGCTTGGCCGACTTGATGCGGTTCTCGCTGGGGCTGGAACCGGCTTGGCCAGCCAGGATGATGACGTTGCCCTTGCCATTGAGCTTTTCCACGATCCACTGCGCCCACAGGCGGCCCATCATGGCATCTGACGCAGTCACAAAGGTGACAAAGTTATCGGAGGCGATGCGGCGGTCCACCATCACCACGGGAATGCCCTTCTTCATGGCCTGCGTGACCACCGGGTCCAGCGCCTTCTGGGTGTTGGCACTGACGATGAGCAGGTCCACACCGCGCGAGATCAGGTCCTGGATGTCGGCAATCTGCTTGGCATCGTCGTGACCTGCGTCGGTGATCAGCAGCTGCTTGATGTCGGCCTTGTTGGCGGCAGCGGCGCGCATGATGGAGTGCTGCATGACCACGCGCCAGGAGTCGCCCAAGCCCGCGTTGGAAAAGCCGATGGTGTAGGGGCCTGCCTTCTTGTACTGGGTGGTGTCCTTGAAACACACCTCCAGTGCCGGGTTGTAGAGGAAGGTGCGCGGGGCGCCGGTGTATTCCTCGGCATGCAGCGCAGTGGCCGAAAGCATGGCAAGGGCAGCGCCCAGGAATGCGAAGGTACGTTTCATGTTGTCTCTTCCGTTTAAATATTTTTGAAATTTCCGCAGAACCGCTTTGCATGCTGCACAGCACATTCTCCGGAACTCCTCACTGATCATCGTCAATGTCAGTGCCGCGAATGTAGGCGCTGAGAAATGGCCCGACAATGGCAAAAATATCCACAATGGATATCTGCGGGACAAACCCTAATACGACAGCTGAAACGACCGCGAATACGCCAGCCAGACACCATGAACGACCTTGAATTGCTGCGCATCCTCAACTTCATAGGACGCACCCGCACGCCCTTCGAGGAACTGGTTCCCGGCGCCGATGGCGATGCCTCGTGGCGCATCACCGCCTACCTGATCAAGGCCGAATTGCTCAACCGCAAAGTCAGCACCACCGAGCTGATCGAGGCCTCGGGCATGCCCTATGGAACCGCCTCGCGCCGCATCCAGAAGCTGATTGCCGCAGGCGTGGTCATCAAGCAGCCGGCGCGTGAAGTGGGCAACTCGTTTTACCTGGCCGCCAGCGCCGCGCTGCGCCAGTCGGTCACCGCGTACGCGCACCGCATCAAGTCCATGTTGGCCGAGGTGGCGGGGCAACGCAGCGACAGCCAGGTGGACGACCATTTCTATGTAGGAGACCTGCAAACCTCCATCAACGAACTGCTGCCGCCAGAGGCCCTGCGCCTCAGGCTCGAAGGCGGCAGCTACGGGCTGAAGTTCCTGTTCCATGACGACAACTACTTCAGCTCGCTGCGCGACCTGTGGACCGACTTCCGTGCGAATGCGGGTTCGCGCGAAGACTTCACCCTGCTCAAGCTTCCCGACCTGTACGAGACCCTGCTGCGCAATGCCACCCTGCCGGAATCGGCCTTTGACATCGTGGCCCTCAACTTTCCGTGGCTGCATGAGTTTGCCAATAAGGAGCTGGTGGCGTCCCTGACCGCACCGGCCTTTGAGGGCCTGCTTTCGGGCCAGGACTTTCACCCCTCGGTGTGGGAATCCGGCGCCTATGGTGCCGAGCAATACGGCGTGCCCTTGTATGTGACGGTGGAGGGCCTGGCGGCCCGGCGCGACCTGTTCACCGAGGCCAACCTGGCCTATCCGCGCACCTTGAAGGAGTTGCTGGCAGCGGCGCGGCAGCTGCATGCGCCCCGGCGCAAGCGCTATGGCTTGTCCTGGAACGCAGCGCGTGGCATGCCGATTGCCAGCGCCTTCATGTTCTTTTTGAATGCCCATGAGGGCAGCGTGCTGACCCAGGAGCGCGTGAGCGATGCGGCTGCAGACAGTGCCGGTCGGCGCTGGTCCAGCGCCCTGACCTCCGAGGCCGCAGAGCAGACCCTGCAGTTCATGCACGCGCTGCTCGATGTGTCCGCACCCGAGGTGTTGCAGTACGACTGGAACCACAGCCTCAACGAGTTCATGACCGGCAACTCGGCCCTGTGTTACACGTGGAGCATGCGTGCCGCGCGCTTTGAATTCGACCTGAGTTCGCGCGTCAAGGGCCGCGTGCACTATCTGCCGCAACCCAACCTCAGCGGCGTGAAATGCGCCGTGCCGGTGGGCGGTTTTTTGCTGGCGGTGCCCAGCAATTTGCCGCCCGAGCGCGCGGCCTTGGCGCTGCAGTCGATCAAGTGGATGACCTCATCAAACGCCATGCGTTCGCAGGTTCGCAATGGCTTTCCGGTGGCACCCCGCTTCAGCGTGAGCTCCGACCCGGCCATGCGCGCCACCTCGCCCATCGTGGGCTTTGTGGATGGCCTGGCGCAGCAGGATTTGCTCTCCACCGCCATGCGGCCATTGACCCCGATTTACACGCGCATTGAAGAAATACTGGGTGAGGAAATCCACGACGCCATGTCGGGCCGGGTGAGCGACCAGGAGGCCTTGCACCAGGCGCATCTGCGGATTCAGCGCATGCTGGATATCCAGGCGCAGTCTGCTACGGTGGCCTAGTGCGAGCGATAAATTTCGCGTCTGTTTCCAAGCTCCACCACCATCACACGCAATGCGCCATCCTGGGTATCGCAGATTACTCTGCAGTCTCCAACCCGGTAGCGCCACAGACCGCCAAGCGGGCCGGTGAGCGTCTTATCTGTGGCCCAGGCCAAGGTCTTTTCTCACGTCGGCGGCGGAATGCACTGGTTCTTCGCCCTTGCGCACACGTGCGAGTACGTCGGAGGCCCGATAGTAATCCTCCAGATCCTCCAGGCCCAACTCAATGATTTCGCGTAAGTAGTCGGCCTTGGTCCGGCCCGTTTGTGCAGCGAGCAAATCCAGTCGCTGCTCCGTTTGGGGGTCAAGTTGTACAGATGTAGCGATCGCCAGCCGCCAGTTGGAAAGACGTGTTCACTGTATCAGGCGCCACTCACATTGCAATCCCGCCGCAAGAGCGCCAGGGCGTCATACAGCTTGTCGTCGTGGTCGCTGAGCAAGCGGCTTTCTGCGTCTTCCCAAAACTCCTGCCACAACTCCAGGTAGTCGTTCTGGTACTGCGCCGGGGCGTTGGCCAGGATGTAGGGTGCCACCAGCTGCGGGCTCATGCCGGACTTGCGCACCTTGCGCACCAGCGCGGCGGCGCCTTTTTCGGTGAGCAGGGTCTTGTGGGCGCTGCCGCTGGCGATGCACAGGAACAGCGTGAGCAGCGAGCTGTCATCGCTGTGGCCGCCGGTGGCCTTGTTCCAGGCGGCAGAGGCCGCGCGGTCGAAGTCGTCGACCTCGCTCAGGGCGTCTTCCACCCAGAAGTAGCGGCCCATGAAGGCGGGGGTCTGGTCGAAGAGCTTGCGCGCGGGCAGGGTGCTGTCCAGGATTTTGGGCAGGTCGCTGAGCACGGATTTGCGCACGCCCTCCACCACCGCCTTGAACTCAGGCGGCAGCTCGCGCGGCAGAGGTATCGAAGAAGTGGAGGCTTTACTGGAGGGCTTTCCAGCTGCCATGTTGGCAGCGGCCTTCTTGCGCAAACCGGCAATGGTCTTTTGAAACGCCACCCAGTCCGGCATTTGCGTCTGCTTGGTCGCCAGCACCAAGAGCGCGGTGCGGATCACGGCTTCGGCATCGCGGCCTGCGTCTTCCAGATCGTCGGCATCCATGCCCAGAAAATCGGCCAGCCACAGCGCGGCCTCAATCACCGTACTCACCTGCTGGCGCTTGGCCAGCTCGGCCTGGTAGTCGGCCAGGCTGCGCAGCGACCACCGGGCCAGTTGCGGAATGTGGTCGTCGCGAAAGCCGCCTTGCTCGTTCATGCCGAAGTGGCTGCTTTGCGGCATGGCAATCAGGGCCTTGAGCATGTCCGAAGCCCCTTTGGAGCGCGACAGCAGACTGTTGTCACGCAGCGCCTCGGCCGCTTTTCGCAGGTCACCACCGCTGCTGTGCTCCAGGTTCAGGCTGACCAGGTTGACGATGCGCTCGCGGGCTTTTTCCAGCTCCGGGCGCAGGAACTCGCTGCCGAAGTAGCGTGCAATCTGCACCATGCCTTTGGGCGCTTCGGTGGCGATGGCGTCGAGCTTGGCCTCATCGATCAGGCCGTGCTGCACGCCATAGGCCAGGGCTTTTTCGAAAAAGGGGCGCGCGTCGAACAGGGCAATGCCTGGCGCTGCACTGGCTTCGGCTGGGGTGTCTGACATGGGCCGGTGAAAGCGGTTTAAATCGCCGACTCTTCGTCCGCGTCCAGCGCATCGAGGCGCGCGGGTGTGGCCTTGCCGCGGTCGGTGTCACTGGTCTCGACCCGGCCGTCGTCTTCTTCCGATTCGTCTTCCTCACCCAGACCGGCGTCGTGGGCACGGGCCTTGGCGCGCAGCACCAGCAGCATTTCCACAAACAGGTCGGGCAGTTCGTGGCGCAAGAGCCAGGCCAGCTGCATCCAGTCCTGGTCGGCCACCTCGTCTTCTTCCACGCGCGGTTTCACATAGGCGCTGGCCAAGAGGGCCGTCTCCGACAGGATTTCGCCGTCGTCTTCCACCGCGTCAAAGGTGCCGCTGCGGGCAAAGGCCTCGATGCGGCTCCACTTCTCGGTGAAGTAGTCGGCCAGCGCCTCGGAGCCGCCTTCCAGATCGCCAATGGCGGTGAGGAATTCGACCGGGTCGGCGTCCTCGCGGAAGATGATGCTGTTCACCATGCCGCGCAGGTGGGTGCGGCTGAGGTCCTTGTACTGCTTCTCGATGACCACGGCGCGGGCGAACATCTGAGGTGTGACCAGCAGGTTGATGACCGACTCTTTGGAGTTGTCGTACTCGCGGATCACCGCCAGGATGTCCTTGGGTGGCAACTGCTCCAGCACCACCATCAGCGCGTGGTCGCCCTCGGCATCGGCCAGCTCCACCAGGGCGGCCTCGGCCGCCACGATGTCACCGGAGGCAATCAGGCTTTGGGTTTTGGCGATCAGTGCGAGTGCGTTCATTTTGTTTCCTTAATCTTTCCGGTCAAAGCCTTGTTCCACCATCCAGTCGTTGCCGGCGTCTTCTCGGGCGCGGGCATCGGCTTCGTCTTCCTCGTGGTCTTCGGTGTGGGTGTCGTCGTGGCGCTCGTTGCGCACCTCGTCCTGGTCTTCCTCGTCTTCGTCATCGGCGCTGGCCAGTTGCGCGCGCTCGGCTGCCGTCAAGGGTTTGTGGTGCATGTATTCCAGTGCTGCCGCAATCGTCATGAACCACGGGCCCATGGGCTCGCCCACAATGGTCTTGACGATGTCGCGCGCCCAGGGTGCGATCTCGATGCCGTTGCTTAAAGCTTCCCATTCGGGCAGCTCATCGGCGTCCTGCGCCAGCAGGTGGTCCATGGCAGCGGGGCTGGTGAAACGAAAGGCCTGGTGCAGCACCACGGCCACCATCTCGGGGCTGAGCTCCATCATCTGCAGCAGAAAACCCAGCTCCTTGCGCTTCTCGGCCAGGCGCTTGCGCAACACATCCTTGCCCTCGGAGTCGGTTGCGAGGTCGTCGATTTCGGACTGGTAGGCCGAGCGCAGGTCAAGAAAGAAGGTGGAAATGCTCATGGGTGTGATGGGTTTCTTAAAGGTTCAAAGTAGGCCTGCCAGATCTCGCGCGCGGTCTGGGCCGGGTCGTCCAGCAGGTTGCGGCGGCGGTTGTCGTCATAGGCCTGGCGCTTGGCCTCGTCGGACAGCACGTCATAGGCTTCCTGCACGGTGCGAAAGCGTGCGGCCGCATCGCTGGCGCTGTTGCGGTCCGGGTGGTAGAGGGCGGCCTTTTGGCGAAAGGCTTTTTTGATGTCGGCCAGCGTGGCGGAACTGGCCAGGCCCAGGGCGGTGTAGTGGTCGTTCATGCGGCCGAGGGGCAGGTTGGGCAATGCGGTGGGCCGGGCGAGCCAGCAAGGGGCTATTTTACCGTCAGTAATAATGCGCCATGGAGTTCCCCCGCATGCTCAAAAACGTTTGGATTCGCCGTCTGCTGTGGGCCACAGTGGCCTGGCTGGCTTTGTGGGCACTGGCCTGGCTGGCCTTACCGCCTTTGCTCAAGAGCCAGGCCGAATCACGTGGCTCGGCGGCACTGGGGCGCACCTTGACCATTGGTGCGATTGACTTCAAGCCCTGGACGCTGGAGCTCACGGTGTCTGACATCCGCATCGCCACGGCCGACGGCAAGTCCAGCCAGCTGGCCATCAAGCGCCTGTATGCCGATGGCGAGATTCAGTCGCTGCTGCGCCTGGCGCCGGTGGTGGACGCGATCACGGTGGAGGCGCCGCAGATCGCACTCACCCACCTGGGCGACGGCCATTACGACATTGACGATGTGCTGCAGCGCCTGCAGGCCACACCTGCCGCACCATCCAGTGGACCGGCGCGATTTGCCCTGTACAACCTGGTGCTGAGCGACGGCAGCATCGATTTCACCGACCACATCGGCGGCACAGAGCGCATGCATACGGTGCGCAAACTGAACCTGGCGCTACCGTTTTTGAGCAGCTTTGATTCGCAGCGGGAGGTCACGGTGCAGCCCAAGCTGGCCTTCGTGCTCAACGGCAGCGCCTTCGATTCCGGTGCGCAAGCCACACCGTTCGCGCCCGACGCCAAAGGTGAGGCGACCCTGCAGGTCTCGCACCTGGACCTGGCGCCTTATTTGCCCTATCTGCCCGCCAGCCTGCCGGTGCGCCTGAAGGCCGCCGTGCTGGACAGTTCGCTTAAATTCGCCTTTGCCAAGGAGCCGGTGCGCCGGCTGGTGGTGTCGGGGGGCCTCGAGGTCTCGGGGCTCAAGATCGATGACCGGGCCGGCACGCCCCTGCTGTCGGTGGATGCGGTGCAGGCAGTGCTGTCCGAGCTGCGCCCGCTGGAGCAGGTTGCCATGCTGTCCTCACTGACCGTCACGGGCCCGAGCCTGGCGCTGAGCCGCAATGGGGCAGGTGCCTGGAATGTGGCGGCGGGCACGGGCAAGGAGGATGCGGCCAAACCCGAGTCGGCGCCCCCGCAACCAGCTGCTTCGGAAGCTGGCGCCCAGACGCAGGCCCAACCCGGTGGCTGGCAACTGGCGCTGGAGCATTTCGTGCTGAAGGACGGGCAGGTGCGTTTCAGCGATGCCAGCGTGGCCCCCGCCATGCAACTGGCCCTGAGCGACACCCAGATTGATGTGCAGGGCGTGCACTGGCCGTTTGCCAAACCGGCGGTGTTTGAAGCCTCGGCCAAGCTGCAGGCAGCGGCTGCCAAACTTTCCGCCAAGGAGGCCAAGGCCAGCAAGCCGGTAGGCCTGGCACTGCATGGCTCTGGCACCGATGCGGCGGGCAGCGCCACGCTCAAGCTGGCGGACGGCGACGTGGGCCTGGCCGCACCGTATCTGGCCGGCATCCTGGTACCCCGTGCCAGTGGGGTGCTTGAAGGCGAGCTGCTGGCCAGCTGGAAGGGCCGCGAATTGCAGTTGCAGGCACCGCGCCTGGCCCTGCACGACTTCGCGCTGACACCGCCTGCGGGCAATGCCGACATGCGCGTGCGGGACTTGCCGTCCTTCAAGCTGCTCGAAGCCAGTGACCTGGCGGTTGACCTGGGCAAACATGCCGTAACCCTGGGGCGACTGGCCCTGCGCGGCCCGAAAGTGCGTGTGGCGCGGGCGGAGGATGGGCAATGGATGTATGCACCCTGGCGGGTACCGGCCCGGGAGGATGCCGCCGCAGCGCAGCCTAAAGCGCAGCCCGCAGCACGGCCGCAAGCGTCCGCGGCCCATGGCGAAAAGCCCGCCGCCTGGACCCTGGCGCTGGCCGAACTGGCCGTGGACGAGGGCACCCTGACCTGGGTTGACCGCACCCCCACCAAACCCGTGTTTCTGGAACTCTCGGCCCTGCAGACGCGCCTGAAAAACCTGACGCTGGACGGCAAACAGCCCGCGCCGCTCAGCCTCTCGGCCCAGGTGCGCTCGGCACGTACCGATGCGGGCAGCCTGCGCTTTGACGGCAGCCTGATGTGGGACCCGCTGGTGGCCCAGGGCACGCTGGAGGCCAAACAGTTCCCGGCCCAGGCGCTGGCGCCCTACGGCATGGGGCATCTGCAACTGGAGCTGCTGCGCGCCGACACCAGCTTCAAGGGCCAGCTGCGCTATGCCAGCCTGCCCGCGGGGGCCGACGTGCAGGTGCAGGGCGATGGCTCGGTGGAAGAGCTGCGCCTCAACAGCGCCCTGAAGAGCGCCAGCGGCGAGGCCCTGAGTGAAGAGCTGCTGACCTGGAAGGCGCTCTCGCTGCCCGGCATTGAATTCAATCTCTCGCCTGCCAAGCCCCTGCGCCTGAAACTGCGCGAGGTCTCGCTGTCCGACTTCTTTGCCCGCCTCATCGTCAACCCCGAGGGGCGCCTGGTGCTGCAGGACCTGACACGCGCGGAAGACGGCAGTGTGGTGAATGCCGGGGCAGCAGTTCCTGCGGGCGCGGTGTCGGCACCCGCGCATGCTTCCACGCAGGCCACCGCGTCCGCACCAGCCCCGGCTGCCGTGGCCAGCGCCAACGACCCGGTGATTGAAGTCGGCACCATCCGCCTGGTGAATGGCCATGTGGCGTTTTCCGACCGCTTCATCAAACCCAACTACTCGGCCGATCTGACCGAGCTGAGCGGCAGCCTGAGCCGCTTCAGCTCGCAAAACCCCCAGGGCGAGGTACAGATGGCCGACCTGGAGCTGCATGGCCGCGCCGAGGGCACGGCCAGCCTGGACATCACGGGCAAGGTCAACCCCCTGGCCAAACCGCTGGCGCTGGACCTCAATGCCAAGGTGCGTGACCTGGAGCTCTCGCCGCTGTCGTCGTATGCCATCAAGTACGCCGGTTATGGCATCGAGCGCGGCCGCCTGAGCGTGGACCTGCACTATGCCGTCAACCCCGAGGGGCAGCTGCTGGCCAGCAACAAGATCATCCTCAACCAGCTGGTGTTTGGTGATGCCGTGGCCGGTGCCACGAGTTCCCTGCCAGTGAAGCTGGCCGTGGCCCTGCTGGCCGACAGCAACGGCGTGATTGACCTGGATGTGCCCCTGAGCGGCTCGCTCAACGACCCGCAGTTCCGCATCTGGCCGATTGTCTGGAAGGTCATTGGCAACGTCATCACCAAGGCGCTGACCTCGCCCTTCAGCCTCATCAGCGGCCTGACCGGTGGCAGCCAGGGTGGCACCGAAGCGCTGGCCAACGTGGTCTTTGACAGCGGCACCGCCAGCATCAGCACGGCGGCCCGTCCGGGCCTGGACAAGGTGGCGCAGGCCCTGCGCGAGAAGAGCAGCCTGCGCCTGACGCTCGATGGCACGGCCAGCCTGGCGCGTGAGCGCGAGGCCATGCAGCGCGAGCGCCTGAACGCCCTGCTATTGGCCGAAAAACGCCGCCAGGCCGCCAGCGCCGGGCTGGACGTAACCGCCGTGCCGGGCGTGACAGCCACGGAATACCCGGAACTGCTCAAGGCCGTGTACAAGCGCTCGGACCTGAAAAAGCCACGCAACCTGGTGGGCCTGGCCAAAGACCTGCCCACGGCCGACATGGAAGCGCTGCTGCTGGCCAGCCTGCCGGTGGATGAGGATGCGGTGCGCCAGCTTGCCCTCAACCGCAGCCTGGCGGTGCGCGAGTACCTGACCCGCCGGCAAGTACCCTCCGACCGGCTGTTTTTGGGGGCGGTGAACACCGCGCCCACCCAGGCCGATTGGCAACCCCGTGTCGAGCTGAGCATCGAGACGCGCTAGGCATGGTGTTGCATTCCCTGCAAGCCTCACGGCGCGCCCGCGCGGGGCTGGCGCTACTGGTGCTGGCCCTGGCAGGCGCGCTGGACCAGTGGCCACGCCCACCCGTGCCCGAGGCTGCCCGGGCGCGCTTTGCCACAGCCCAGCTGGGCCTGCAGGCGGTTGACCTGAAACCACAGGCCTCCGGAAAAATCCCCATGCCCGAAGGCGCCGCCGCGGCGCATGCGAGCAACCTGCTGGCCATGCCCGCAGGCCAGGCGGCGGTGCTCACCGCCTTCTGGTTTGCCGGGGACCGCGAGAGCGCACCCAACGTGCAGATTGCGGCCTCCCAGTTCGACCGCGCCAGCCAGACCTGGCTGCCCGCCCGCTACGTGGTGAACCGCCACGTGATGGCGCAGGCGCTGGGTTTTGGTGTGCGCCGCCTGGGCAACCCGGTGGCCTGGCTGGACGCGTCCGGCCGCATGCACCTGTTTGTGGTGGCCACCGGCTGGGGCGGCTGGGCGGCGGCGCGCATCCTGCATCTGGTGCAGGACGGCGGCAGCAATGCCCTGGCCGAACTGTCCTTCAAGCCGGTGCGCGTGCTGCCGCTTTCCTGGTTGTGGAACACCAGCTTTCTGGTGCGCAATGCGCCGCTGCCTTTGCAGGACGGCGGCATGCTGCTGCCCGCGCACTTTGAAATCGGCCGCAAGTACCCCGTGGCCCTGCGCTTTGACCGGGATGGTGAATTCCTGGGGCTGGTGCGCCTGTCGCGCCACGCCCACATGCTGCAGCCCACTTTCCTGGCACAGACCGGCACCCAGTGGCTGGCCCTGATGCGCGACACGCGCCCCGAGGGCCGCATCACCGCCGCGCAGACCCTGGACGGCGGCGCGCATTGGCGCGATTTGCCCGACCTGGATCTGGTCAACCCTGACGCCGCTGCGGCCGGTCTGGCGCTGGCGCCGGGCCAGCTGGTGCTGGCGCACAACAGCTCACCCCATTCGCGCGAGCTGCTGGACCTGAGCGCCTCGAGAGATGGCTTGCAGTGGCAGCTGTTGCAGCCCGTCGCCCACGGCAGGCAGGGGGATGAATTTTCCTACCCGGCGCTGGCCTGGGCGGACGGTGCCCTGTGGTTGAGCTACACCGACGACCGCCGCAGCATCGCCTGGCAGCGCCTGGGTTCCGTGGAGGCCAAACCCTGATGGACTTCGCTCACTGGCTGGCGCAGCGGTTCGCCACCAACACCCCGGCCCTGCCGCAGGCCTGGGCCATGCAGCTGGCCCTGACGGTGGGCTGGGCCCTGGTGCTGGCGCTGCTGGGCGCTGGGCTGGGTATGCGGTTGTCACTGCCCATGCGCCGCCTGTTGGCCGCCACACTGGCCTTGTGGACCCTGCTGCCAGGGCCCTATTCGCCGGACTACTGGCTGGGCCTGGCCTTCCATGCGCCCAGCCTGTCGGCCTCGTTGCTGTGTCTGGTGTTCC
>CANCCF010000059.1 GCA_947374485.1 Comamonadaceae bacterium | reverse complement strand
CGTGCGCGCGGGTGAGACCATCAACGCCAAAGACCTGCTGATGGAACTGCGTTAACACCCCGCCTCAAGGCCCTGCACCACCGCGCGGGCGGCCCTTCCGGTACCATGGGAAACCAAAAACCAGAGGAGATGCGATGCGTAATTACCTGAAGGCGGCAGGTCTTGCTGCCGTGTGTGTGGCCGGGCTCAGCGCCTGCGCCAGCCTGCAGTCAGGCCCCCAGGCCATGACTTTTTTTGTGACCAGCACCGGCCCGGGCAAGGGCGGCGACCTGGGTGGGCTCGAGGGGGCAGACAAGCACTGCCAAAGCCTGGCTACCGCCGCAGGCGCAGGCAACCACGAATGGCACGCCTACCTCAGCACACAGGCGCCCAAGCTGGCCGACCCGGGCTTTGTCAATGCGCGCGACCGCATTGGCAACGGCCCCTGGCAGAACGCCAAAGGCGAGATCATTGCCTACAACGTGGCCGAGCTGCACTCCGCCAAAAACAACATCACCAAGCAGAGCGCACTGGATGAAAACGGCAAGCCGGTGAATGGCAAGGGCGACACGCCCAACCAGCACGACATGTTCACCGGTTCGCGCCCCGATGGCACGGCCTTCCCCGGCGCACCGTTTGCCGACATGAGCTGCGGCAACTGGACCAAGTCGTCTGCGGACGGTTCGGCCATGACCGGCCACCACGACCGCTCGGGCCCTATCGATGCGCCCTGGGCCAGCTCCTGGAACTCCACCCACCCCACGCTGGGTTGCAGCCCGGAAAAGATCCGCCCCACCGGCGGCGACGGCCGGTTCTACTGCTTTGCGGTGAAGTGAGCTTCGGCGTTTGGAATGAGCGAAAACCCGGCGTGCTGGCGGGTTAGCAGCAGGAACATGGCAAACACGGGCCCCGGCATGTTGCGCGGGTCGCCCGCGCTCTCCAGCGCCTGCCAGGTGCGCGACTGCAAGCCGCCGCGGCTGCCCGCCTGCACCGGGTAGCCCATCAGCGTGGCGGCCTCCACCTGGCTGAGCCCGGCGGTCACGCGGGCGGCCTTGAGGGTGTCGCCCGAGGGGGCGGGCATGTCGAGGTGGTGGTGTGGGCTCATGGCTGGCTTGCGTTGAAAACGCCCATGGTAATCAGTCGCCCGCGCCCGTCGCCCAGGCGGCCAGGTCTTGCAGCAACGCGCGCTGTATGTCGGCATTGGCAAAGCTGGCCGTAATCGAGGTGCGTGCCACCGCCTTCAAGGTGTCATCGGTCCACGCAAACGCGCTTTGGCACAGCGCATATTCACCGACCAGGCTGGCACCCAAGAGGGCCGGGTCATCGGTGTTGACGGACACGGCCACGCCAGCCAGTCGCAGCCGCTCGACCGGGTGCGCCTCGATGGACGGATACACGCCCAGCACGCGGTTGGAGCTGGGGCAGATGCCCAGCGGAATCTGTTTTTCAGCCAGCAGCGCCACCAGCGCCGGGTCTTCGATGGCGCGCACGCCGTGGTCGATGCGGTCGGCACCGAGCAGGTTCACCGCATCCCACACACCCTCGGGCCCGCTCGATTCACCGGCATGGACGGTGCGGCGCAGGCCCGCGTTGGCGGCGCGTTTGAAAGCCTCGGCAAAGCGGGGGCCGGTACGCCCGGCCGTGGCCTCGTTGCCATCCACCGACAGGGCCACCACGCGCGGGTGCTTCAAGGCGCTGAGCAGCTCCACCAGTTCGGTTGCCGCTTGGGCCGACTGCGTGCGCAGCAGGCTGATGCACAGGCCCACCGGCGGCAGGCCGTCCTGCTCGGCCGCGCGCAAACCCGCGTCCATGGCTTCGAGCATCTGCGGCAGGCGGCCCTGCCAGGCGTGCCAGTGGGTGGGGTTGACGATGACGTCGGCATAGCCCGTGCCGTCGGCCGCCAGGCGCTGGCACAGGCTGTAGCAATGTTCGGCCAGACGCTGCGGCGTGGACGCCAGGCCGCAGGCCAGATCCAGAAACTCCAGAAAGTCGGCCAGGCCGGAGAACTGGAACAGTGTCTCCACCGGGCGGGGCAGGGTGCGTCCTTCCAGCGCGGCCCATTGGGCGAGCACCGCCGCCTCGAAACAGCCTTCGAGGTGCAGGTGCACCTCGGCCTTGGGCAGCGCGCGCAGGCGCGCCAGGTCGGTGGTCGTTACACTGGTTTGCATGGGCAGGGATCCTTGACTTTGAAAGCGGGGTGGCAAATGAAGCAGCAGACGGTGTTGGTCACTGGCGCATCTTCCGGTATTGGCCTGGAGCTGGCAAAGGCATTTGCGCAGCAAGGCTACTCGGTGGTGCTGCTGGCGCGCAACCAGCAGGCACTGGAGCAGCTGGCCCAAAGTCTGCGCAGCCAATACAAGGTGGGCGCCGAGGTGCTGGTAGCCGACCTGCGCCAGCCGGATGCCGCAGCGCAGGTGGCGCAGGAGCTGGCGCGCCGTGGTCTGCAAGTGGATGTGCTCGTGAACAACGCCGGCTTTGGTGTGCTCGGCGCGTTTGCGCAGAGCGACTTGCAAGAGCAAACCGACATGATGCAGGTAAATATGGTGGCACTGACGCAGCTGACCCGCTTGCTGCTTCCCGCCATGCTGGCGCGCAACACCGGCGGGGTGCTCAATGTGGCCTCCACCGCCGCCCTTCAGGGCGGGCCCAACATGGCTGTCTATTACGCCAGCAAGGCCTTTGTGCTGTCCTTTTCTGAAGCCCTGCATGAGGAGCTGGCGCACACCGGCCTGCATGTCTCCTGCCTGTGCCCCGGCCCCACGCGCACGGCCTTCTTTGCCGCCGAGAATATGGCGCATGCGCGGCTCCTGAAGTTTGGCGCCCACAGCGCCAGCGAGGTGGCGCAGATCGGTTTTACTGCCTTCCAGCGCAACCAGGCCATTGCCATCCCCGGCCTGAAGAACCGCCTGCTGGCCTTCTCTACCCGCTTTGCGCCCCGCTTTGTTACCCGAAAAATGGCGCAAGCCCTGAACCAATAAGCCTGCGCCGCTCTGCCCGCCTTCGTACGAAAGAACCCATGCCAGCCACCGAACTCGAAGTCACCACCGCCGGCAAAGTTGCGGGCAAGATATTGCTCATCCCCACCGGCAAACAGGGCGAGACCCTGCCGCACCTGCAGGACTGGGTAACAGCCAGGCTCAAGGCCAAGAGCCCGGTGAAGGACATCAGCCAGCTGGTGCTGGTCAAGGGCATCAAGCAGTGGACCGTGTTTGAGGACAAGTCCGGCGCGCGCACGGTCTTCAAAATCACCTAAGCTGTGATTCACCTACCTCTGGAGCATTCCTTATGTCGCAACGTTTGGCCGGCCACAGCGCCCTGATCTCCGGAGGCGCCTCTGGTTGTGGCGCTGCCGCCGCCCGCCTGTTTGCTGCCGAGGGTGCCAAAGTCACCATCGTCGATGTGCAGGCCGATGTGGCCGCAAACCTGGCCGCCGAGCTGCGCGCCGCCGGCCTGCAAGCCACGCATGCCGTGGCCGATGTGTCAAAGCGCGACCAGGTGGAGGCGGCCGTGGCCCATGCCAGCGCCACCTTTGGCCCGCCCACCATTCTCTTCAACCACGCCGGCACGATTGTGGTGAAGCCCTTTCTGGAAACCACCGACGACGAATACGACCGCCTCATGGACATCAACGTACGCTCCATGTTCCTGATGACGCGCGCCGTGCTGCCCGGCATGATCGCGGCCGGCGGCGGGCGCATTGTCTGCACCTCGTCCATCTCCGCCGTGGCGGCCACGCCCAACGAGGTGCTCTACAACCTCACCAAGGGCGCGGTGCACATGTTTGCGCGCGCCATTGCAGTGGAGTTCCGCGACCGCCACATCCGCTGCAACGCGGTCTGCCCGGGCTTTATCGAAACCCCGCACGGCCTGCGCGAGGTGGAGGCGCTGACCCAATACGGCGTGGACGTGAGCGAGGCCGCGATGCGCGCCGCGCAGGGCCGCATGTGCCGCCCCGAAGAGGTGGCCAGCGCGGCGCTGTTTCTCGTCAGCGACGAGTCCAGTTTTGTGAACGGCACGCACCTGTTTGTGGACAACGGGTTTACGGCGGTCTGATATCTACACGCACGCCCGTCGACGGCGGTACTTACTTCACGGTTCATAAGGGAGCAAGCATGCAGTTCGAAAAAGGCGGTTTGTGGCGCAACTGGGTCGGCAACCAGTCGTGCATCGCGCGCTACAAGGGCGCACCCACCACGGAAGAACAGGTGAGCGCCATGGTGGCCGAGGCCGATGCGCTGGACCTGAATGTGCGCGTGGCAGGCTCCGGCCACAGTTTTACCCCGGTGGTGGGCACCGGCGGGTTGTTGCTCTCACTGGCGGACATGCGCGGCGTGAAGCACGTGGACATGGAAAAGAAGCAGGTGCGGGTAGCAGCGGGCACACGCATCCACGACTTGGCGATTGAGCTCAAGGCCCGGGGCCTGTCGCTGGTGAACCAGGGCGACATCGATTCGCAGGCCGTGGCCGGCGCCTTCACCACCGGCACACATGGCACTGGCGTCACCCTGGGTTGCCTGGCCACGGCGATAGCCGGTCTGCGCCTGGTGCAGACCGATGGCAGCGTGCTGGTGGTCGACGGCAGCGACCAGGAGCTGCTGCACGCAGCGCAAGTGTCGGTCGGCACACTGGGCGTGATCTCCGAGCTCACGCTGCAGGTGACCGATGCGTACCAACTGCACGAACACCTGTGGCGCGATGATTTCGAGACCTGCATGGAGCG
Organism: Comamonadaceae bacterium; assembly: GCA_947374485.1. Lineage (GTDB taxonomy): Bacteria > Pseudomonadota > Gammaproteobacteria > Burkholderiales > Burkholderiaceae_C > Allorhodoferax. Next base: position 16,559 of record CANCCF010000059.1, on the reverse strand, counting down.
CCACGACGAGCTGGCGGCACAGCACCGCCACTTCGGTTTCTTTTGGTGCCCTACACCCGAGAGCCGCCATTTGTATTGCCTGGCCGACACGGCGGATGCGCCGCGCACCACCACGAAGAAGACGGCCGATGTGTGCGAGATGAAGGTCATCGACATCACCGATGCGCCCGACCTGCACACGCCGTTTGAAAAAATTGCGTATTCATCCGACATCTATCCGATTGAGTACATCCCCAACTTCCATGAACTCGAATACGCCGTGCCCCTGCAGCACGGCAAGGCGGCGGTGCGTGCGGTGCGTGAGCTGATGCTCAGCAAACACACCAACGCGCTGTTCCCCATCGAGTACCGCTTCACCGCTGGCGACCCGGCGTGGATCAGCCCGTTTCATCAGCAGGACAGCATCACGCTCTCCGTCTCGGGCCAGCCCGGCGTGGACTACTGGGATTATTTGCGCGATGTGGATGCCATCCTGCGCGGCTTCCAGGCCCGGCCGCACTGGGGCAAGATGCATTTTCTGGATACCGATGACGTGACCGTGCTGTACCCGCGTGCCAATGACTTCCGCGCCCTGCGGCGCAAGCTCGACCCGCGTGGCCGGTTTTTGAACGACCACGTGCGCATGCTCCTGGGCTGATGGACTCAGGGCGCCTGGATCAGGGCCAGCGCGTCGTCAAAGGCAAAGCTGCGAATGTCCGCCTCAATGCGCTCGCCCTCCGGATGGGTGGCGCGCAGCAGCTCGCCGTGGGCGTCCCATAGCTGGATGACGGAGGCGTCGTCCGTAGCCAGCAGTTCGGCAATCTGGCCCATCAGTTGCTGGCCCTGCGCACGCTGGGCTTCACTCAGGGGTTCGCTGCGGGCGGCCTGCGGCTCGGCGGCCGCCAGGCCAGGCGTGGCCTGCAGCCCCTGAACCAGCTGGGCCAGCTGCGCCTCAAGGGCGTTGATGGCCAGCGCCAGGGGCTCGCCCTGCAGGCCCTGGTGCAGCACCGCTTCGGCCTGGGCCGCTGCTTCCTGCAAAAGGGCCGCGCCCAGGTTGGCCGCCACGCCCTTGAGCGTATGGGCTTCGCGCTCGGCGCTGGCACCATCGCCCTGCAGCAGGGCCTGCCGCATGCGGTCGACGGCCGCGCTCTGGGTCTTGAGAAAGAGGCGCAGCAGGCCGACATAGAGCTGCGCCTGGTTGCCCGTGCGCAGCAGGCCCTGCCGCACATCCAGCGCCGCGTGCTGGCGCAAGGCCTGCACACAGCGCTGGGCGTCGGCTTCGCTCACGCCATGCGCGTGGGAGCTGGGCGCGGGCGGCCCCGGAGTGTGATCGCCGGGCCCGCTCCCGCCTTGGCTTGGGTTCTGGCGTGGGCGTTGGTCCGGGCTTTCCGGCGTGACCCATTGCAGCAGGGTTTGCCAGAGTTCCTCGGCCTGCACGGGTTTGGTCAAAAAGCCATTCATGCCCACGGCCAGGCAGCGCTCCCGGTCGGCCAGCATGGCGTTGGCGGTCATGGCCACTATCGGCAGCTGCTGCGCACTGTGGGATTGCCGCAGGTGGCGGGTGGCGGTGAGGCCATCCATCACCGGCATCTGCATGTCCATCAGCACCAGGGCGTAGGGCCGGCCGCCGGATACCGCGTGGGCCACGCGTTCCAGGGCGATCTGGCCATTGGGTGCCACCTCCACGTCCAGGCCCACGCCCTGCAGCATCTCCACCGCCACCAGCTGGTTGATCTCGTTGTCCTCCACCAGCAGCAGGCGGGTGCCGCGCAGCGTGCGCATGCCGCGCTCCAGCGCCTCGATGCGCTTGTGCGCGGCGGCGTCCAGCGCGTGGCCCATGGCGCTGCCGCTCTCGGGGATGTCGGCATCGGGCAAGGCCACTTCCAGGGCCGCCGTGAACCAGAAGCTCGAGCCCCGGCCCTGCTCGCTGTGCACGCCGACCTCGCCACCCATGGCCTGCACCAGCTTTTTGCTGATGGCCAGCCCCAGGCCGGTGCCGCCAAAGTTGCGGGTAATGGACGAGTCGGCCTGCTCGAAGCTCAGAAACAAGCGCTCCATTTGCTCCGCACTCAGGCCTATGCCGGTGTCGCTGACGGTAAAGCGCAGCAGGCGTTGTGTGCCCACGCTGCCGAGCAGTTCGACGGCCAGTTCCACCCGTCCCTGGGCGGTGAATTTGACGGCATTGTTGGCGTAGTTGATCAGCACCTGGCGCAGGCGCAAGGGGTCGCCCATCAGGATGGCCGGTATCTGCGGGTCTATGCGCTGGGCAAGCGCCAGGCCCTTGGCATCGGCCCGGTCACCCATCACGGTCATGACGTTGTCAACCAGGGTGGCCACGGCAAAGGGCAGGGATTCGATCTGCATCTTGCCGGACTCGATTTTGGAAAAATCCAGTATGTCGTTGATGATGCCCAGCAGGTGGTCGCCGCTCTGGCGAATCTTGAGCAGGTGGCTGCGCACACCGGGCGGCATCTCGGCCTTGAGCGCCAGGTGCGAGAGGCCAATGATGGCGTTCATCGGCGTGCGGATCTCGTGGCTCATATTGGCCAGAAATTCGCCCTTCACCCGCGCCGCTTCCTCAGCCGTCGACTTGGCCTGCAGCAGCGCATCGGCGGCCTGGCGGATGTGGTCCTGCATCACCGCCAGTCGCCCCATGATGGAGTCCTCGGCGACCTGCGGGCCCTCTTGCAGGCGGGCCTGCAGGTCGCCGCGGGCCACTTTGGCAATGGCTTGCTGCACCCGGTCAATCGAGCCACCCAGTGCGCTTTGCAGCTTGTCTGAAAAGGCGTTGAAGTTGTCCGTCAGGGCGGCAAATTCCGCGGTGTGGCTGTGTGACAGGCGCCGCGACAGGTCGGCCTCACCCGAGGCGATGTGGGCCAGGGCTTCGCCCAACTCCTTGAGGGGCCGCACCACCACCCGGCGCACTGCGAAGGCGATGGCGGCGATCACCGTGAGGTTCAGGGTGGCAAACTGCAGCAACGTCATCCACAGCTCACGCCGCAGCGCCGCGCGCACCGGCTCCAGGCTCAGATACAGGCGCAGGGTGCCTATGCCCTGGGCGGCGGCGCCACTGCCATGGCGTACCGGAACCACCCGCACCTCGTCCGCCACGGGCGCCTGCGCCAGCGCATCAAAGGGCTGGCCGTCGCGGCGCACACCATAGACCTGCCGCCCGAAGGCCTCTACCGCGATGGCGAGCAGCACTGGCTGCGACATTTGGGCCGAGGCGATTTGTTTGACGCCCGGCAGATTCATGTCCCACAAATCCAGTGCCAGGCTGCTGGCCAGTTGCTGGGCCAGGGCATCCATTTGCGCTTCCAGCGCCGCGGTGCGTTCGCTCTCGCCGACCCGGTAGTTCCAGTAGCCAAAGGCGGCGAATACCCCCGTGGTCACCACCACCACGATCAGCAAGAAGCGGGTCTGGATGGAGCGCAAGGACATGGAGCGAAACCGGTGCGGCCCCACAGGGGCAGGCCGCCAGCGGCCGTCTCACTTTGCGGCCACCTCCTTCAGGACGGGCGCGAACTGAAAGGCATAGCGCTTGAGCTCGGGATGCGCCACCTTGGAGAACTGGCGGAAATTGATTTTTGCAAAATTGTCCGGCTTGAAGTCCTTGAGGTATTCGGCGCTGCGGCTCTTGGAGAGGGTGGCCATTTGGGACTTGAAGCTGACGGTCTCGCTGGCAAAGTCCTTGCCGCGCAAATAGTCGTGCAGCAACACCGCCACCCAGGCGGTTTCCATGAAGTGCCCACCAATGGAGGTCAGCAGCCGCCCCTCCTTCACCTCTTGCAGGGCTTCGGGCGTCCAGTCGATGGAGCCCACCAGCATCTGCTTGCCCGGCACCACGGCGCTCTCGCGCATCGCATCCATGATGCCCAGGCCCATGGGGTCGTTAGCGGCCCAGAATACCCGGGCCTGCGCATAGCGGCCCTTGAGCAAGGGGTACAGGTTCTTGGCTTCGGAGCGGTCCCAATGGCCGGACACCACGCTCTCCAGCACGATGCGGGGCTCTTTTTGCACCGCCAACGCCAAGCCGGCGGAGCGCTCGATGGCCGCGCCGTCCGACGGTGTGCCGTTGATGCCGACCATGTGCACCTTGCCCGCCGCGTCCACCAGGCCCTGCTCCAGCGCATCCCGGTAGAGCGCCAGCGCCAGATCAAGTCCCGCAGCCTGGTCATCGGGCAGCATCTGGCCAATCCAGTATTTGAATTTCTCCCGTGGCCCGCCGTATTTGGCGGCTTGCTCGGCGGTAAGCCCGGCATTGAACAGGAAGGCCGGCACCCGGGCCTGCTCGGCCAGGTTCAACATGTCCACCGCGTTTTGCTTCAGGTTCTGAAACACCACGGCGTCCGGCCGCTCCGGGCCGCTGGTCAGGGCCTTGAACGACTCCACCATGGTGAAGGGATTGCGGTCCAGATAGACCACCTTGAGGTCCATGCCCAAGTCATCGCAGGCCGCCTTCATGAGGAGTGAGGAGGTGCGCCACCAGGTGTCCTCGGGTGTTGCCGAGTTGTAGTACAGGATGCTGGGGCGCTTGGTCTGGGCCCAGGTCGGGCTGCCCAGGGCCAGACTGCCGAGTGTGAAAAGCAGCAGCAGGACGGATGCACCTCTGCGCTGAAAATACCGGGAAAAGTAGGTAGTCATATCGCCTCCTTGTTGCAGTGCCGCTTCCATGTATGGAACACACATTCACACATTGGGCCAGTTTAAGGGAGGCATGCGTTCGTTGGCAACGACCGTGTGGGTGGGCCTGGGGCCGGGCTGGCTGCGCATGCAGCCGGCTTCAGGCACACTGCTGGCAGGCAGTATTCGCCCGCAACCGTTTCAGAAAGCATCCCTTCATGACACCCTCGCTCAGCAGCGAAGCCCTCGCCCAGGTTTTCACCTCCGCCCGCACCTTCAACAAGTTCACCGACCAGGCTGTGAGCGACGCCACCCTGCGTGAACTCTATGAGCTGGTGAAATGGGCCCCGACCTCCATGAACGCGCAGCCCGCCCGTCTTGTGTTTGTGAAATCGGCCGAGGCCAAGGCGCGTTTGAAACCCGCGCTGGCTGCTGGCAATGCCGACAAGACCATGGCCGCACCGGTGTGCGTGATCGTGGCCATGGACAGCCAATTCCAGAGCCACATCACCGAGCAGTTCAAGGCCTTCGATGCCCGCCCCATGTTCGACGGCAACGCCACGCTCGCCCAGACCACCGCCTTTCGCGGCAGCTCCATGCAAGGTGCCTACCTGATCCTGGCCGCGCGCAGCCTGGGCCTGGACTGCGGCCCCATGAGCGGCTTTGACAATGCGGCGGTGGACAAGGAATTCTTTGCCGACGGCCGCTTTAAATCGAACTTCCTCATCAACATCGGCTACGGTGATGCAAGCGGCAACTACCCGCGCGGCCCGCGTCTGGGGTTTGAGGCGGTGTGCCAGGTGCTCTGAACGTTTGGGTCGTCCCCGTACCTTGGACGACCTTCGGCGCTGCTGGAAGGGCGTGGCCCATGCTCTGCCAGGCCATTCGGTTGGACTCCGCCTGAACGGGCTCTATGCGCATATCATGCGCATATCTTGAAAGAAGGAGTTCAGCATGCCCCTTGCATCCAGCGCCCCTGCCGCCAGCACGCGCAAACGCGCTGTGAACCTGACCTTGAGCGAAGGTCTGGTGGCACAGGCCAAGACCTACACCAACAACCTGTCCGCCACCATGGAGGACCTGCTCACCACTTACGTCGTCCAGCAGCAGCAAGCCCGCGTGTCACGCCAACAGCTGGCAGATGCCGCCGCGAACGACTGGAACGCACTGCACGCTGCGGTGGGCTCCTTCGCTGACGACCACTCCACTTTGTAATGGCGCAGTTCGACGTACACCGCAACAAAGGGCCGTTGAAGCAGTCCATTCCTTTTGTGGTGGTGGTGCAGTCAGTGCTTTTTGACCTCTATCGCCGCCGCGTGGTGGTGCCGCTGGTGCGGCGCAGCGCGCTGCCCGCCCACACGGGCACGGCAGGCACCCGTATGAACCCCGTGTTTGAAGTGGACGGCGTCAGCGTGGTGCTGCATCCGCTGGACATGGTCTCGGCCGCCACAGAGCAGCTGGGCGCGCCCATCGCATCCCTGGCCGAATTTGGTCAGGACATTGCCGATGCCCTGGACGAACTGCTCACCCGCTCCTGGGGCTGATTCCGCTGCCCCTAGCCGCGGCCCAAAGCCCCTTGCGCAGCAGTGCCCGCGCGCATCCCTGAAAATCCCCGCACGCTTTGTTGCACCGCAGCCCCCGGGTCGTCGGTGTACAGGGCTCCATACAACCCACACCCTCAAGGCGACGACACCATGCAAGACGACGAACGCTGCTGCGGCACTGGCACCTGCCTCATCAATGCCCAAGGCCTGTGTTGGTGCGGCCAGCAGTGGGACGGCGAGAAGATGTGCCGCCCGGCCTTGGCCGCCAACCCGGTACGCCATGCCGCCTCTGCCCTTGCCGCCGTCCCAGCCCAAGCAGCCCAGAAAGCCGACCTCGCATGAGCGCCCACTCCATTACCGCCCCGTCCCCGTGGGCCCAGCGCATGGGCTACAGCGGCCTGCTGCCTTTTGTGGCGCTGGCCCTGGCCGTGTGGCTTGCACCACCTGCCTACCGTGCGCCCAGCGCCCAGGCGCTGCTGGGGTATGCGGCCTGCATTGCCAGCTTTCTGGGTGCCATCCACTGGGGCCTGGTGATGCGCGATGTGTCGCGGCAATCACTGGCATTCATGGGCTGGGGCGTGCTGCCCAGCCTGCTGGCCTGGCTGGCGCTGCTCTTGGGCCCGCAGGCCGGGCTGTGGTTGACAGCAGCCGTGCTGTGCACCTGCTTTGCGGTGGACCGCGTGGTCTACCGCCGCTTGCAGTTGCAGGGCTGGTTGCCCATGCGCTTGCTGCTCACGCTGGTGGCCAGCGCCTGCTGCCTGGCCGCTGCGTCGCGGCCCGCGTTGGCCCAGCAGGTTCCAATGGCCAAGGCGGTCCCTGCGGCCGTGTCATCAGCGGTGGCCGCACCAACAGGAACAACAGCCGCCGCAGCCTGCCCGGCCCTGCTGCAGCACCAGTTCCCCAAGTTGCAAGACGACAGCCCGCAGAACCTGTGCCAGTACGCGGGCAAGGCGGTGCTGGAGGTCAACACCGCCAGCTACTGCGGCTTCACCAGCCAGTACCAGGGGCTCGAAGCGCTGTATGCCCAGTACCAAAAACGCGGGCTGGTGGTGCTGGGCTTTCCGTCCAATGATTTCGGCAAACAGGAGCCGGGCTCGTCCAAAGAGATTGCCGACTTCTGCTTCAACACCTATGGCGTGAAGTTTCCGATGTTCGCCAAATCGGTGGTGCGCGGGCCGGGCAAGAACGCGCTGTATGCCTCCCTGGAAAAAGCCACGGGTGCGGCGCCACAGTGGAACTTTCACAAGTACCTGATTGACCGCAGCGGCAAGGTCGTGAGCAGCTTTGCCAGCGAGGTGGAGCCGCAAGACCCCAAGCTGTTGGGCGCCATCAACCGTGCGCTGCAATAGGAGTGCCGCGTGGCTGAGAGGGTGTTGAGCGAGGCCAGCGTGTCGCGCATCGTGGAGATGGCCTGGGAAGACCGCACCGCTTTTGAAGCGATCGAGGCACAGTTCGGCTTGAACGAATCGGCGGTGGTGGCCCTGATGCGGCGGCAGATGAAGCCCTCGTCCTTTCGCATGTGGCGCAAGCGCATGGCGGGTCGGCGCACCAAGCACGCGCTGCTGCGCGGTGCCGTGGTCCTGCGCCACCGCGCCAGCCACAGCCGGGCCTAGGCCGCTTTGGCGCGCGCAATGGCCCAGCCAACGCAACCCACCCACCCCACCCACCGCGCCCTGGTCTGGTTCAAGCGCGACCTGCGCATCCACGACCATGCGCCGCTGGTGGCGGCGCAGGCGCGCGGCGATGCGCTTTCTCTCTTCATCATCGAGCCCGCATGGCTGCAAAGCCCGGAGTGCGATGCCAGCCATGTGGACTTTGCGCTGGGCTGCCTGGCCGAGCTGCGCAGCGCCCTGGCCGCGCGTGGCTTGCCGCTCTTGGTGCGGGTGGGCGAGGCTGTGCCGGTGCTGGCGCAGTTGCACGCCGAACTGGGCTTTGAGCAGCTGCTCAGCCATGAAGAAACCGGGTCCGGCTGGAGCTATGCGCGTGACCTGCAAGTGGCCGCCTGGTGCCAGTCGCACGCGGTGCATTGGCAAGAGTTCACGCAGACCGGCGTGGTGCGGCGCTTGCATAGCCGCAGCGGCTGGGCCAAGCGCTGGCAGGCACGCATGGACGCACCCTTGCAGCTATTGCAGGGCGGCTTCCAGTCGGCCTTGGCGCCAGAGGCACTGCAGCAGCCCGACCTGCCCACGCTGGCCAGTCTGGGTTTGCAAGCCCACGGAAAGACGCTGCAACCGGCTGGTGAAATGGCTGCACGGCGCACGCTCAAAAGCTTTCTGCAGGAGCGCGGATTTGACTACCGCAAAGCGCTCTCCAGCCCTCTGAGCGCCGAGGAAGGTTGCAGCCGCCTGAGCCCGCACCTGGCCTTTGGCACGCTGTCGATGCGCACGGTGCACCAGGCCACCGAGGTGGCGATTGCCAGCACGCCCGAGCGCAGCATGGCCTATGCGCTGCGCGGCTTTGCCGGGCGGCTGCGCTGGCATTGCCACTTCATGCAAAAGCTCGAAGACGAGCCCGGCATCGAGTTCCACAATTTTTCGCGCGCCTGCGATGGCCTGCGCGAGAACGATTTCAATGCGGCGTACTTCGAGGCCTGGTGCGACGGCCGCACCGGCTTTCCCATGGTGGACGCCTGCATGCGCTCACTCAAAGCCACGGGGTGGCTGAACTTTCGCATGCGCGCCATGCTGGTGAGCTTTGCCAGCTACCACCTGTGGCTGCACTGGCGCCAAACCGGTATTTTTCTGGCGCGCCAGTTTCTGGACTTCGAGCCCGGCATCCACTGGAGCCAGTTGCAGATGCAAAGCGGCACCACCGGCATCAATACCTTGCGCATCTACTCGCCCACCAAGCAGGCGCACGACCAGGACCCGCAAGGGCTGTTCATTCGCCGCTGGTGCCCGGAGCTCGCACGCGCGCCGCTGCCGTATCTGGCCGAGCCGTGGAAGATGGACATCAGCGTGCAGCGCATGGCGGGCTGCATCGTCGGCGCGGACTATCCGGCCCCCATCGTGGACGACAAGCAGGCCATGAAGGCCGCGAAAGACCGTATGTACGGCCTGCGCCAGACACCCGAGGCACGCAGCGAAGCCGGGGCGGTGCAGGCGCGCCACGGCTCGCGCAAGAGCGGGCTGCCGCCTTCGGGCCAGCGGCGCCGTGCGGATGCAAAGCCGGCCACTTCTGCCGCGCAGGTGGCAAAGCCCCCAGCCAAGCGGGGCCAGCGCGCCGCCCAAGAAAACGCCACACCCTCACCCCAAGGCGACCTGTTTGCCTGACCCTGTTTACCCCCTGTCTCCACCATGAAAAAAGACTTCAAAGGCAACAAGCAGTCGCTGCCCAGCAAGCTGTGCGCGGCCTGCGGCCGCACCATGACCTGGCGCAAAGCCTGGGCCAAGAACTGGGAGTCGGTGCTGTATTGCTCGGACGCCTGCCGCGCCCGCAAAAAGCCCGCCGCAGCGGGGCCCGCCCATGGCTGAAGCCCTGCCAGATACGGTGCGCCATGTGGTGATCGTGCTGGGCGACCAGCTCGATGCGCAGTCTTCCGCCTTTGATGGCTTTGATGCCGCGCAAGACGTGGTGTGGATGGCCGAGGTGGCAGAAGAGTCCACCCACGTCTGGTCGGCCAAGCAGCGCATTGCGCTGTTTCTATCCGCCATGCGCCACTTTGCGGAAGGACTGCGTGCGCAGGGCCTGCCGATGCACTACACGCGGCTGGACGATGCGGACAACGCCGGCACGTTGGAGCAGGAGCTGGACAAGGCCATTGCCCGCCTGCGCCCCACGGCGTTGGTGCTCACCGCCCCGGGCGACTGGCGCGTGCTGCAAAGCCTGCGCGCGGTGGCAGTGCACCATGGGCTGCCGCTGGAGCTGCGCGACGACAAGCACTTCTTCAGCACCGTGCGCGATTTCGCGGCGCACACCAAGGGCCGCAAGCAGCTGCGCCTGGAGTACTGGTACCGCGAACTGCGCCAGCAGCACGGCATCCTGATGGAGGGCAAGGAGCCGGTCGGTGGGCAATGGAATTTCGATGCCGACAACCGCGAGTCCTTCGGCAAAGCCGGGCCGCAAAACCTGCCGCCCCCCACGCGATTCGCGCCGGACGCCATCACCCTGGAGGTGCTGGCACTGGTCAACACCCGCTTTGCCAGCCACCCCGGCAGCCTCGCCACGTTTGGCTGGCCGGTGACACGCGCGCAGGCGCTGCTCGCACTGGAGGCCTTCATCCGCGAGCGCCTGCCGCTGTTTGGCAAATACGAAGACGCGATGTGGCAGGGAGAGGCCTGGCTGTACCACTCGCACCTGAGCAGCGCGCTCAACCTCAAGCTACTCAACCCGCGCGAGGTGGTGCAGGCCGCCGAGGCGGCCTTGCATGCGGGCCAGGCACCCCTGGCGGCAGTCGAAGGTTTCATCCGGCAGATTCTGGGCTGGCGCGAGTTTGTGCGCGGCATCTACTGGACGCAAATGCCCGGCTACCTGGAGCGCAACGCGCTGGAAGCGCAAAGCCCGCTGCCCTCCTGGTACTGGACCGGCGACACCGACATGGCCTGCCTGAAGGATGCCATCCAACAGACCTTGGAGCACGGCTACGCCCACCACATCCAGCGCCTGATGGTCACCGGCCTGTACGCCTTGCTGCTGGGTGTCAAGCCGCAGGCCGTGCACGCCTGGTACCTGAGCGTGTATGTGGACGCGGTGGAGTGGGTGGAGCTGCCCAACACCTTAGGGATGGGCCAGTTTGGCGACGGCGGCCTGATGGCCAGCAAGCCCTATGTGGCCAGCGGCAAATACATCCAGCGCATGGGCAACCACTGCAAGGGTTGCCGCTTTGATCCGGCACTGGCCACAGGTGAAAAAGCCTGCCCCTTCACTACGCTGTATTGGGATTTTTTGCTGCGCCACGAAGCGTTGTTGAAAAAGAATCCGCGCATGGCCATGCAGCTCAAAAACCTGCAGCGCCTGGACGCCCCGGCGCGCGATGCCATCACCGTGCAAGCCACGGCCCACCGCCATGCACAGCTTTGAGCCCACCCCGCAGGCCGCCCAGGCGCGGCTGGACGCCGTGCAGCCCGAGGCCTATGCCCGCACGCGCAACGCGCTGGACGGCGCCGTCACCCGCCTCTCGCCCTACCTCACCCACGGCTATCTGAGCCTGCGCGATGTGTACCTGGCAGTGCATGCACGCGAACCGCTGCATGCCCAGCATAAGCTGGTGTTCGAGCTGGGCTGGCGCGCCTACTACCGCCATGTGTGGTCGCACCAAGGCGCGGGCATTCACCAGAGTCTGCACCGGGGTGTGTTGCCCGACGCCGCCTACCAGCGCGAGATGCCCACTGACGTGCTGCAGGCCCGCACCGGCATTGCCGCCATCGACATGGCGGTGCGCACGCTCTACGCCACTGGCTACCTGCACAACCACGCCCGCATGTGGCTGGCCAGCTACCTGGTGCATGTGCGCAAGGTGCACTGGCACACCGGCGCGCAGTGGATGCTGGGCTATTTGCTCGATGGCGATGTGGCCAGCAACCACCTGAGCTGGCAATGGGTGGCGGGCACCGGCAGCAGCAAGCCCTATCTGTTCAACGCCGACAACGTGGCCAAGTACGCGCCCGAGGCGTGGCACAGCTTTGGTACGGTGATTGACACCAGCTACGAGGCGCTGGAACTCGTGGCACGCGGTGCCGCCGCGGTGCAGCAGCCAACCGGTGCCCGTGCGGACCCTCTTGAGGCAACGCAACCACCCGCTCTGCACGCCACCCCACCGGGCATCGTCTGGTCCGCGCCAAACCCCGCGCTGGTGGCGGGCCGTGATGTCTGGTTGCAGCACCCCTGGTCGCTGGGCGCGTTGCCGCCACCGTCGCTTGCCGGTGCGCTGGTGATCGGCGTGGGTTTGGCGGAGTGCCATGCACAGACGCTCTGGAGTGCGGATCGCTGGAATTTTGTGACCGCTGGCCTGCAATCTCAGACCGCGCAGCTGCGGTGGGCCTCCACGGAGCAATGGGCGCAGGCCCTGCGCGGCGCGCGCTCGGTGCACTGGCAACCGGAGTCGCATGTGGATGCGGCATTCGAGCGACTTCAAACACTGCTGAGATCAGACTCGCAAGGGCCGCAGTTGGTAGCCCATCCAAAGCCCTGTCTTTTTGCGCCTGTGCCAACCTACTGCAAAAGCTTTTCGCAGTGGTGGCGGCTCACACAAATCCGGGTCTGAAGCGCGAGCACTGCGAAGCCCAGGCGGGCGTGCCGCCGGGCAGCATGCCCGAGGGCAGCCAGTGCCACCGCATGCTGCAAAGTCGAACGTTTCCCGTTTGGACTTCGTCAATAATCAGATAAGGCACTAAACAACATGCAAGCAGCCTGCGAATGCCAGGCTAATCGGGGAGGAGTGGTTTGGACAAAAAGACGCTGTCAGAAGCGGATATCTGCGAGAAGTTCATCACGCCCGCCATCCAGCAGGCCGGCTGGAACACGATCGAACAGATTTACCGTGAATACACCCTGCGGCCAGGCCGTATGGTGGTGCGTGGCAACCATGCCGCCCGCGACAAGAAGTCCGTCCTCCGGGCCGATTACGTGCTCTTCTACAAGACCAACATCCCACTGGTTGTCATCGAGGCCAAGGACAACAACCATGCGGTGGGCGCAGGCATGGCGCAGGCCATCAACTACGCAGAGTTGTTGAACATCCCGTTTTCCATCTCCAGCAATGGCGACGGCTTTGTCTTCCGCGACGCCACCATGACCCATGGCGTGCTGGAAACCCACCTGGCGCTCGACCAGTTTCCAACGCCATCCGACCTGTGGGAACGCTACTGCGCCTGGAAGGGCTGGCCTGCCGAGGTGCGCCAGGTAGCCGAGTACCCCTACGCCCCCAGCAAGACCCCGCGCTACTACCAGATGAACGCCATCAATGGCACAGTGCAGGCTATCGCCAAAGGCCAGCAGCGCATTCTCCTGGTTATGGCAACCGGCACCGGCAAGACGTACACCGCGTTCCAGATCATCTACCGCCTGTGGAAGTCGAGCTGGAAGGCCGACAAGCCGTCCGGCCAGAAGCGCATCCTCTTCCTGGCCGACCGCAACATCCTCATCGACCAGACCATGGTCAACGACTTCCGCCCGTTCAAGGGCGCCATGGCCAAGCTCAGCCCCCATGCCAAGGGCGTGGAGCGGGTCGATGCGGCCACGGGCAAGCATTTTGTTGAGCAGCTGGATGTGGCGGTCCACAAGTCCAGCAAGCTGGTGGACAAGTCGTATGAGATTTACCTCTCGCTCTACCAGGCCGTGACCGGCACCGAGGAAGAGCAGAACATCTACAAGCAGTTCTCCCCGGACTTTTTCGACCTCATCGTGGTGGACGAATGCCACCGTGGCAGTGCCGATGAGGACTCAGCCTGGCGTGAAATACTGAGCTACTTCGCCAGCGCCACCCAGATCGGCCTGACCGCCACGCCCAAGGAGACCAAGGACATCTCCAACACGGAGTATTTTGGCGAGCCGGTTTACACCTACTCCCTCAAGCAAGGCATTGAGGACGGCTACCTGGCCCCCTACAAGGTGGTGCGCATCGACCTGGACAAGGACACCTTTGGCTGGCGCCCACCGGAGGGCATGACCGACAAGCGGGGCAACGTCATCGAAGACAGGGTCTACAACGCCACCGACATGAACCGCAAGCTGGTGCTGGAGAAGCGCGACGAGGTAGTGGCCGCCAAGATTAGCGAGTACCTCAAGGCCACGAACCGCTACGACAAGACTATCGTCTTCTGCGAAGACATTGACCATGCCAGCCGCATGCGCCAGGCCCTCTCCAACGCCAATGCCGACATCTGCAAAGACCACCCCAAGTACGTGGTGCAGATTACCGGCGACAACCCCGAGGGCAAGATGGAGCTGGACAACTTCATCGACCCGGAGAAGACCTACCCGGTGATCGCCACCACCTCCAAGCTGATGAGCACGGGCGTGGACGCCCAGACCTGCAAGCTCATCGTGCTGGACCAGAACATCAAGTCCATGACGCTGTTCAAGCAAATCATTGGCCGTGGCACCCGCCTGCGCGAAGACCTGGGCAAGACCTGGTTCACCATCCTGGACTTCAAGCGCGCCACCGACATCTTTGCCGACAAGGACTTTGATGGCGATCCGGTGCAGATTTACGAGCCCACGGGCGATGAGCCCGTGCTGCCCCCAGAACCTGAAGACGACAACCCGCCAGGCGCAGGCCCCCATGGCACAGAAGCCCCCGCAGGCGAGCCCTCTGACGTCCCCTTTGGCGGCACTGGCCAAACGGGTGGTGACCCTCCCAAGGTCACGAAATACGTCGTAGGCGGCCTTGTAACGGTCTCTGTGGCCCGCGAGCGCGTGCAGTACCTCAATGCACAAGGCAAGCTCATCACCGACAGTTTGCGCGACTACACCCGCATCAACCTCACGGCGCAGTACAACTCGCTCGACCAGTTCCTGCAAGCCTGGAACGATGCCGACCGCAAAGCCGCCCTCTTGCAAGAGCTGGAGGGGCATGGCGTGCTGATTGACGCCCTGGCGCTGGAGGTAGGCAAAGACCTGGACCCCTTCGACATGCTGCTCTATGTGGCCTGGAACATGCCGCCCCTGACGCGCCGCGAGCGCGCCAACCGGGTCAAAAAGCGCAATGTCTTCACCAGCTATGGCCCGGTGGCCCGCCAGGTGCTTGATGCGCTGATCGACAAGTACGCCGACCAGGGCATTCGCACCATTGAGAGCGATGACATCCTGACCGTGCCACCCCTCAACACCCTTGGCTCGCCTGTGGAGCTGGTGCGCAGCTTTGGCGGCCGCCCGCAGTTTTTGTCAGCCATCACACTGCTGGAGACCGAGCTGTACTCCTACCGATCGGCATAGCCCGCACATAGCCCGCATTGCGGTACCCTGCGCGCACCCTTCTCCTGCGTCCCCACTTCTCTGCGTTAGAACCCCTGCATGTCCAATATCTCGTCCGTCATCAAATCCATCCAAGACGTCATGCGCCAAGACAGCGGTGTGGATGGCGATGCCCAGCGCATCTCCCAGCTCACCTGGCTGCTCTTCCTCAAGGTCTTTGACGCCCAGGAGGAAGAGCTGGAGCTGACCCGCGACCGCTACCAAAGCCCCATCCCCGAGCCCTTGCGCTGGCGCAACTGGGCCACCGACGCCGAGGGCATCACGGGCGACACCTTGCTGGACTTCGTCAACGGCCAGCTCTTCCCCCAGCTCAAGGCCATTGCCGGGGATGCCGAGCGCAACCCGCGCGGCTATGTGGTGCGCAGCGTGTTTGAAGACGCCTTCAACTACATGAAGAGCGGCCAGCTGCTGCGCCAGATCATCAACAAGCTCAACGCCATCGACTTCAACCGCCAGACCGAGCGCCACCAGTTCAACGACCTGTACGAGAAAATTCTGAAGGACCTGCAATCCGCCGGTAACGCGGGCGAGTTCTACACCCCGCGCGCCGTCACCCAGTTCATGGTGGACATGGTGAACCCCATGCTGGGCGAGGTGACCTTGGACCCGGCCTGCGGCACCGGTGGCTTTTTGGTTTGCACCCTGGAGCACCTGCGCAAGCAGGTCAAAAACGAACAAGACCAGGCCACACTCCAGCGCAGCGTGCGGGGCGTGGAGAAAAAGCAGCTGCCCCACATGCTGTGCACCACCAACATGATGCTGCACGGCGTGGAAGTGCCCAGCCAGATCGCCCATGACAACACGCTCACCCGCCCGCTGCGCGACTATGGCGCTGCCGACCGTGTGGACGTGATCATCACCAACCCACCGTTTGGCGGCGTGGAGGAGCCCGGCACGGAGAACAACTTCCCCGCCGATGTGCGCACCAAAGAGACCGCCGACCTGTTCCTGGTGCTCATCAAGCACCTGCTCAAGAATCAGGGCCGGGCTGCGCTGGTTCTGCCGGATGGCACCCTGTTCGGCGAGGGCGTAAAGACCCGCATCAAGGAGCAGCTGCTGCAGGAATGCAACCTGCACACCATCATCCGCCTGCCCAATGGCGTATTCGCGCCGTACACAGGCATCAAGACCAACCTGCTGTTCTTCACCAAGGGCCAGCCCACCAAAGACATCTGGTACTACGAGCACCAGTACCCCAGCGGCGTGAAGAACTACAACAAGACCAAGCCCATCCGCATCGAAGAGTTTGATGTGGAGAAGGCGTGGTGGGGCAGCGAAGCCGATGGCTTTGCCAGCCGCGTGGAAAACGCCTTCGCCTGGAAGGTCAGCATCGACCAGATCAAAGCCGCTGGCTACAACCTCGACCAGAAGAACCCCCACGCGGTGGACACCGTGAGCCACGACCCTGAGCAACTGCTGGCCGACTACGCGCGGTTGCAAGGCGAAGCCCAGGCCTTGCGCGACGAGCTCAAGGGAATATTGGCCAAATCGCTCGCTAGC
>CANCCF010000058.1 GCA_947374485.1 Comamonadaceae bacterium | reverse complement strand
CAGGAACAGGCGGAAGACTTTGTGATTGCCACAGGTGTGCAATACAGCGTGCGCCAGTTCATTGAATGGAGTGCTGCCGAGTTGGGCGTTACCGTGCGCTTTGAAGGCACGGGGGCAGATGAAGTGGCCGTTGTTGCCAGTGTGCAAGGTGACAAGGCGCCGGCATTGAAGGCGGGCGATGTGGTGGTGCGCGTGGACCCCCGTTATTTCAGGCCCACCGAAGTTGAAACACTGCTGGGTGACCCCACCAAGGCCAAGACCAAGCTGGGCTGGGTGCCCGAGATAACGGTGCAGCAAATGTGTGCAGAGATGGTGGCTGCAGACCTGCAAACCGCCCGCCAACATGCGCTCTTGAACACTCATGGGCACAAGGTATCCATCAGCTCCGAGCATTGACCGCACAACGGTAATAATTGGGAATCCACCGCTATCGTTGGCGGTGCTTATCCCCCAACTTGAGGGGTAAAAATACAAGAAGGAGACTGCCGATGGATACGCTGCGTTTTGTCACTTGTGGCAGTGCCAACAACGGCAAAAGCGCGCTGATCACCAGTCTGCAGTCCACCTGCCCTGCCCTGGCTAACGCGCCAGCACTTCCAGAGCCCGCCACCCGTTTTGAAGTGAGCCTGCGCCACTTCACCACACAGCAACGCAGCTTTGTCGTGGCCGATACCCCAGGCGATGCGCAGCACACCCGCAACATGGCCAGCGGCGCCACGTCTGCCAGCCTGGCGCTGGTGGTGGTGGATGCCTGTGAGGGGCTGCAATCGCAGGGCCGCCTGCACAGCCGCATTCTGGCCATGATGGGCATAACGCATGTGGTGCTGGCGGTGAACAAGATGGACCTGGCAGGCTTTGACGAGGCCGCCTTTGGCGCCATAGTGGCCGAGTACGGCCGCTTCTCCAGTGCCCTGGGTTTTGCCAGCGTGCAGGCCATTCCCACCGCGGCCCTGGGCGGCGACAACGTGGTGCGGATGAGCCCCCACATGCCCTGGTACAGCGGCCCCACGCTCTTGCAGTATCTGAGCACGGTGGACACGCAAGGCCCGCCGCCAGAGACCGATGAGGTGCTGCGCGAGCTGCAGGCCCCTGCCGAGATGGCCGACCAGTTTGAGGCCCAGCTGCTGTGGGTGCATGCGCATGCCCTGGCACCCGGGCGGCAGTACCTGCTGCAGATGGCGGGCCAGGAGGTGGGCGTGAGCATTACCGACATCAAGTACCGGGAGGATGTGAACCGGGGCGCGCACCTGGCCGCCAAGGTGCTGGAGCAAAACGAGATGGCCGTGGTCAGCCTGTCTACCAACGCGCCGCTGCCGTTTGCGCCCAAGGCCTCGGACACGGCGCTGCGCCGCTTTGCGCTGGTGGACACGCTGACGCAGGAGACGGTGGGCATGGGCAGCCTGCAGCTGGTGCTGCGCAGCGCCAGCAACGTTTATTGGCAAAGGCTGGAGCTCAACAAGACGGCGCGCGCCAACCTGAAGCTGCAGACACCGCGCTGTATCTGGTTTACCGGTTTGTCGGGCTCGGGCAAGTCCACCCTGGCCAACCTGCTGGAAAAGCGCCTGTACGCCGAGGGACGCCACACGTATTTGCTGGATGGCGACAACGTGCGCCAGGGGCTCAACCGCAACCTGGGCTTTAGCGAGGCAGACCGGGTGGAGAACATCCGCCGTGTGGCCGAGGTGGCGCGACTGATGGTGGATGCCGGGCTGGTGGTGCTGGTGAGCTTTATCTCGCCGTTTGCGGCCGAGCGGGCGATGGCGCGCAGCCTGTTTGCCCGGGGTGAGTTTGTGGAGGTGTTTGTGGACTCGCCGCTGGCGATGTGCGAGCGCCGTGACACCAAGGGCCTGTATGCCAAGGCGCGCAAGGGCGAGCTCAAAGACTTTACCGGCATCGACAGCCCGTATGAGGCGCCCACGCACCCGGATGTGCATCTGCGTACGGCAGAGTTCTGGCCCGATGAATGCGTGGAGCAGCTGCTGCTGAGCCTGGAGCCCGCGCTGTGCTGCTGAGGGCAACGCAGGCGGCGCTGCAGGCAGAGCCGCAGAGGCAGTTGCAGACGCTGTGCCACATTGCCCAGGCCGCGAGCCAGGAGATCATGGCCGTGTACCAGCGGGGTGGCGCGGTCTGGCAAAAGAACGCGGGGCAGGAAGACGCCAGCCCGCTGACCGAGGCCGACCTGCGTGCAGACGCCCTGATACGCCAGGCGCTCACAGCGGTGTACCCGGGCGTGTACATCCTGTCGGAAGAGTCGCGCAGCGCCGGCAGCCAGGCGGCAGACACGTTTTTTCTGGTGGACCCGCTGGACGGCACCAAGGAGTTCCTCAAGCGCAATGGCGAGTTCACCGTGAACATTGCGCTGGTGCAGGACGGCGTGCCGGTGCTGGGCGTGGTGCTTGCGCCGGCCCTGGGCGAGCTGTTTTACGCCGCCCGAGGGCTGGGTGCGTACAAGCGCACTGCCAATGGCGCCGAGCGCCGCCTGCAGCCTGGCGCACGGGCAGAGGACGCGCCCCTGCGGGTGATAGGCAGCCGCTCGCATGGCGGCGACAAGCTGGCGGCCTGGCTGGCCACACTGGAGGGCGCGCACAGCTTTGTGGCGGCGGGCAGCTCGCTCAAGTTTTGCCGCATTGCCGAAAGCCAGGCCGATGTGTACCCGCGCTTTGGCCCCACCAGCCAATGGGACACGGCCGCCGCGCAGTGCGTGCTGGAGGCGGCTGGCGGCGCGGTGCTGGATTGGGAGGGGCAGCCGCTGCACTATGGGCTGCAGAGGGCTTTGTTGAATCCGGAGTTTGTGGCGGTGGCGGGTGGGGTGCGTGTCCTGTGAATCCCAACATGGCGCGCAATGGTGTCACTCTGGCTATGATGCAATCACCGCCACCACTGAGTGAATGGAGAAGCCATGTCATCCATTACCGTCCGAAATTTGCCTGAGGAGACGCACCGCGCATTGCGTGCGCGAGCCGCAAAGGCAGGCCGAAGTACCGAAGCTGAAGTTCGAGCTATTCTTGAAAGCGTGGCCCGCCCGGAAAGTCGCGTCAAACTGGGCTCCTTGTTGGCTGAAATAGGCCAGCAGGCCGGGGGCTTTGATCTGCTGATCGAGCGCGACAAATCAACCGAAGATCCGATAAGTTTCGAATGATTCTTCTCGATACCAACGTCGTGTCAGAGCCACTGAAGTTGGCTGGCGATGTGGGCGTTTTGAACTGGCTGGACGGGCAAATGGTTGAAACGCTCTACCTGTCTGCAATCAGTTTGGCGGAGTTGCGTTTCGGGATTGCGGCACTGCCGCCTGGCAAGCGAAAAGATACCTTGCATGCCAGCCTTGAAGTACGCATCTTGCCTTTGTTCATTGGCCGCATCTTGCCGTTTGATGCTGCCGCCTCAGAAGCTTATGCGGAGCTTCGCGCGCGGGCGCGCCTGGACGGCAAAGCGATTGCACCTGCAGATGGCTACATTGCAGCAACGGCTGCCGCACATGGTTTGATGGTTGCCACGCGTGACACTGGGCCCTTTGAGGCCGCTGGTTTGCAAGTCATTAACCCCTGGAGCGTGCGGCGCTGATATGCACGCGTAATCCCTTACGCTATGGCCTTCAAAGGCTGCGGCTCCACCCGGAGTGTGTGGCGCTGGCGGATACAACATGCAACTTTTCTATGACATCTCGGAGCTGTCCGAGCTCGACATCCAGACCGGCATTCAGCGGGTGGTGCGCAGCGTGCTGGTGCAGCTGCTGGCCAACCCGCCAGAGGGCTACACGGTGGAGCCGGTGCTGGCCCATCGCAACCTGGAGGGCTATTACTACGCGCGCCACTTTGCGCAGGCCTTTGGCGGTGTGACCCAGGCCCAGGCCGTTGTGGACGCCCCCATAGAGCCGCAGGCGGGTGACATTTTTCTGCGCCTGGAGCTGCAGCCCGAGGTGCTGCTGATGCAGGCGGACTACTACGCGGATCTGCGCAGCCTGGGCGTCAAGGTGTTTTTTGGCGTGCACGATTTGTTGCCCATCTGGAAGCCGCAGTACTTTCCCGAAGGCACGGAAGAGAACCACCGGCTGTGGCTGGGGCGGCTGGCGCGCGCTGACGGGGTGGTGTGTGTGTCGCGCTCGGTGGCCGATGAGGTGGCGCAGTGGCTCACCGTAGAGGGGCCCAGGCGCTTGCGTCCACTCAAGATTGGCTGGTTCCACCTGGGTGCCGATCTGGCCGACTCCAAGCCCACGCAGGGTGTGCCGGCCAATGCGCCGCAGCTGCTGGCCGCACTGGCAGCGGCACCCAGCTTTTTGATGGTGGGCACCATAGAGCCGCGCAAGGGCCATGTGCAAACCCTGGCGGCGTTTGAGCAGCTTTGGAAGGCGGGTGTGAACGTCAATCTGGTGGTGGTGGGACGGCCGGGCTGGCATATGGAGGGCTTTGCCTTTCGCCTGAAGGGCCACCCGGAGATGGGGCGGCGCCTGCACTGGCCCGACGATGTCAGCGACGAATACCTCGACCAGCTGTATGCCGCCGCCACCTGCTTGCTGGCGCCCAGTGAGGGTGAAGGCTTTGGCCTGCCGCTGATTGAGGCGGCGCGGCACCAGGTGCCCATACTGGCGCGCGATTTGCCGGTGTTTCGCGAGGTGGCGGGTCAACACGCCTTTTACTTCTCGGGCCTGGAGCCCTCCTCCCTGGCGGCGGCCGTGCAGCTGTGGCTGGGCTTGCATGCCAGGGGCGAGGCGCCGCAGTCTACGCACATGCCACGGCAGACCTGGAAAGAATGCACGGCGCAGTTGCTGGACGTGCTGCTGGGTGGGCAGTGGTACCAGGAATGGGAGGCTGATGGCGTGGTGCGCCTGCATGGCAGTGACGCCCGCCTGAAAAGCAACGGCGGGCGGCGCGCCGGGCGGCAGATCCACAGCACGGGCCAAGCCGGCCACCTGGTGTATGGGCCCTACATCTACCTGGCAGCCGGCCGCTACGAGGTTCGCCTGCAGGGCAGCTTTGCCGGCGAGCCGGGCCCCAACCCGAACATCGAAGTGGCCATGCGCGGCGGCAACCACCTGCTGGCCCGGGGCGACCTGTACAGCTACAGCCTGGGCGAAACCAGCGAACGCGCGCTGGCCTTTGAGGTGGAGACGGATTGCACCGACCTGGAGATACGCGTGTGGGTGGAGGCCGGCAATGTGGTGGCTTTAAGCCGGGTGGAGATTCACCGGGTGGCTTAGGCTTGGTTGAGCTGCTCGACTGCCAAGCGCGTATCACTTGACTGAAATTCGTCTAAAAACGAAAATAAACCATGTACGGAATTCGGCACTACCTTACTTCTGACGAAAAGGATGTCTACCTCGATTGGCTCCGCAAATTGCGTGACCTAACGGCGAAAGTTGCGGTCACAAGGCGCGTAAATCGCATTGAGCACGGCAATTTTGGCGATCACAAATTTTGTCGTGATGGCGTATAGGAGTTGAAAATTGATGTCGGTGCAGGATATCGGGTGTATTACGCAGTCGCCGCCAAGGAAGTTGTCTTGCTGCTGTGCGGCGGCGACAAGCGATCACAGGACGCAGATGTCGATCGCGCGTGTGAATATTGGCAAGACTGGCAAAGGAGGTCAATCGATGAAAGATAGAGAACATGATGATGCAATGGCCGAGATGTTTCGGGATGATCCCGCCTACGCGGTTCTACTGCTGAACAGCATTCTGCAGGACGGAGATCAGAGCGAACTGCTGGTTACTTTGCGTCAAATGACAAAAGCCTTTGGTGGGTTGCAAACTGTCGCTGAGACAGCCCACTTGAGTACAACGCAGCTCTACCGCACTCTTTCGCCCGATGGCAATCCTGTTCTTAGCAGCCTATCGGCCATCCTCAAGGCCATGGGCCTGTGCTTGGCGGTGCAATCGGTCCCGACGCCTGATGCGCATGCCTGATGCGGTGGACTTGAATTATCCAAAGCGACAAAAGCTGCTGGCTCTGCGTGGCAAAGTCACTTGACGAGGTGACCTGCATACTCTGAGGAGTGAAGACGTCAAGCAGCCCTGAGTTCGAATCGCGCACTTATGGGCGCCTGGTCTCCAAAACCATCTCGTAAAGCGCCTGCAGCCGCTTGGCATAGGCCTCTTCACTGAACAGTTTGGCCTGCTCGCGCCCCTGGGCTTCGAGGCTTGCGCGCCAGCCGTCGTCGGCGTCGAGCGCGCGCATGGCTTCGGCCATGGCCTGGGTGTTGTAGGGGTCGACCATGCAGGCGGCATTGCCGGCTACTTCGGTCAGGCTGCTGGTGTTGGAGGTGAGCACGGCGGTGCCCAGGGCCATGGACTCCAGCACCGGCAGGCCAAAGCCTTCGTACAAGGAGGGGAAGAAAGTGGCCTTGGCACCGCGGATGACGCTGACCAGCATGGCAAAGGGCAAATACTCCAGCCGGATGACGCGGGCCGAATGCGCCAGGCCTTTGAGGGTGGCCAGCATGCGCATTTCGTCTTCCGATTTCCAGCCGGGCGCACCCACAATCACCAAGGGCGTTTTCAGGCCGCTGCCCAGGTAGGCCTCGAGCATGCGGTTGATGTTTTTCTTGGGCTCTATGGCGCCAAAGAAAAGGTAGTAGCCTTTGTATTGCAGGTTGAAGATGCCACTGAGCTCGGCGCGCAGGGCGGCCTCGGGTTTGTTCAGGAGTTCGGGGGCGAAGCTGACAGACTGGTAGGTGTTGGTAACGCGCTGCGGGTCTGCGCCCAGCAGGTTGATGATGTCCTGGCGCGAGGCTTCCGAGACGGTGACGATGTGGTCGGCCGTATCCACCAAATGCTTGCACAGCTTGTAGTAGCCACGCTTGTTGTCCAGCGTGGTGTGCGGCAGGCGCAGGGGCACCAGGTCGTGCAGGGTGTAGATGTTGGCGGTGTTGTTTGCCTTGATGGGCAGGGGATAGGTCCAGTGCGCAATGTCCACGCCGGGCAGCGTGACACGGGCATGTTTGCCAAACCATTTGTAGCCGGTGGTGCAGCGCTCATACACCTGGGTGCTGTTCCACAAGTGGTCGAACGCGGGCAGCCGGTCCTTCATGAAATCGGTGACCACGCGGCCGCTGAGGGTGACGGTGTCCACTTCGCTTTCAAAGGCGATGGCGGTGGATTCGAGCACGTTGCGCAGGCCGTTCAGGAGGCGCTTGGTGACGCCGGTGCCTACGTCGAAGAAAGCAATTTCGGTGAGCAGCGGGTTTTTGCTTTTGACCGACTTGCGGCCATACAGCACACCCACTTCGTGCCCCAGGGACTTGACGGTGCGGCTGAGGTTTTTACCGTAGGTGGCAACGCCCGTGCCCTTGTCCAGGCCGAGGTTGTAGCCGTCAATGGCGATTTTCATGGCTTAGGCGTGGGCCAGATAAATCATCCAGTCTTCGTGGTGGCGCTCGTTCTTGACCATGTCGAGCGTGAGGGGCTTGATGCGGCCGTCGTAGTCCACATGCGACACCTGCTTGAACTTGGCTTGCATTTCCGCAAAGAACGCGGCCCAGGGGTAGTCGCGGCTGGCGTTGAACTCCACGCAGATCTGTATGCCGGGGTTGTTGTCAATGGTGGCTTGCATGCCGCGCCAGATGCTGTATTCGGCACCTTCGGCGTCGATCTTCACCATGCCGACGTTGCTGAGGTTCAGGCTGTCCAGGGTGATGGACTTGACCTGCACAAACTGGGCGTAGTCGCCATGCACTTTCTTGAAGCCCTGCTTTTGCGCCTCGGACTGCATGATCAGCGCGTTCTGCGGATTGGCGCGCGGTATGGCCAGGGTGAGCTGGCCGCCCGATGTCTGGCCCACGGCTTCTTCGCGCACGGACACGCGGCTGCCGAAATCGTTGATGCCCACGGAGGTGCGCATCATGTTGGCCAGGCGCGGGTTGGGCTCGAAGGCAAGCACGCTGCCCGAGGGGCCCACCGCATCGGCCAGCAGCAAGGTGTAGTAGCCCAGGTTGGCGCCGATATCAATGGCCAGGGTGCCAGGCTTGGTCAGGCGGGCTATGGCGGAGGTGATCCACATTTCCCAATAGCCTTGCAGCATCAGGTGCGGGCTCAGGGCTTTGTCACGCAGATCCACCCAGGTCATGTATTTGCCCAGCACGATGGCCACGCCGGTGTCGTCCAGCAGATTCACCACCTTGCATTTGGACATGCAATACGACTCGATAAGCGTGCGCTGCCGGGGGTCCGCCAGATCGGCCATGGTGAGCCGGTAGGTGCCCACTTTGTCATCCATATAACTGCGCAGAGTCTGCTTTTTTGATATTCCGAATAGACGTTTGAACATGGTTACTTGGATGCAATTTATATAGGTAAAACCCAGCCATTGGCGGCCGCACAATACAATGAGAATGTAACTTATGGGCGGCTTGGTCAATTTTATGGTTTCAATAATTAAATATGTGCCGGCCAGCACGGCACGGCACATTGGCAGCAGCTTGATGGCATTGGCCTGCCTGGCACTGTGCGGTTGCGGCAACCTCGCCGTCTGGATGCCATCTTCAGGCCCCTCCACGCAGCGGGTGGCAGATGCAGGCCAACCCGCCAGCAGCGCTGGCATTCAACTGGTGGACGTGAGCGACGCCGTGGCCCGCAAGGTGCTGGCAAGCCAGCGGCGCTCCTTGTTTTCAGAAGCATTTGGCAGCAGCGCGGCGGTGGGCCGCGTGGGTGCAGGCGATGTGATTGAAGTCTCCATTTGGGAGGCCCCCCCGGCCAATTTGTTTGGTGCGGCCACAGTCGATGCGCGCACCGGTGCATCTGGCGCGCGCATGACGACTTTGCCCGACCAGATGGTCAACAGCGCGGGCACCATTAACGTGCCCTTTGCTGGCGCCATCAAAGCCGCCGACCAATCCCCTCAGGAAATCGAGGCCAGCATTGGCGCGGCCCTCAAGGCCAAGGCCAACCAGCCCCAGGTGCTGGTGCGGGTGATTCGCAACGCCAGCTCGAATGTGACGGTGGTGGGTGAGGTGGCCAACAGCCTGCGCATGCCTCTGACGGCCAAGGGTGAGCGGCTGCTGGACGCGCTGGCAGCAGCAGGCGGCGTGCGCACGCCGGTGGGCAAGACGACCTTGCAGATCACGCGGGGCAGCCAGGTGCAGTCTTTGCCGCTGGACAGCATCATTCAGGATCCGAAGCA
Source organism: Comamonadaceae bacterium (assembly GCA_947374485.1). Classification (GTDB taxonomy): domain Bacteria; phylum Pseudomonadota; class Gammaproteobacteria; order Burkholderiales; family Burkholderiaceae_C; genus Allorhodoferax. The sequence goes on along the minus strand of CANCCF010000058.1, from coordinate 12,152 downwards.
AAACATTCCCCTGCAGGCGGGTGATGTGATTACCGCCCTGACGCAGCCGCTGAGCTTTACCGTGCTGGGGGCCACCGGCAAAAACGAGGAACTCAATTTCGAGGTGCAGGGCATCAGCCTGGCGCAGGCGCTGGCGCGCGCAGGCGGCTTGCAGGACCAGCGTGCCGATGCGCAGGGCTTGTTTATTTTTCGCTTTGAAGACCCGGCCGCCCTGCTGAGCAGCACCGATGCACAGGGCCGCGCCCTGCCGACCACGCCGGAGGGCAAAGTGCCCGTGGTGTACCGCGTGGACCTGAAGGACCCGGCCATGTTTTTTGTGGCCCAGGGCTTTCCCATTCGCAACAAGGATGTGCTGTATGTGTCCAACGCGCCAGCGGCCGAGCTGCAGAAGTTCCTGAACATCATGTCGTCCATCGTGTTCCCGATTTACAACCTGCGGACCCTGACGAATTGAACCTGGCACGGCCGCTCCACAAGCAGCCCTCTCACGGCAACAGTGAGTTGCTGATGGATGTCACGCGCTTGCTGGTGCATCTGGGCGCCAACAAGCTGCCCACCGGCATAGACCGGGTGTGCCTGGCCTATGTGCTGCAGTTTGGCGCGGTGAGCCGTGCGGTGATTCAGGTGCGCTACGGCATGTTTTCGTACAGCAACATCCTGTCCCGCGCCGACTCGGCCACGCTGTTTGAGCGCCTGCAAAAACCGGGGCTGAACTTCAGGCACTGGCTGGCCGCATTCCTGGCCAAGAGCGGGCTGCGCTCCTGGCGCCGGGAGTCGGTGCGCGGCAGCATTTATCTGAACGTGGGGCACATGGGCATTGGCGTGCCGGGCTATGGGCAGTGGCTCAGGCATCTGGGGGTGAAGCCGGTATTTTTGGTGCATGACCTGATACCGATTTCGCACCCGGAATATTGCGCGCCCGAAGCCAAAGCGCGCCATGTGGCGCGCATGGAAACCGTGCTGCGCCATGGCGCGGGGGTGGTCACCAATTCGCAGGCCTCGCTGGAGGCGCTGCAGGCCTTTGCAGCGCAGCAGGGTTTGCCCATGCCACTGGCCGTGGCCGCGCTGCTGGGTGTGGATTTGATAGATGCCCGCATGGCAGAGACATTGCAGCGGCCCATGGAGCGCCCCTACTTTGTGGTGGTGAGCACCATAGAGGCGCGCAAGAACCACCTGTTGCTGCTCAAGCTGTGGCGCCGCCTGGTGGAGCAACTGGGAGAGAAGGCGCCGGGCCTGGTGGTGATTGGCCGGCGTGGCTGGGAGGCCGAGAGTGCCATTGACATGCTGGACCGCTGCGAGCCCTTGCAGGGCTTTGTGCTGGAAAAGCCGTCCTGCTCGGATGCCGAGCTGGTGTGCTATTTGCAGCATGCCCAGGCCTTGCTGTTTCCCTCGCACATTGAAGGCTTTGGCCTGCCATTGGCCGAGGCGCTCAGCCTGGGCACGCCGGTGATAGCCAGCGACCTGGCGGTGTTCAGGGAGATTGCGCACAGCATCCCCGAGTACATAGACCCGCTGGACGGCTTGGCCTGGCTGGGCGCGGTGCAGGACTATACGGCCAGCGACAGCCCGCGCCGGGCGCAGCAGCTCGCACGCATGCAGGGCTACCAGGCGCCTTTGTGGTCGGCGCATTTTGCGCAGGTGGATGTTTTGTTTGGCAAGCTGCATAGCTAGTGCCCATGCGCCGCTCTTTCGTCTTTCTGCAGGGTGTTGCGTCACCGTTTTTTTCTGATCTGGGCCGCTTGCTCAGGCAGGCCGGGCATGCCACGCAGCGCATCAACTTCTGTGGCGGCGACTGGCTGTTGTCCCGCTCCGAGCCGCACTCGGATTTCACGGGGGCGCCTGGCGACCTGCCGCCGTGGCTGCGCGGGCAACTGGAACAACACGGGGCGACCGACCTGCTGCTGTTTGGCGACTGCCGGGCCGTGCACCGGGTGGCTGTGGAGCTGGCCCGTGGCATGCAGGTGCGCGTGCATGTTTTTGAAGAGGGCTATTTGCGGCCCGACTGGATTACGCTGGAGGCAGGCGGTGTGAATGGCTACTCGGGCATGGCGCTGGACGCAACTGCCGTCGCGCAATGGGCAGGCACGCACTCGGCAGCTGGCAGCACGCGCGCCCAACAGGCGGGCGAACCCACCCTGCTGGTGCGGGCCTTGTATGACATGGCCTACCGCGCGGCCAGTGCGGCCCTGTGCTGGCGCTATCCCCACTACCAGACGCACCGCCCGCACAACGGCCTGCTGGAATACGCCGGCCTGGCGCGCCGCTTTGGCCTGCGGCGCTGGTTTGAGCGGGAGGCAGACCAGGTGACGGGCGCGTTGCTGGCAGCGCAGACGCCCTACTTCCTGTTTCCCCTGCAGCTCAATGCGGACTCGCAAATCAGGACGCATTCGCCGTTTGCGGATGTGCTGGCGGCTATCAACACGGTGCTGGAATCTTTCCAGCGCGCAGACTTTGGCACGCGCACGCACGCCACCTGCCTGCTGATCAAAAACCACCCCTTGGACACGGGCCTGGCGCGCTACCGCAGCCATGCGCTGCGGCGCGCGCAGGAGCTGGGGCTGGGCGCGCGCGTGCAATTTATTGAAGCGGGCGACCTGCCCTTGCTGATAAGCCATGCGCAGGGTGTGGTGCTGGTAAACAGCACCAGCGGCCTGACGGCGCTGGCGTTGCAACGCCCGGTGTATGCGCTGGGCCGGGCCATTTTCAACCGCGAGGGACTGACCTGCCAGGGTGAGCTGGACGCGTTCTGGAAAAACCCCACGCCGCCGGATGCGGGCTACCTGGAAAATTTCCTGCGCTACATCCGCGTGCACAGCCAGGTGGGTGGCGATTTCTATTCGCGCACGGGCCGCCAACGCGCAGCTGCGGGCAGCCTGCAGCGCCTGCTGGAGCGCGCGCCATGAGAGCCGCCCTGCCCCGCGTGGTGGTGGTAACAGGTGCCAGCGGCGCCATTGGTGCGGCGCTGGCAGAAGCCTATGCCGCACCCGGCATGTGCCTGGCCTTGCAGGGGCGCGACACAGAGCGCCTGGAGGCTGCGGCGGCGCGCTGCCGCTTCCTGGGTGCCGAGGTGCAGGTGTTTGCAATGGACGTGCGCGATGCGCCAGGCTTGCGCGCCTGGCTGGAGGCCTTTGACACGCAGCACCCGGTGGACCTGCTGATCGCCGATGCGGGTGTGGCCAATGTGCTGGAAGATGTGAGCCAATGGGAAACACCCCTGGCGGTGGACAACGTCATCACCACCAACCTGATGGGCACCATCAACACCGTGCTGCCGATTGCCGAGCGCATGCGCGCGCGCGGGCGCGGGCATGTGGCCATGGTGAGCTCGCTGGCGGCCTTCAGGGGCATGGCCATCTCGCCGGCGTATTGCGCCAGCAAGTCCGCCCTGCATTCCTGGGGCCAGGCCATCCGGCCCTTGCTGGGGGCCACGGGCATTTCGCTCACCATGATTTACCCCGGCTTCGTGAAGTCGAACATGAGTGACGCCTTTCCGGCCAGCAAGCCGTTTTTGATAGAAGCCAGCCAGGCGGCCCGGCATATTCGCCGGGGCCTGGATGCCAGGAAGGCGACGGTGATATTTCCGGCTGTGTTGTGGCTGGGCATCAAGCTGCTCAATGCCCTGCCGGACCCCTGGGCCGATGCGCTCATGGCGTTTTTGAACCTGGCGCCCAAGGGGCGGAACTGATGGCCTGGACCATGGGCTGGCTGGGCTCGCTGGTGGCGGCCTGGCTTGCCACGCTGCTGGCGTCCATGGCCCTGGACCTGCGGGCCAGCCCGCGGGTGGCGCCCTGGCGTGCGCGTGGGGTCAGGCCTGTTGTGCTGCATCTGGCCACGGTCAGTTGGCTGTTTGTGCTCTTCATGGCCTTGTGGGGGCGGGCCTGGTTTGCCCTGGCGGGCGCTCTGGGCCTGTTCGCTCTGCTGGTGGTGGTGAACAACGCCAAGTTCAAGGCCTTGCGCGAGCCGGTGGTGTTTTCGGACCTGGCTTTGTTTGCCCAGTCGCTGCGGCACCCGCGCCTGTACTTTCCCTATTTGTCCTGGCTGCAGGCGGCCGCCGCCGTGCCCGCCGTGGCGCTGTTTGCCACGGCCTTTGGGCTGGATGCCTGGCGCTACCCGGTTGCGGCGGAGGTCTGGTGGCTGCTGTGCCTGGTGCTGTTCGGGTTGCAGGTGGGGCTGGTCCAGGGCATGCGCGTGACGCTGGACCCCGAGCGTGACCAGGGCACGTGGGGCTTTTTTTGTGTCTTTGTGAGCTACCTGGTCAAGGGGCTGAGCCCGCGTGAACTGCGCCAGGTGCAGGCGCAGTTCAAGGCCTCGCCCTATGCGCAGGTGCAGGTCCGCACCAGCCGCAAGTCGGCACCCGACAAGGCTGATGCGCCGGATGTGCTGGTGGTGCAAAGCGAGTCTTTTTTTGACATCCGCAAAACCGGGCTGGCACTGCAGCCGGGCTTGCTGGCGCACTTTGACAGCCTGCGGCAGTCGGGCCTGGGCGCGGGGGAGTTGTCTGTGCCCGCCTGGGGCGCCAACACCATGCGCACCGAACATGCGTTCTTGTCCGGCCTGCCAAACGCGGCTTTGCGCTATGCGCGCTTTTATCCCTATGCCTTTGTAAGGGGCAGCACGCCGGCGCTGCCGCAGGCCTTCAAGGCAAGGGCGTATGCCTGCACGGCGGTGCACCCCTATGCCTCGGAGTTTTTCTTTCGCCACAAGGTGTTCCCGCGCCTGGGCTTTGATGCATTTGTGGACCGCGCGCATTTTGCGGACGCGGCGTATGCGGGGCCCTATGTGTCTGACGCGGCCGTGACCGACTGCCTGATTGAGCGCCTGGAGCAGGCCTCGGGCCAGGCGCAATTCATCTTCGCCATCACCATGGAAAACCATGGCCCGCTGCACCTGGAAAAGGCCACGGCGCAGGAGGCACTGGCGCTGTACCAAAGGCCCGACGGGCAGGCCATTGACGACTTGACGGTGTATGTGCGCCACCTGGCCCATGCCGACCAGATGCTGGGGCGTTTGCAGGCCTATCTGGCGCAACGCCAGCGCAAAACGGTGCTGTGCTTTTACGGTGACCACGTGCCCGGCATGGGCGCTGTGTATGACCGCCTGGGCGCCAACCCGCTGCACAGCGACTACCTGCTGTGGAGCAACTTCGAGATGGCCAACCGCCCCGGCCTGGCCCGGGATGCGCAATGCCTGACGCCGGAACAGTTGGGCCTGCGCCTGGCCTGCCTGGCCGGTGTGCTGTGAGGCTTGGCGGCTGGCCCGGCCCTACAAGGGCATGGTCAGGCGCCGGCCGTTGGGCACCGCACCGGGTGGACCTGCAAAGCGGTTTTCTGCCTGGATGGAAAAGCCATAGCGCGCATACAGGGCCTGCGCGCGCGGGTTGTCCACCGACACATCGATGGCGTAGTGGCTGCGCCCCTGTGCCCGCCCGACAGCCCGCTCGTAGTCCAGTAATGCTGTGCCTATGCCTTTGCTGCGAAAGGCCGGGCTGACGCCAAAGTGGGCCACGTAGTGTGTGCGCTGCCCCGGTGGGGGCATGACCGATTGCAGATGGTGGCCACGCCACAGCAGGCCGATAAAGTGCCGTGCGGGATAAAAGCGCCACACTTGCCCCAGGTGCTGCAGGGTGAGCCGCAGGTAGTCGAACAGGTTGTAAAAGGCGGCAACCCCCTGAACCTGCCCGTCCAGCACGGCCACCGTGTGGTTGCGGTAACCCAGAAGGCCTTTGCCATCGGTGAAGGCAAAGCGCAAAAAGTCGTGGCTGCTTGTGCCCTGGCAGGCAAAGGCGTAGTCAATGGCCTGGGGCCCGGAGCTGTAGATCAGGGGCAGCACGGCGTCCGCATCCTGCGCCGTGGCACTTCGAAATTGGTACATCAAAAATCACCTGACCTTTTTGGCATGATCCCCCGGCAATCCATGCAATTGCCACGCTGGCTAAAGCAAGAGGCCGACCACTGCGGCATCTGGATTCCGCCGGCCTCAGGACCATACCACCGGCAACAAGTCACCAGCCAAAGACGGCAGAACAGGACGCGCCGGTAAGTCGGCCAAATGTCCGATTCAGTGACCATTCATAGTACAGGGGTGTGGTCATTCCAATGGCAATAGACTGGGCTTGAGAAGACGGAAATGTGCGGAGAATTTGGTGCACGCCAAACCGCAGCATGCCGGGGCCCCAGCCAGGAGGTTTGCCAGGGGCGATCTTTATGACCATGCCATGGTAGCGCCAGTCCAATGGCGCAGATGTGCAAAAAGATCAGCGAGTCACACAACTTCCAGTTGTGTGCAACTTCGCCGGATCTGAATTTGCAACAAGACCACCAACTGTGCAGGCGGATTCGCCACAGGGGTCTGGATCTTGCAACTGACCGGGAAACAACAGCGTAACCTGAACCGGAAGTGAAGCTTCATGCAGAGCGCGCTTTGCCTCGGCTGTGCACATTCAAAGGGAACGTTGCTGCTGTGAATAGAGGGGTTGGCAATTGTGTCTTTGCCGGCTCAGCAAGTCTTTGGGGGAGGTGCATGATGTCACCACAAACATGGCCAAATCCCCTGCCGGTAATCGGCAGGCAAATCAGGCATTTTCGGCGTGAAGCCGCCATGAGCCAGGAGGACCTGGCGGAAAAGTCCGGAATTTACCGCACCTACCTTTCTCGTATAGAGAACGGCGTGGCCAACCCCTCCATCATGGTTTTGGCAACCATCGCGTGCACATTGAAAGTCCAGATCCAGTCTCTCATGCCTCCGCCGGAGGGATAAATGCTTTGCGCCCGGGCAGGCCATTGACCGGTGGGTGAAGACGGCACCTTGGCGGCTTGCCTTTTACTGCGGCCCCAGCGGTGACATGCCGCTCAATGTGACCCAATCGGACCAGGACTCTTCGTCGTTGCGCTCAAGCGCCTCAGGACAGGGGACTGTCCTGACGTGGCGCCTGCGCTCGATGAGTTCGATATTCAACTCGAGTTCAATATCGACCTGTTCCAGCCGTGGCGGTTTGTATGCCCCATAGCGTGCCATGGACAAAATACTAGCGTTCTACTGCCCGCCTATTCTTAAGGCGGACAAAAAAAGCACCTTGCATTGCTGCAAGGTGCTTTTTCATTACCAAATTTGGTAGGCGCAATTGGACTCGAACCAACGACCCCCACCATGTCAAGGTGGTGCTCTAACCAGCTGAGCTATGCGCCTGGATCGTAGCCTTAGATTATAGCCACAAAGCGGGGCCCGAAATTGTGAACCGGGCAAGAGTGGCCAAAGCATGCGCCATAATTGACGTTTACGTAAACGTCAACCACGCATTTTTCAGGAGCAACACATGGACATCGCAGGCAAGGTATTTATCGTGACCGGTGGCGCATCGGGCTTGGGCGAGGGCACGGCGCGCATGCTGGCAGGTTTGGGCGGCAAGGTGGTGATTGCCGACATGCAGGTGGACAAGGGCGAGGCTGTGGCCCGCGACGTGGGTGGCGCCTTTGTGAAGTGCGATGTGGCCAGCGAGACCGATGGGCAGGCCGTGGTGGCCCGGGCCGTGTCCATTGGCAAGTTGATGGGGCTGGTGAACTGTGCAGGCATTGCGCCCGGCGAAAAAACCGTTGGCAAGCAAGGTGCACACGCCTTGGCCACTTTCAGCAAGTGCATCACCGTCAACCTGGTGGGCAGCTTCAACATGATTCGCCTGGCTGCCGAAGCCATGGACAAAAACGAGCCCGAGGCCACAGGCGAGCGTGGTGTGTTGATTTCCACCGCATCGGTGGCCGCCTATGACGGCCAGATGGGCCAGGCCGCCTACAGCGCCTCCAAGGGCGGCATTGTGGGCATGACGCTGCCAATAGCCCGTGACCTGGCGCGCAACGGCATTCGCAACATGACGATTGCACCCGGCATCTTTGGCACGCCCATGATGTTTGGCATGCCGCAAGAGGTGCAGGACTCGCTGGCCGCGGCCGTGCCCTTCCCTTCGCGCCTGGGCACGCCGCAGGACTATGCCAAGCTGGCGCGCCACATTTTTGAGAACGACATGCTCAATGGCGAAGTGATTCGTCTGGATGGCGCCATCCGCCTGGCACCGCGTTAAGCGCGTGGGGCACCGAGCCCTTTCCGCGAATAAAATCCGCAGCACCTCCAATCACCCAAGCAAGGCAACCCTTCCCATGACCAACCAGGAAATTCTGGCCCAGTTCGGCCCCCGTGAAGCAATGGAATACGACGTGGTGGTGGTGGGTGGTGGCCCTGCCGGGCTGTCCGCTGCGATCCGCCTCAAACAGCGTGCGGCAGAAACGGGCAAAGAGGTGTCGGTGGTGGTGCTGGAAAAAGGCTCCGAGCCGGGCGCCCACATTCTCTCGGGCGCCATCATGGACCCGATCGCCATCAGCGAGTTGTTCCCCGACTGGAAGGCCATGGGCGCGCCGCTGAACCAGCCGGTGACCGAAGACGCGGTGATCTTCCTGGGCGAGAAGTCGGCCTTTCGCACGCCCGACCTGTTGGTGCCGCCCTGCGTGCAAAACCACGGCAACTACATCATCAGCCTGGCCGAGGTCACACGCTGGTTGGCGGTGCAGGCTGAAGGCTTGGGCGTGGAAATTTTCCCCGGCTTCACGGCGGCCGAAGTGCTCTACAACGAAGATGGCTCCGTCAAAGGGGTCGCCACCGGCAACATGGGTGTGGGCAAAGACGGCAACCCCGGCGACAACTTCCAGATTGGCATGGAGCTGCTGGGCAAATACACCGTGTTTGCCGAAGGCTCGCGCGGCCACCTCGGCAAACAGCTGATTGAAAAATACAAGCTCGATGAAGGCACCGACCCGCAGACCTACGGCCTGGGCATCAAGGAGGTGTGGGAGATCGACCCCGAGCGCCACCAGCCCGGCCTGGCCCTGCACACTGCGGGCTGGCCCATGGACGAGGCCACCTACGGCGGCGCCTTCCTGTACCACATGGCCGACAACAAGATCTCGCTGGGTTTTGTGACCGGCCTGAACTACAGCAACCCCTATCTGAGCCCCTTTGAAGAGTTCCAGCGCTGGAAGACGCACCCCAACATCCGCTACTACCTCGAAAACAGCAAGGGCGAAGTCACCGGCAAGCGCCTGGCCTACGGCGCGCGCGCCATCACCGCGGGTGGCCTGATGTCCCTGCCCAAGACCGTGTTCCCGGGTGGCGCCCTGGTGGGCTGCGATGCGGGCTATCTGAACACCAGCCGCATCAAGGGCAGCCACGCCGCCATCAAGACCGGCATGCTGGCCGCCGAGGCCGCCTTTGACGCGCTGCAGGCCGGGCGCCAGCATGATGAGCTCAGCGCCTATCCGGCGGCCTTTGAGAAGAGCTGGCTGCATACCGAGCTGAACAAGGCGCGCAACTTCAAGACCTGGTTCAAGAAGGGCCTGACCGTGGCCTCGCTTATGAACGGGCTAGAGCAGTTCGCGCTGCGCGGCCACTTCCCCTGGACGCTGCGCCGCGACAAGCCCGACCACGCCTACCTGCTGCCTGCCTCCGAGTGCAAGCCCATCGTCTACCCCAAGCCCGATGGCAAGCTGACCTTTGACCGCAACTCCAGCGTGTTCCTGGCCAACGTCAACCACGAAGAAAACCAGCCCGCGCACCTGACGCTGAAAGACGCCTCGGTGCCGGTTGCCATCAACCTGGCCAAATACGCGGGGCCCGAAGCGCGCTATTGCCCGGCCGGTGTCTACGAGTACGTGAAGGCCGATGATGGCAAAGACCGCTTGCAGATCAACGCGCAGAACTGCGTGCATTGCAAGACCTGCGACATCAAAGACCCGACGCAGAACATCGTGTGGGTCACGCCCGAGGGCGGGGGCGGGCCGAATTACGCGGATATGTAAGCGGGAGTCGCATTCAGCGCATGTAGAATCAAGGTGTTCAGGAGAGAGTCTTTTTTGAGAAGGCCGCCGAAGGCGCAGGATTGCTGATCGCAGCAGTCTGAACGCTCAGGCAAAAGGACTGACAAGCGTGCAGCGGTTCAACCCCGCCGCACGACACCCCACTGGAGAGAGCTTGCCCGCGCGGCAAGCCACCGAAGGAGCAAATCGCCCTGCAGCCTGGTCTGTGTGGCGGCCAATCTCTCAGGTAAAGAGGACAGCGGGGGCAAACCACGGCGTGTTGCCGCAACACGCCCTGTTGACCCTATTTGCCCCTGATGGAGATTGCCCGTGTCTGCTACCCCAACGCCCTCGCCTGCCGCCCTGCACACCACGCCCCTGAACGCATTGCACCTGGAGCTGGGCGCACGCATGGTGCCCTTTGCGGGCTATTCCATGCCGGTGCAATACCCCACAGGCCTGATGGCCGAGCACCACCACACGCGCACGGCAGCGGGCCTGTTCGATGTGTCCCACATGGGGCAGTTGCGCCTGGTGGGGCCGGATGCGGCGGCCGCGTTCGAGAGCCTGATGCCGGTGGATGTGATCGACCTGCCAGTGGGCAAGCAGCGCTATGGCCTGTTGCTCAATGAGGAAGGCGGCATTCTCGACGACCTGATGTTGGTGCGCCGCGCAGACGATATTTTTGTGGTGGTGAACGGTGCCTGCAAAGTAGCCGACATCGCCCACATCCAGGCCCATATTGGCAAGCGCTGCCAGGTCATTCCCATGCCCGAGATGGCGCTGCTGGCCTTGCAAGGCCCGCAGGCCGTCACGGCACTTTCGCGCCTGGCAACGGGCGTGGAAAAGCTGACCTTCATGACCGGTGGGCACTTTGCGGTGAATACCGGCGTTGAAAGCATCCCCGTGTTTCTGACCCGCAGCGGCTACACCGGCGAAGACGGCTTCGAGATCTCGGTGCACCAGTCACAGGCCTTGCCTCTGGCGCGCGCCCTGCTGGCGCAGCCCGAGGTCGAGCCCATAGGACTGGGTGCGCGCAATTCGCTTCGCCTGGAAGCGGGTTTGTGCCTGCACGGCAATGACATCGATGCCAGCACCACGCCCGTGGAGGCCAACTTGCTGTGGGCGATGCAAAAAGTTCGGCGCACGGGCGGCGCGCGCGCGGGCGGATTCCCTGGAGCCGAAAAAATTCTGGCCAGCATCGCCAACCCTCCTTTGCTCACGCGGGTGCGCGTGGGCCTGGTGGCGCTGGAGCGCATTCCCGTGCGTGAACACACGCAGTTGCAAGACGCGCAGGGCAACCCGATGGGCGAAGTCACCAGCGGCCTGCTCGGCCCCACGGTGGACCAGCCAATTGCCATGGGCTACATGCCGCCTGCCTTTGCCACGCCCGGCACGCGCGTCAACGCCCTTGTGCGCGGCAAACCGGTACCCATGGAAGTGGCGCCTATGCCCTTCAACCCCACCCGTTATTTCCGCGGCTGACCTGCGTTTTTTCGTAGGCGCAGATGCGCTGTAATCAAACACTTCCTTCAACCAGATTTTTCCCGAAAGGACCTTTCTCCATGACCCTCAAATACACCCCCGACCACGAATGGCTGCAGCTTGAAGACAACGGCAATGCCATTGTGGGCATTACCGTCCACGCCCAGGATGCATTGGGCGATGTGGTGTTCGTTGACCTGCCCGAAGTGGGCAAAGCCTATGCCAAGGGCGACGTGGCCGGTGTGGTCGAGTCCGTCAAGGCCGCAGCCGACGTCTACATGCCGCTGGACGGCACCGTGACGGAGGTGAACGAAGACCTGCGCGCCGACCCGGCGCTGGCCAATAGCGACCCGCAGGGCAAGGGCTGGTTCTTCAAGATCTCCCTCACCGACCGCGCCCAGTTCGACGCGCTGATGGACGCCACCGCCTACACCCAGTTCTCGGAATCCGCCTGATTGCCAAGCCCCTGCCCATGTCCGCCATTGCCCAAACCCCAAGCCTTGCCACGCTCGAAAACAGCAGCGAATTCGTTGCCCGCCACATCGGCATCACCGACGTAGACGAGCAGCACATGCTGCAGGTCATTGGCGAGCCCAGCCGCGCCGCACTGATTGCCAGCATCGTGCCTGGCAGCATTGCGCGCAGCAGCCGCATGGCCATTCCGGATGCGGTGACAGAGGCGGCGGCACTGGCCGAGTTGCGGGCGATTGCAGACAAGAACCGGGTGCTCAAGAGCTTTATTGGCCAGGGCTACTACGGCACCCACACGCCCGGCGTGATTCTGCGCAACATCCTGGAGAACCCGGCCTGGTACACCGCCTACACGCCCTA
>CANCCF010000057.1 GCA_947374485.1 Comamonadaceae bacterium | reverse complement strand
TCGTGGTCGGCCAGGGCCTGCTGCATCTGGCCCAGCGCTTCGCGGTGGTTTTGCGCCAGGCGGTCGATCTCCGGGTCGAACAGCTGGTAGCGGTTCTTGCCCGCCTGCTTGGCCAGGTACATGGCCTGGTCGGCGTGGCGCAGCAGGATGTCGGGGTCGGCGTTGTCACTGGGGTAGAGGCTCACGCCAATGCTGGCCGACATCTGCAGCAGCTGCCCGGCGGCCTGCACCGGGGTGCGCGCGGCCTCCAGCATGCGCTCCAGAATCAGGGTGCACTCCTCGGCCGTGGCCACCTCCGAGAGCAGCACCACGAACTCGTCTCCACCCAGGCGCGCCAGCGTGTCCTCGGCGCGCAGGATGCCGGTCAGGTTGTGGGCCATGGCCACCAGCAGCGCATCGCCCACACTGTGGCCGAGGCGGTCGTTGATGGACTTGAAACCGTCCAGGTCGAGAAAGCAGATGGCGCAAGATTTGCCGTTGCGGTCGGCACGCAGAATCGACTGCTGCAGCCGGTCCGAGAGCAGCCTGCGGTTGGGCAAGGCGGTGAGCGGGTCGTAGTTGGCCACGCGGTCGAGCTCGGCCTCGTGCGCCTTGATCTGGCTGATGTCGGCAAACACGCTCACATAGTTCAGGATCTGCCCCCGGCCGTCGCGCACCGCCGCCACCGACTGCAGCACGACAAATTCCTCGCCGTTCTTGCGCCGGTTCCAGATCTCGCCGCGCCAGAAACCACTGCTGTGGAGGGTGCTCCAGAAGGCCTCGAAAAAGCGCTCATCATGCCGACCCGATGAGAGCATGTGCGGCGACTCTCCTTCCACCTCCTCCGGGGTGTAGCCGGTGATGCGGGTAAAGGCGGCGTTCACGCGGGTGATGCGCGTCTGTGCATCGACCACCATGATGGCCTCGTAGCTGTTCTCGAACACGGCTGCGGCCTCGCTTTGCAGCAGCTCGAACTGCTTGCGCACCGAGATGTCGGTGCCCAGCACGTAGTAGCCGGTCACCACGCCCTGCAGGTCGCGCGTGGGCAGGTAGTTGACGAGCTGCCAGACGCCGGGAAAGGGCTGCCAGTCGTAGCTTTGGGGCTCGCCCTGCAGCACCTCTGCAATCAGCGGCCCGGCCACCGCATAGCGCTCGGGCCCCAGGATGTCGCACACGCGCGCGCCGATGAGCTTGCTGTGCTGTGGCGCAAAGCGCTGCTGGTACTGGTGGTTCACATACACATAGCGCTGCTCGGCATCCACATAGGCAATCAGCGCGGGCACGCTGTTGATGACGTTGCGCAGGTGCGCCTCGCTGGCGTGCAGCTGCTGTGTGCGCTCCTGCACGCGCTGCTCCAGCTGGGCGTTGTGTTCGCGGATGCCTTGCTTGAGGCGCCGCCCTTCGGTCTCGTCACGGAACACGATCACCACGCCCTGGATGGCCCCGGCTTGGTCCGCTGTGGCCGCGCTGCGGATGGGGGCGGCGCTGTCGGCAATTGGGCATTCGCGGCCGTCCAGCGCCACCAGCACCGTGTGGTTGGCCAGCTCATGCACCTGGCCCGTGGCAAGCACCCGGGCCACCGGCACTTCGGCCTCCTCGCGGGTGGTCTCATGCAGGATGTGGAAGACCTCTTCCACCGCACGCCCCTGTGCATCGGCAAAGGCCCAGCCGGTGAGCCGCTCGGCCACCGGATTCATGCGCGTGATGCGCCCCGCTGTGTCGGTGGCGATGACGCCGTCGCCAATGGAGTGCAGGGTAATGGCCAGGCTCTCTTCGCTCTGGGTCAGGGCCAGCTGGCTCTGGCGGGTGTGCTGCAGCTGGCGGCGCACCACCCCATAGGCCGCCCCCAGCAAGGCCAGCAGGCACACTCCGGTCACCGCGCCAAAGGCCACCAGGCGCTGGCGCGCCTGCAGGTGGTCGGCGCTGCGCTCGGCCAGCAGGGTGCGCTCCTCGCGGTCCATGTCCTGCAGCAGCTGGTATACGCGGGCACGGGTTTGCTGCAGCGGAGCGCTGGCCACAAAGGCGTTGACCTCGGCCACGCTTTGGGTTTTGCGCAGCTGCTCCACCTGGCGGGAAATGCGCAGCCGCTCGTCAATGACCTGGCGCAGCTCTATCCAACGCGTCTGCTGCGCCGGGTTGTTGGCGGTTTGCCCGTGCAGGTCCTGCAACAGGGTTTCGCGCGAGGCGATGGCCGCGTCGCGCTCCACCAGACGCTGCGGGTCGCCCGCAATGCGGTAGGTCTGGGTGCTGAGTTCAACTTGCAGCGTGTCGGCGCGCACGCGGGCCAGGCTGGTGATGGCCTCGTGGGTGCGCGTGACCCACGCGCCCGCTTCGGTGGCGTCGTTGGCAAGCTTCCAGGAGAGCAGCATCAGCACGAGCACCACGGCCATGGCCGCACTGCCTGCGGCCAGAACCACGGCTTCAAAACTTGTCCGCAATTTCACACAGGCCCCACTTGTTTTGGTCGCAAATTCCCCTGTCGCATTCTGCACTGCGCCTGAGAGCGTGCGGCCCTTCGCGGGACTTACTTTACGGTCAATTCGAGGATGCGGTGCCCTGGTTCATACAAAGGGACGGGCGGCGTGCGCCAAGCGGCTTTAGATGGCCACCAGCGCACGCACACCGTCAATTTCCATGTTGGCGCCTTTGCCGCGTGCGAGCACGGCGCCGCGCTCCATTACCACGTAGTCGTCGGCCAGCTCCTGGGCGAAGTCGTAGTACTGCTCGACCAGCACGATGGCCATGTCGCCCCGGTCGGCCAGCATGCGAATGACACGACCGATGTCCTTGATGATGCTGGGCTGTATGCCTTCGGTGGGCTCATCGAGGATGAGCACGCGGGGCCCGGCGGCCAGGGCACGCGCAATAGCGAGTTGCTGCTGCTGCCCGCCGGACAGGTCGCCGCCACGGCGGCCCAGCATTTGCTTGAGCACCGGGAAGAGTTCGAAGAGTTCGGGGGGGATGGGCGTACCGGCTTTTTTGTAGGCCAGGCCCATGTGCAAATTTTCCTGCACGGTGAGGCGGGCGAAGATTTCTCTGCCTTGCGGCACGAAGCCTATGCCGGCTCTGGCTCTGTCATAGGGGGTGTTGTTTTCAATCGGCCGGCCGTCGAGTGCGATGGAGCCGTTTTTGATGGGCACGAGGCCCATCATGGATTTCAACAACGTGGTTTTGCCGACACCGTTGCGGCCGAGGATGACGGTGACTTTGCCGAGCTCGGCTTTGAGGCTGACGTCGCGCAGGATGTGGGAGCCACCGTAGTACTGGTTGATGTTTTTGACTTCAAGCATATGTTTTGGGTGTATTCGTTGTGTTCTTGCTTGCTGGGCAAGCCGGGTTTCGGCCCGGCGGCCGAGCTACTTTCTTTTGCTTCGCCAAAAGAAAGTAGCCAAAGAAAAGGCGAGCCTGAGTCCCCGCCGCTTCGCGGTTCCCTGCGCTGCTCGGCGTGGACTCAATGGCGGGGGGAACAGAACTACCGCTCAAGCCAACATTTGCTCCGGCGCGCGTGTCTTTGGTATTGGTACCCGCTCCCCCCTCCCGTGTGCGCGTGCCGAGGAGCGCAGCAACAGGCGGATCAAGCAGTCTGCATGTCTGAGCGAAGCGAGTTTGCAGACTGCCCGCCTGTTGCGAGCACCGCAGGTTGCCCTTCGCGCAGCGAAGGGACACGCGCAGTCGGGTCGCCTTTCTTTTGCTTACTTTTCTTTGGCGAAGCAAAGAAAAGTGAGTCGCCCGCCGGGGCGAAACCCGGCCAGCCACGAAAAAAGAAACGCCAAAAGAAGCCAAGCTCATCGCCCCAGATAAACCTCAATCACCCGCTCATCACTCTGCACCTGCGCCAACGTCCCCTGCGCCAACACCGACCCATCACACAACACCGTCACAATGTCAGAAATCGTGTTGATGAAGCTCATGTCATGCTCAACGACCATCAAGGAGTGCTTGCCCTTCAACGACAAAAACAGCTCCGCTGTCCGCTCCGTCTCTTCATCCGTCATCCCCGCCACCGGCTCATCCAAAAGCAATAGCTTGGGGTCCTGCATGAGCAGCATGCCAATCTCCAGCCACTGCTTCTGCCCATGGCTCAAATTGCCAGCCAGCCGCGTGACTGCATCGGCCAAATGGATGGTGTGCAGCATCTCCGCCAGGCGGTCCCGCTGCGCTGAATCGAGCTTGAAAAACACCGAGGCAGGCACCCGCTTGTCCATCTTCAGCGCCAGCTCCAGGTTCTCAAAGACGGTCAGCTGCTCGAACACCGTGGGCTTCTGGAACTTGCGGCCAATGCCGAGCTGCGCGATCTCGGGTTCCTTGTAGCGCAGGAGGTCAATCGTGCTGCCAAAAAACACCGTGCCGGAGTCGGGTCGGGTCTTGCCGGTGATGATGTCCATCATCGTCGTCTTGCCCGCGCCGTTGGGGCCGATGATGCAGCGCAGCTCGCCCGGTGCAATGTCCAGCGAGAGGTTGTTGATGGCCTTGAAACCGTCAAAGCTCACGTTCACGCTGTCCAGATACAAAATGCGGCCGTGCGTCACGTCCACTTCGTCATCGAGCTTCAGGCGCCCCATGCTCGCGGTGCGGCCACCGGAATCGGTGTTCACGGTTTGCGATGCCAACGCCGCCATGCGGGCCTCGACGCGCTTGGCGCCTTGTTCCAACAGATCGGGCGTCATTTGCTTGTCCCCCGCAATTTCTTCCACAGGCCCACCACCCCGTCGGGCAGGAACAAGGTCACGCCAATGAACAGCGCACCCAGAAAGTACAGCCAGAACTCGGGGTAGGTCACCGTCAGCCAGCTCTTGGCGCCGTTGACGATGAAGGCGCCGAGGATGGGGCCGATCAGCGTGGCGCGGCCGCCCACCGCCGCCCAGATGGCGATCTCGATGGAGTTGGCCGGGCTCATTTCGCTGGGGTTGATGATGCCCACCTGCGGCACATACAGGGCACCGGCCACGCCGCACATCATGGCCGAGAGGACCCAGATGCTGAGCTTGTAGCCCAGCGGCGAATAGCCGCTGAACATGACGCGGGTTTCGGCATCGCGTATGGCTTGCAGCACGCGGCCGTATTTGCTGCCCACCAGCCAGCGCGCCAGCAAGAAGAAGCCCAGCAGCGTGAGCGAGGTCAGCACAAACAGCACCATGCGCATGTGGGGCGTGGCAATCGGAATATCCAGAATGCGCTTGAAGTCGGTAAAACCGTTGTTGCCGCCAAAACCGGTCTCGTTGCGGAAGAACAGCAGCATGGCCGCGAAGGTGAGCGCCTGCGTGATGATGGAGAAATACACACCCTTGATGCGCGAGCGAAAGGCAAAGTAGCCAAACACCAGCGCCACCACGCCGGGTGCCACCACCACCAGCAGCAGCGTGGCAAAGAAGCTGCCGCTGAAGAACCAATGCCAGGGCAAGGTCTTCCAGTCCAGGAACACCATGAAGTCGGGCAGTTCACTTTTGTAGTTGCCGTCCAGCCCGATCTGGCGCATCAGGTACATGCCCATGGCGTAACCGCCCAGCGCAAAGAACAGGCCGTGGCCCAGCGACAGGATGCCGGTAAAGCCCCAGATCAAATCCATGGCCAGGGCGCAGATGGCGTAGCACATGATCTTGGCCACCAGCCCCACGGCAAAGTCGCTGAGGTGAAAGGCGCTGTTCGCCGGAATCACCAGGTTGAGCAGCGGCACCAGGCCGCACAGCACGATCAGGGCCACGAGCCAGGCGGTCCAGCCGCGGGCGTTCAAAAGTGGTGCCTTCAAGGGCATGGAGAGATTGGCATTCATAGAAAGAATTGCTGCGTTGGAAGTGCAAGGGCAAGCAAAGCGAAGGCCATTTCAGGAACACCGTGGAACCGGCTTTGCCGGGCCACTGGTGTTGCCCCCTGCAAGGGGGAAAGCGGCCACGCGCAGCGGGCAAGCCGGGGGGTGTGCTCGATCTTTTTCATGCCTCACGTCCCTTCATCGCAAATATTCCTTGTGGTCGTTTTTGTATGAACACGATGATGAATATCAGCACCGCAATCTTGGCCAGCACCGCACCGGTCCAGCCCTCCAGGAACTTGTTCAGAATGCCCAGGCCCAGCGCCGCATACACAGTGCCCGCCAGCTGCCCCACGCCACCCAGCACCACCACCATGAAAGCGTCGACGATGTAGCCTTGGCCCAGGTCCGGGCCGACGTTGCCGACCTGGCTGAGCGCGCAACCGGCCAGGCCCGCAATGCCCGAACCCAGCGCAAAGGCGTAGGTGTCAATGCGTGCGGTGTTGACGCCCATGCAGGCGGCAATGGGCCGGTTTTGCGTGACGCCGCGCACAAACAATCCGAGGCGCGTCTTGCTGATGAGGAAGGAGACAGCACCCAGCACAAACAGCGCAAAGCCGACGATCACCAGGCGGTTGTAGGGCAGCGACAAATTACCCATGAGCTGCACACCGCCGCTCATCCAGCTGGGGTTTTCGACGCCCACGTTTTGCGCGCCAAAAATCGTGCGCACGGCCTGCATCAGCACCAGGCTGATGCCCCAGGTGGCCAGCAAGGTCTCTAGCGGGCGGCCGTACAAAAAGCGGATGACACTGCGCTCCAGCGCCGCACCCACCAAGGCAGAGGCCATGAAGGCCACCGGCACCGAGGCCAGCAAATACCAGTCAAAGGCGCCGGGCACATACTTTTGGAACAGGCCCTGCACCACGTAGGTGGCGTAGGCGCCAATCATCATCAGCTCGCCGTGCGCCATGTTGATCACGCCCATCAGGCCGTAGGTGATGGCCAGGCCGAGTGCCACCAGCAGCAGGATTGACCCGAGGCTGATGCCGCTGAAGATGGCGCCCAGGCGGTCACCCCAGGCCAGACGCGACTCGACTTTGGATAGGCTGAATTGCAGCGCCGCTTTGACATCGGGCTCGCTCTCGGCGGCCAGGCGTTCGATCAGCAGGGTCTTGGTCGCGGCCTGTGCGCTTTGGCCCAGCAGGGACGCTGCCTCCAGGCGTTTTGCCTTGTCCGTGCTGGCCAGCAGGGCAGCCGCGCGCAACAAGCCCAGCTGGTCTTTGAGTTCGGCCACCGGCTCCTGGGCAAAGGCCTTGTCGAGCAGGGGCAGGCTGCCCTCGTCCACATTGCCCTGCAGGGTCTTGATGGCGGCGCGCCGCACGGCTTCCGTGGGCGACAGCAGCTTGAGTGCTGCCAAGGCGTTGTCGAGTTCACCGCGCATGCGGTTGTTGTTCATCACGTCTTCGGCGGTGTCTGGCAAGGCGATGGCCACACCGGTCACCGGGTCCAGCCCCTTGTCGCCAGACACCACCAAGGGCTTGCCTGCCACCACCTTCACGGCGTCGTCCGACAAGGCCTGGATAAAGGCCACGGTCTTGTCATCGGGCTTGGCCACTGCCGCATGCAGCGCCTCGATGCGCGCATCGCCCTCGCCCACGGCAATCGCCTGCGCTTCGGCAGCAGTCAGTGCGTGGGCACTGGCGCAGAGCAGCAAGGCGGCGATGGCTAGTATGTTTCGCATGGTTTCTTTGCTTGTTTCAAGGGTCCAAGTCACTGAGGCACATTGCGTGCCAACCATGCTGGCTGACTCAGTACGGCATGGCGCTCGGCGCAGTGAGGTAAAGGAGGAGCCCGAAGGGCGGGGGACACGAACGGAGCTGAGTGCCATGGCGGCCTGAGTCCGGAGGTGTCCCCTGCTTCAGAGAACGATCACCAATTACTTGGCAACAGGCTCATCCGGCTTCTTGTCATTGCCCTCAATATAGGGAGACCATGGCTTGGCCTTGACCGGGCCCGGTGTCTTCCACACCACGTTGAACTGGCCGTCGGCCTTGACTTCGCCGATGAACACCGACTTATGCAGGTGGTGGTTCTTGGGGTCCATCATGCTCATGATGCCGCTGGGTGCCTTGAAGGTCTGGCCGGCCATGGCGGCGATCACCTTGTCGGTGTCGGTGGACTTGGCCTTTTCAACCGCCTGCTTCCACATGTTGATGCCGATGTAGGTGGCTTCCATCGGGTCGTTGGTCAGCGGCTTGTCCTTGTGACCGGCAATGCCCTTGGCCTTGGCGTAGTCAGACCACTTCTTGATGAACTCGGTGTTGGTCGGGTTCTTGATGCTCATGAAGTAGTTCCAGGCGGCCAGGTGGCCCACCAGCGGCTTGGTGTCCACGCCGCGCAGTTCTTCTTCACCCACGGAGAAGGCCACCACGGGCACGTCCTTGGCCTTCAGGCCGGCGTTGCCGAGTTCCTTGTAGAAGGGCACATTGGAGTCCCCGTTGATGGTGGAGACCACGGCCGTCTTGCCACCGGCGGAGAATTTCTTCACATCGGCCACGATGGTCTGGTAATCGCTGTGGCCAAACGGGGTGTACTTCTCGTCAATATCCGTGTCCTTCACGCCCTTGCTCTTCAGGTAGGCGCGCAGGATCTTGTTGGTGGTGCGGGGGTACACATAGTCGGTGCCCAGCAGCACCCAACGCTTGGCGCCGCCGCCCTCTTTGCTCATCAGGTAGTCGACAGCGGGGATGGCTTGCTGGTTGGGCGCAGCACCGGTGTAGAACACGTTCTTGGACAGCTCTTCGCCTTCGTACTGCACGGGGTAGAACAGCAGGCCGTTGAGTTCTTCAACTACGGGCAATACCGACTTGCGCGACACCGAAGTCCAGCAACCGAAGATCACGGCGACCTTGTCTTGCGTCAGCAGTTGCTTGGTTTTTTCGGCAAACAGGGGCCAGTTGGAAGCGGGGTCGACGACCACGGGCTCCAGCATCTTGCCCATCACACCACCCTTGGCGTTGATTTCGTCAATGGCCATCAGAACGGTGTCTTTCAACACGGTTTCCGAAATGGCCATGGTGCCCGAGAGGCTGTGCAGGATGCCGACCTTGATGGTGTCGGCAGCGTAGGACGGCACGACGGCCAGAGTGCTGAGGGCGACGGCAGCGGTGAGTGCCTTGAGGGTAAAGCGACGTTGCATGTATGTAGCTCCGGGTTGTTGAACAGGTGGGGAGTCGCCAGACCCCTGCGTGATCACAAGGGCTGGCGATGGGTCCACTGTAGAAACGCCGGGGTGATTCGCAAATACGCCAAGTGGCGTATGTGTTGTGCGGGTGTTTTCAGAAACCGAGGTTTTTGGCTCCCGCTGCGTGGGAAGGGGATACGCCGGGCTCCTCATACGGGAGTACCCCAAATCGGAGCCCGGCGTATCCCCTTCCCACGCGAACCGTTGCACGCGCAGCGCTTTCAAGCCGAGCCAGGAGATCGGGTTCTTCAAAGCTTGATATTCAAAATGGCCGCCATGAATCGCCGGATTGCCGCGTGTCCAGGCATTGGAGTTTTGGTGTCGAATGACTCTGATGGGCTGGAGAACTGAACCGCTGTCGCGGTAGTCCCCGACGAGGGATGTGTTTTGCACGCGTTACATGGCGTGTGTCTATGTTGTGAACTGAGGCAATTGGCCTCGTTCACACCGGAGAGCAGCCATGGAAACTTCAACACACCGGGTTTCACCCCTGCGCCAACGCATGATCGAAGACATGCGTCTGCGCAAGCTCAAACCCAAGACCCAGACGGCCTACATCCGGGCGGTACGCAAGTTGGCCAAATACCTGGGCAGGTCGCCCGACACCGCCACCGAGGAAGACTTGCGGCGCTTCCAGCTGCATCCGGTGGATGAGGGTGTGTCGCCCATCACCCTGAACGCCACGATTGTGGGTTTGAACTTCTTCTTTAGCGTTACGCTGCGCCGGCCCGAGGTCATGGCCCGAATGCAATCGGTGCGGGTGCCTCCCAAGTTGCCGGTGGTACTGAGCAAGGAGGAAGTAGCACGGCTGATTGGCGCCACCCGCAACCCCAAGCACCAGGTCGCCCTGTCCTTGGCCTATGGCACGGGATTGCGGGTGAGTGAGATCGTTGCGCATGGAACAGGGCAAAGGCCGCAAGGATCGCTACGCCATGCTCTCGCCCATCCTGCTGGAGCGCCTGCGTGTCTGGTGGCGTGTGGCGCACGCCCAGGGCAAGATGCTGGACGGCGGCTGGCTGTTTCCGGGCATGGATCCGCTGGACGCGCTGACCGCGCGCCAGCTCAACCGCGCCGTGCACGACGCCGCCATCACGGCCCGGATCGACAAGCGCGTCTCCATGGGCACACTGCATTCTTTGGCATCCAACGACAAAAGACCATGGCCATTTGAATGGGTGTATAAACACCTACACACCCAAACACTGGAGATGCAATCATGGAGTCAGTCCGCTGGAATATCGCTGTGTCGCCTGACACGGATCAGTCTGTGCGCATGTTCATTGCTGCGCAGGGTGGTGGCCGCAAAGGCGACCTGTCGCGCTTCATTGAGGAGGCGGTGCGTTCCTACTTGCTGGAAAAGGCCGTTGAACAGGCCAAGGCGGCGGCCGGTAGCATGGGCGAGGCTGACTTGAACGACCTGATTGACGAGGCGGTGCAATGGGCGCGTGAGCATTGATGCGGGTCATTCTGGACACCAATGTCCTGCTCGGTGCCCTGATTTCACCGCACGGAGCGCCTGACAGCATCTACCGCGCCTGGCGCGCGGCCCGCTTCGAGCTGGTGACCTCGACTGCACAGCTCGATGAGCTCCGGCGTGTGAGCCGCTACCCCAAACTCAAGACCATCTTGCCAGCCCATCGCGTGGGCACCATGGTGAACAACATGCAACGTGCCATTGTGCTGGGCACTTTGCCGCCTCCCCCGGATGGCATGAACCTGCACGATCCGAATGACCTTTTCCTGCTTTCGATGGCATTGGCCGGCGAGGCAGATTACCTGGTTACCGGAGATCGTCACGCCGGTCTTCTGCAGTTGGGTAGCGCTGGTTGCACGCGCATTGTCTCGCCTGTTTCGTTCTGCAACGAAGTGCTTTGAGGACCTGCAGAGGAATCCTCCTGATGTTCTTGTCCCTACAGCTGCGGGTTTCTTTGGTTTGTTTGGTCGTTTGCGAGCCGTTTTGAATTCGGCGACTACGGTGACGAATTGTGGTACTCCACCATGAGGAACCCGGCATACCCCTTGCGCCGCAGCGACAGCAGACAGCCGCCCGGATACAAGCCTCAAGACCGTCGTTTGGCCTCGCGCAACATGAAGAGGTAAAGCCCCTCCACCTTCTCCCGCGCCCAAGGCGTCTTGCGCAGGAATTTCAGGCTGGAGCCCACGCTGGGCTCGAAGCTGAAGCAGCGCACCGGAATGCGCTCGGCCAAACCCTCCCAGCCAAAGCCCTCCACCAGCGCCGTGACAATGAACTCCAGCGTCTTGCCGTGCAGCGGGTTGTGCAGCTGCGGCTTGGGCTCTGCCGCGAGCGGCTCGGCCTTGGCAGCTGCTGCCGGGACACTGGCTTCGGGTTTATCCGTCATCAATAGGGCTTGAAGTTGCCGCTGCCACCACCCCCGCGCACCGCCGCCGGTGTCAGGGCGCTGGTCAAGCGCGGCGCGTTGGCGCGGCGCTCCGAGGCCAGGCCGGGGCGGCCAATGGGTGCGGCGGCGTCGCCGGTCTTGAAGAAGGCAATGCTTTGCTGCAGCTGTTCGGCCTGGGCCGAGAGCTCTTCGCTGGTGGCGGCCAGCTCCTCGGAGGCGGACGCATTTTGCTGCGTGGCCTGGCTGAGCTGGCCCATGGCGCCACCGATCTGGATGACCGACTCGCTCTGCTCGGCGCTGGACGCCGCGATCTCCTGCACCAGCTCGCTGGTCTTCTGGATGCTGGGCACGATCTCGTCGAGCAGCTTGCCCGCGCGTTCGGCCGTCGACACGCTGCTGCTGGCGAGGTCACCAATTTCCTTGGCCGCGAGCTGGCTGCGCTCGGCCAGCTTGCGCACCTCGGCGGCCACCACGGCAAAGCCCTTGCCAGGCTCACCGGCCCGCGCGGCCTCAATGGCGGCGTTGAGCGCCAGCAGGTTGGTCTGGTAGGCAATATCGTCGACGATGCCGATCTTGGAGGCGATCTGCTTCATGGCGCCCACCGTCTGGCCCACAGCGCCGCCGCCGTCCATGGCCTCTTTGCTGGCTTTGCTGGCCATGCCGTCAGTCACGCGGGCGTTGTCGCTGTTCTGGGCGATGGAGGCCGACATCACGTCGATGCTGGCGGTGGTCTGCTCGACGCTTGCGGCCTGCTCGCTGGCCGCCTGCGAGAGCGACTGCGCGGTGGCGCTGACCTGGCCGGCCGCGCCGGTGAGGGCGTTGGAGGCCTCGCGCACCTCGCCGATCACGCGTGTCAGGTTCTCGGCGGTGGAGTTGGCGCTGGCCTTGACCTGGCCAAACAGGCCGGCGTAGTCGCGCGTGATGCGGTGCGTGAGGTCCCCTTCGGCCAGCGCAGCCAGAGCCTCTGCGGTGTCGTTCATGGCGCCTTCGCTGGCATCGAGCAGTTGGTTCATGGCCGTGGCCAGGTTGCCAAAGAAACCGCTCTTGCCGCGCAGGTCCACGCGGCCGGTGAGGTCGCCATGGGCTGCCGCGGCGACGATGGCCGACACCTCCTGCTCAGAGGCGATCTCATCGGTGCGGTCCTGCCACTGGGTGATGCGGCCCATGGGCCGGCCAGTGTCGTCCAGCACGGCGCGCGCCAGCAGGCGCAGCTTTCGGCCCTGGATTTCCAGGTCCACCGTGTCGGATGAGCCCAGCGCCTGGGCGAAGGTGGCGGCATCCTGCGGCTGCTTGAAGAGGGTGGCCATGGCGCTGCCATAGAACGCGTCGGTGTCGAAGTTGGCGCCCACCAGTTGCTTGAACAGGGCCTTGGCCGGGGGCGTGGCGTGCACCAGCTGTGCCTCGGCGTTGGCCACGGTCACGCACACCGGCAGGCTGTCGAGCGAGAGGCGGATACGCTGGTTGAAGGTGGCCGCCACGGCAGCCTGCGCCATTTGGGCGCGGGCGGCGTTGACCACTTCGGTGATGCGCGCCTTTTGTCCGGGCAGGGCTTCCATGCTTTGGTCAAAGCGGCCGTGGGCATACTGGTCCATCAGGTCGACGGCGCGGGCATTCAGGTCAATGTGCGACTGCACCATGGCGTTCACGCCACCGGCCAGCACACCGTAGCTGCCCGGCAGGCTGCCCGCGGGCATGGTGTGGGAGATTTCACCGGCATCGTGCTTGTGCGCCATCTCGGTTTGCGCCGCCTGGAAGCTGCCCAGCACGCCGTGCACGGTGATGAGGGAATTGAGCACCTGGGCGATCTCGTCTTGGGTCGTGGGTGCGGCCGGGGCGTTGCTGAGGTCCCCCTCGGCGAGCTCCTGCAAATGGCCCTTGACGGCGTTCAGACCACGGCTGGTGACCAGAAAAAAACTGTAGAAAAAGTAGGCCGCCAGCAAGAGGCCAATGGCCAGCACGGCCACGCCCAGGCGCAAATCGGCAGTAAACCCGGCCACGCGCTTCTTCAGCAGGCCATCGAGCTCGCCCAGCATGCGCTCGGTCAGCGCGTAGTCACCCGCCATGGCCTTGTTGCCCAAGGCCAGGTAGGCTGCCTGGGCCTCTGGCGAGTAGTCTTTGCCGTCAATGATGTCCTTGCGCGCCATCGCCAGAAAGGCGGCAGACGTGTCCAGCGCCTCGGTGGCATTCACCTTGGCAGTGAGATCGGCGTTGTAGGCAAAGGCTTTGGCCAGGCCGTCACGCATGTTGCCGAACTGGAACTCGGCAATCGGAATCACGTTGTTGAGGGTCTTGATCTGCTCGGGTGTGGCGCTGCCCGCCTTCATGATGCCCAGGCCCAGACCGCGCAGCTTGCCGCTGCTCTCGGCAATGTCGGGCACGCGGAAGAACACCGCATCCATCAGGTAGTAGCTGTCAATGTCCGGGTCCAGCGTCAGGTTGGAAGAATCGGTGACCTGGCTGAGCAGGCCCACCAGGGCCTGGATGTGCGCGGTGTGGGCCGCAAACACCGCGTCCAGGCCCTTGGTGGTGGCGCTGGCGCTGGCATAGGCCTTTTGCACATCGGCATAGGCTTTGTCGGTGGCCAGTTCGGTTCCCAGGCGCTTGTTGACGGCGTCGAGCTTGTCTTGCGCGGCCTTCAGGCGGGAGAGCACATCGGCCATGCTGGCTGGCGCAACACCCGTTGCGGCGGCGCTGCTGGCGTCGCGGCGCAGCTGCTGCGCGAGATCCAGCACCGGGAAGATTTCGCGGTTGTATTCCACGCCCAGAATTTCCTTGGCGGAGAAGGCGATGTTGGTGTTCTTGCTGGAAAAGTCGGACCAGACCGTCCAGGCCAGCGGCACCAGGAACATCAGGCATATCAGCAGGGCCTTGAGCTCGAAGCGCAAATTGCCCATCAACCGTACGCCTGGCGCCCATAGTGAAAATACGCCCGCGGAACCGGACGTGCCGGCCTTTTGATTCAACGACATGGTGTGGCCTTTGTATTGGAGTTGTCTTTATATCAAATCATGGGGCGGCCAAAACCCTTGGCGGGGGTTTTGCGCAGCTAAATTTCAAACTGCGGTTGCAGCAGGCGTATGCGCCCCATGGCCATGCCCGCAGCAGCGGTGCGGGTCTCCACCCCCAGCTTCACAAACACCCGCTCCAGGTGCTTTTTGACCGTCATGGGGCTGCTGCCGAGGATGTCGCCAATGTCCTTGTTGGTCTTGCCCTTGACCACCCAGTACAGCACCTCGGCCTCTTTGGGGGTGAGCTTGAACGAGAGCCCAATGGCCTCGATCACCGCCGTATCAGACACCTCGCGCATGACGATGAGCCAGTCGCCCTGTGCGTCCACGTCGCCTATTTGCTGGTGCAGCCGAAACCCCAGGCGCGCAGCACCACGTTCCAATGAAAGACGCGGCGGCTCCTCCGGTTGCTCCAGGCGGGCCAGGCACTGCTGCAGCCAGGCCACCACCTCGGGCGGCGCAAAGGAGGTGTTGGGCGCCCCTGTGCCGCAGTAGCGCTGCAAGAGCTCACGCGCCAGGGGGGTTTGCCACAGCAGCGCGCCGTCGGCGGCGCGCACGGTAATGGTGGCGTAGCCAAAGGCATCGAGCGCATTGCGGGTCTGGCGGCGCTCACGCGCACCGGCCAGATGCACGCCCATGCGGGCCAGCACCTCCTTGGGTTTGATGGGCTTGGTGACATAGTCCACCGCGCCGCACTCCAGCGCGGCCACCAGATGCTCGGTCTCGGTCAGGCCGGTCATGAAAATGATGGGGATGTGGGCGGTCTCGGACTGCGCCTTCAGGCGCCGGGCCACCTCGAAGCCGTCCATGCCGGGCATCATGGCGTCGAGCAGCACCACGTCGGGCAGAGCCTGCAGGGCGCGCTTGAGGGCCGCCTCGCCGCTGGTGGCAATCAGCACGGTGTAGCCGGATTCATCGAGCGCGTCGTGCAGCACCGAGAGGTTGTCGGGCACGTCGTCGACGATCAGCACCACGTCGCTGTTGCCGCGGTCCAGGGTGCTGGCGATGTCCAGCGACACAAGTGGCTCAGTGGACGGGTTCATCCAGCGCTTTCTGCAAATGGACCAGCATGCCCTCGAACTGGTATTGGCGTGCCAGCGCGTCCAGGGTCTGCAGGGACGCTGCGCACTGCGGGTGGGCCAGGGCCAGCGCCGCCAGCTTGTTGGTAATGCCGCGGAAATAGCCCAGCTGCACCAGACCCTGCAGCGCCAGCAATTCTGCGCGTGGCAGTGCCGCGGCAGTTGGGGGCGGGTTGGCTGGCAGGGGCGTGGGTGCGGGCTTTGCAGCGCTGTGCCACACCAGTTGCAGGCGCCGCTCCAGCCAGTCCAGCAGCTCGCTGTGGCGCACCGGTTTCACAATGAAGTCTTCCGTGGCAATGCCCAGACCATGGTCGAGCGCGCGGTCAAAGGCGTTGGCCGAAACAATCGCCACCTGCGGCTGTGGCCCGTCCAGCGCGCGGATGCGGCGCAGGGTCTCCCAGCCGTCGATGCCGGGCATGGCCAGGTCCAGCAGAATCACATCCGGGTTCAGGCCCGCAGCCAGCAGGTCCAGGCAGTCGTGGCCACTGGCGGCCTGGCGCACTTCAAACCCCAGCGGCTCCAGCAATTGCAGCAGCAGGGCGCGGTCGGCGGCCTCGTTGTCCACGACCAGGATCTTGCGTGGTGCACCGGCATAGCCGCTGCGGGCGGCGCGCTGATGGCGTTTGGCCTCGAGACTCTCAACGCCTTCGGGCGGCAGGTGCATCTGCGGCAGAAACAGGCGCACCCCAAACACCGAGCCCTCGCCCGGCCTGCTTTGCACCTGCATCTCGCCGCCCATCAGGTCGGTGAGCATCTTGGCTATCGTCAGCCCCAGGCCTGAGCCGGCAGCACCCCCCTGCCCGGCACCCACCCCGGCACTGTTGCCGCGCACAAAGGGCTCGTAAACCTTTTCTATCTCTTCGGCCGTCATGCCCGGCCCGGTGTCGCGGATTTCGATGTGCGCCATCTCCCGCGCGGAACGCACGCTCAAGGTAACTCCGCCTTGCTGCGTGAACTTGATGGCATTGCCCAGCAAGTTGAAACAGATCTGGCGCAGGCGCTTGTCGTCGGCCTTGACCCACTCGGGCAGGCTGCCCTGCACCGCGTAGCGGAAGGACAGGCCTTTTTCCGCTGCCTGCAGCTCGAACATGGCGGCCATGTCGGCCATTGCGGCCTCAAACTGCAGCGGCTTGCGCGCAAGCACCAGCTTGCCGGATTCGATTTGCGCCATCTCCAGCGTGCCCTCCATCAGCGAGAGCAGGTGCTCGCCACCGCGCAGGATGACGCCCACCGCCTGCTTGCGGTGCGGTGGTATGCCCGTGTCCTGCCCCATGAGTTGGGCATAGCCCAGGATGCTGTTGAGGGGGGTGCGCAGCTCGTGGCTGATGGCGCTGATGTAACGGCTCTTGGCGGCATTGGCCTGCTCGGCCTGGCGTCTGGCCACGTCGGCCGCAGCCCGGGCATCTTGCAGGGCCCGGTCGGTCTGGCGGTGCCGCTCGATCTCCACCATCAGCAAATGGGTTTGCCGGTTTGATTCTTCCTGCGCCACCTGGCGACTCTTGTGCGCCAGCACCAGCCACCAGGCCACGATGCACGAGAGCAGCAACAGTGCGGCAAAGGCCTTGCTGAAGCCCGACTGCAGGGCCGCGCGCAGGGCCTCCTGGTGGTCGGCCACATAGGCCCTGTCGGCAAAGGCGGAGAGCTCCTGTCGGTAGAACATGGCAAACACGGTGACCAGCAGCGGCACGATTACACCCATCAAAAGCACGAAGTGGGACAGGCCCGTGTCCAGGTACGGCCAGGTGGCGCGCGGCAAGAGCCAGCGCAGCGCGGCCGACCACTGCACGGCCAGGCTGGCGTGGGGCTTGCAGGCATCACCACAGCGCGCATCCAGTGTGCAGCACAGCGAGCAGATGGGCCCCTGGTAGGCCGGGCAGTGGGCCATGTCCGGGCCTTCGTAGGTGCGCTCGCAGATGACGCAGCGGCTGGGCAGCAGGCGCGAATAGCCGCCTGGTTCATGCGCACTGTCTCTGGCGATGTAGTAGCGGCCACGGGTGACCCAGGCCAAAAGCGGCGAAGCCACCATCGCCGTGACCAAAGCCACCACCGCCGAAAAGGCCTGTGCCGTGGGGCCGAACAGCCCGAGGTAGGCGGCAACCGACAACACAGAAGCCAGCGCCATGGCACCCACGCCCACCGGGTTGATGTCGTACAGATGCGCGCGCTTGAACTCGATGCCCTGGGGCGACAGGCCCAGCGGCTTGTTGATGACCAGGTCGGCCACCACCGCCATGATCCAGGCGATGGCAATGTTGGAGTACAGGCCCAGCACATCGCCCAGGGCCTGGAACACATTCATCTCCATCAGCATGAAGGCAATCAGGCTGTTGAACACCACCCAGACCACGCGCCCCGGGTGGCTGTGCGTGAGGCGCGAGAAAAAATTGCTCCAGGCCAGCGAGCCGGCATAGGCATTGGTGACGTTGATTTTCAATTGCGACAGCACCACAAACAGGGCCGTGGCCGCCACCGCCCAGCCGAGCGTGGGGAACACGTATTCATAGGCCGCCAGGTACATCTGGTTGGGGTCCACCGCGCGGTCGGCGGGCACGCTGTGGCTGATGGCCAGGTAGGCCAGAAAGGCGCCGCCCAGCATTTTGATGACACCCAATACCACCCAGCCCGGCCCACCCACCAGCACGGCGGCCCACCAACGCTTGCGGTTCGCGTGTGTTTGCTGCGGCATGAAGCGCAGGTAGTCGGCCTGCTCGCCCATTTGCGTGATGAGGGCAATGCCCACGGTGAGCGCCGCACCAAACAAATGCACATCGAACACGCCAGCGCGCCCCAGCTCACCAGCGTAGTGCGTGATGCCGCCAAAGGCCGTGGGGTCGCGCACCAAAACAAAGCCAAAGGGCACGGCCAGCATCAGGAGCCAGAGGGGCTGCGTCCACAGCTGCAACTGGCTGATGGCCGAGACGCCGTGCGTCACCAAAGGGATCACCACCAGTGCGCAAATCAGATAGCCCCAAGTGGGCGGGATGTCGAGTGCCAGCTCCAGCGCGTAGGCCATCACAGCGGCCTCCAGCGCAAAGAAGATGAAGGTGAAGGAGGCATAGATCAGCGAGGTGATGGTGGAGCCGATGTAGCCAAAGCCGGCCCCGCGGGTGAGCAGGTCCATGTCCACGCCGTAGCGTGCGGCGTACACGCTGATGGGCAGCCCGGCCAGAAAGATCACCAGGCCCGTCACCAGAATGGCCCAGAAGGCATTCTCGAACCCGTACTGCACCAGCAGCGTGGCGCCCACCGCCTCCAGAATCAGGAACGAGGCGGCGCCAAAGGCGGTGTTGGCCACGCGCCACTCGGACCAGCGCCGAAAACGCTGCGGCGTGAAGCGCAGGGCGTAGTCCTCCATGGTCTCGCTGGCGACCCAGTTGTTGTAGTCGCGGCGGATTTTGACCACCCGCTGGCGGGCAGCGGGGTTGGCGTTGGCGTCTTCGGCAGGGGCAAGGGGGCTTGGGTGCACCCTCAGGCGGGTGCACGATCCATGCCACGCCAAGGCCTGCAGCGTGGGGCCTTTGCAACAGGGCACGGGCCTTGCTTAGGCCTATGCATTAATCTGTAGGCTGAACTAAAGCGATTGAACGGGGCATACGCCATGGAATTGACACCGCGAGAAAAAGACAAGCTGCTGATCTTCACCGCCGCCCTGCTGGCCGAGCGCCGCAAAGGCCGGGGCCTGAAGCTGAACTATCCCGAGTCCATCGCCCTGATCAGCGCGGCCGTGATGGAGGGCGCGCGCGACGGCCAGACGGTCGCCCAGCTCATGTCCTTTGGCCGCACCGTGCTGACGCGCGACGACGTGATGGACGGCATTGCCGAGATGATTCCCGACATCCAGGTCGAAGCCACTTTTCCGGACGGCACCAAGCTCGTCACGGTTCATCAACCGATTGTTTGAACACCCCAAGGAGGAACTGACCATGCGTAATCGCCTCAAAACTCTTTTTGCCCTGCTGGCTATGGCCGCCTTGTCTGGCAACGCACTGGCCCACACCGGTGTGGAGAGCCACCTGCACATGGGTTTCATGGCGGGCTTCTTGCACCCCTTCACCGGCCTGGACCACATGGCGGTGATGCTGGCCATCGGCCTGTGGAGCGCCCTGATTGCCAGGCAGTTCGGCCGCGACATGCTGTGGGGCCCGCTGGGCTTTGCCAATGTGCTGCTGGCCGGTGCCGCCTTGGGCCTGCAAGGCGTGCAAATCCCGGCGGTGGAGCCGCTGATTGCCGCGTCTGTGCTGGCCTGCGGCCTGCTGGTGCTGACCAAACTGCCGCTGCGCGGTGTGGCAGCGGCCCTGCTGGCAGGCGTCTTTGCCCTGTTCCATGGCCTTTCCCACGGTTACGAACTGGCCGACAGCGCCCATGCCTTCCCGGTGCTGGCCGGCATGGTCAGCGCCACGCTGCTGCTGCACAGCATCGGCCTGGCGCTGGGCTGGTCGCTGCGCGGGGCCAACGTCTGGGTGCCACGTGTCCTCGGTGGCGCCGTGGCGGCTCTGGGCAGCGCCCTGTTGTTTTTGCAACTGACCAACTAAACACCGGATAGCGAGCAGACCCATGACTCCTGGCGAAATCCTCACCGACGACGGTGAACACACCCTCAACGCCGGACGGCGCACGCTCACGCTGGTAGTGCAAAACACCGCCGACCGCCCGGTGCAGGTCGGCTCGCACTACCACTTTGCCGAGACCAACGGCGCGCTGGGCTTTGACCGCGCCGCCGCGCAGGGCATGCGCCTGAACATTGCGTCGGGCTCGGCGGTGCGCTTTGAGCCGGGCCAGCAGCGCACGGTGGAACTGGTGGACTATGCGGGCGAGCGTGTGGTGTATGGATTTCGCGGCTTGACCCAAGGGCCACTCACCCCGGGCGGAGACACATAAATGGCAACCATCGGACGCCGCGCCTACGCGGAAATTTTTGGCCCCACCACCGGCGACCGCGTGCGCCTGGCCGACACCGGCCTGCTGATTGAAGTCGAAAAAGATTTCACATTGGCCGCAGGCAGCTACGGCGAAGAAGTCAAGTTTGGTGGCGGCAAAACCATCCGCGACGGCATGGCGCAAAGCCAGCGTACGAATGATCAAGGCGCGGTCGACTGCGTCATGACCAACGCCCTGATCATCGACCACTGGGGCATCGTCAAGGCCGACATCGGCCTCAAAGGCGGGCGCATTGTGGGCATCGGCAAGGCCGGCAACCCCGACACCCAGCCGGGCGTGGACATCATCATCGGCCCGGGCACGGAAGTCATCTCCTGCGAGGGCAACATCGTCACGGCCGGTGGCATCGACTCGCACATCCACTTCATCTGCCCGCAGCAGATTGAGGAAGCGCTGGCCAGCGGTGTCACCACCATGCTGGGCGGCGGCACGGGCCCGGCCACCGGCACCTTTGCCACCACCTGCACGCCCGGCCCCTGGAACATCGAGCGCATGCTGCAAGCGGCCGACGCCTTCCCCATGAACTTAGGGTTCTTGGGCAAAGGCAATGCATCCCTGCCCGCAGCGCTGCACGAGCAGGTGAACGCCGGTGTGATTGGTTTGAAATTGCATGAAGACTGGGGCACCACGCCCGCGGCCATCAGCAACTGCCTGGACGTGGCGGATGAAACCGATGTGCAGGTCGCCATCCACTCCGACACGCTCAACGAATCCGGCTTCGTGGAAGACACCATTGCCGCCACCAAGGGCCGCGGCCTGTGCGCTTTTCATACGGAAGGTGCCGGTGGCGGGCATGCGCCGGACATCCTGCGCGTGGTCGGCCAGGCCAACTTTTTGCCCAGTTCCACCAACCCCACCATGCCCTACACGGTGAACACGCTGGACGAGCATGTGGACATGCTGATGGTCTGCCACCACCTGGACGCGGGCATTGCCGAAGACCTGGCCTTTGCCGAGAGCCGCATCCGCAA
>CANCCF010000056.1 GCA_947374485.1 Comamonadaceae bacterium | reverse complement strand
GACTGCAGCAGCTCGGCCAATGCCGTGGTGGACAGACGCGGCAGCACGCGCTCGAAGAGGCGCTCCTTGTTGCCCCAGATGCGGTTTTCGCGCAGCGCCATGGGCAAGGGGCGGCCTTGGGCCATGGCGTCTTTCACGCGCTTCAAGGCGCGTATGTCCTCGGCCAGGGTGTAGTGCACCAGCACCTCGGCCTCGCCCTCGGCCTGCAGGCCGTCGAGCATGCGCTGCACGCGCCCGGCGTTGCCCGCCAGCACGGACTCTGACAGCTTGAAGACGTCGTAACGCGCCACGTTGAGCACCGCGCCCT
Source organism: Comamonadaceae bacterium (assembly GCA_947374485.1). GTDB lineage: Bacteria > Pseudomonadota > Gammaproteobacteria > Burkholderiales > Burkholderiaceae_C > Allorhodoferax. Next base: position 21,099 of record CANCCF010000056.1, on the reverse strand, counting down.
CGATCTGCCCGAACGTCAGCACGCCGCCCTGCTCAGCAGGAAACAGCAAGGCCAGCTTCTGGATTTCCTGGTGCGCGGCCAGCAGATTGCCCTCCACCCGGTCGGCAAAAAACTGCAGACTGCGCTGGCCTGCCTCACCGGCCTCCACCCGCAGGCCCAGGGCAGACAGGCGCTGGGCAATCCACTGCGGCAGGGCGGCACGCTCCACCGGTTGCACTTCCAGGGTGATGCCAAAGCTCTCCAGCGCCGAGAACCAGGCGCCCGACTTGCCCATCTTGTCCATGCGCGGCAAAAGCACGATGGTCAGCACGGAATCGTTGTCACGCGCAGCTTCGGCCAGCTGTTGCAGGGCCACGCTGCCGTCCTTGCCGGGCTTGCCGCTGGGGATGCGGATTTCGATGATCTGTTTGTCGGCAAACAGGCTCATGGAGCCGCCCGCCGCCAGCACCGCACTCCAGTCAAAGTGTGCGCCCGAGACGGTGTGCGCTGAGCGCTCGCTGTAGCCCTGGGTGCGGGCATGGGCGCGGATGGCGTCCAGCGCCTCTTGCTGCAAAAGCGGCTCGTCACCGTGCAGGGTGTACAGGCTCTTGAGCCCGCGCTGCAGGTGGTTGGCCAGTTGGGCGGCAGGGACTTGCATGGGCCGGCCTTACTCGAGCGCGGACGCTGGCATCTTCACGGCAGACAGGCGGCGCAGCAGTTGCTGCACCACATCGGCCTGCATGTCGCGGTACAGCAGCGCCTCTTCCGCCTCTTTGGCCAGCACCGCTGACTCATTGAAGCTGATGCTGCGGTGCTGCTCAATCACGGAAGGCGCAATCAGCTCCACGCCCTTGGCCGTGCGCAGCCTGAAGTTGATGCGCAGGCGCAGCTCAAACTCGCGCACCTGGCCTGAGGTGTTCACGCCCACCACCCGTTTTTCTCGGGCTTCCTGCGATATGTCCAGAACCACCTCGGGTGTTTCGCCACCGGCACCAGGCGCCACCGGGCGCACCATGCCACCGAGGTAGCGCGCCACATCACCGGCCACACCGCCGGATTTTTCGGGCGTGACGGCGATGGTCGTGAAAGGCAGTTCCTGGCTGGTGCGCAGCTTGAAGCCACAACCCGAAAGCAAACCCAGCGATAGGGCCAGCGGTATGGCCAGCAGCGCCAGCGCGGAGCGACGCGGCAAGGCCATGCTAGACCACCACGTTGACCAGACGGCCCGGCACCACCACCACCTTTTTGGGCTTGGCACCGGCCGCATGGCTGATGAAAACGGGGCTGGCGAGGGCCACCGCTTCAATCGCGGCCTTGTCGGCCGTGGCCGCCACCACGATGGAGCCGCGCAGCTTGCCGTTGATCTGCAGCACCAGCTCGATCTCGTCCTGTACCAGTGCCGTGGCATCCACTGCGGGCCAGGCTGCGTCCAGCAAATCACCCAATTGCGCCGCATAGCCCAGCTCGGACCACAGGGTGTGCGCCAAATGGGGCGTGGCGGGATACAGGCAGCGCAGCAATATGCCAAAGCCTTCGAGCAGGGCGACCTGGGCGCCCGCGCTCTCCAATGCCTTGAAGTCATCCAGAGCGTTGATCATCTTCATGGTGCCGGAGACCACGGTGTTGTACTGCATGCGCTGGTAGTCGTAGTCCACCTGGCGCAGCACCGTGTGCATCTCCAGGCGCAGGGCTTTGGCCTCTTTGCCAAAGGCTACCTCTTGCAGGCTGCCCGCCTTCGCCACTTCGGCCTCGGCCTGTGAAAAGTCCATGGTGGAGAGCTTGTGGCCGAAATTCCAGACGCGGCGCAGGAAGCGGTAGCTGCCTTCCACGGCCGCATCGTTCCACTCCAGCGTGGCCTCGGGCGGGGCGGTGAACATGGTGTAGAGGCGCGCGGTGTCAGCGCCATAGCGCTCGATCAGGTCCTGCGGGTCGACACCGTTGTTCTTGGACTTGGACATGGTGCCCACGCCCTCGTAGTCAATCGCCGTGCCCACCGGCAAGTCGCCGACCGGTTTGGTGAGCTTGGCGCCTATGACCCGGCCAGTGGCGTCCAGCACGTTTTCCACATCGGCGGGCCAGAAGTATTCCTTGCCGCCCTTGTCGCCCTTGCGCGAGTAAATGTGGTTGAGCACCATGCCCTGCGTGAGCAGCTTGGTGAAGGGCTCGTCCACACTCACCAGGCCCATGTCGCGCATGACCTTGGTCCAGAAGCGCGCGTACAGCAGGTGCAGGATGGCGTGCTCGATGCCGCCTATGTACTGGTCCATGCCACTGCCGCCTTGCGGCCGGTTCTGGTCGCGCATCCAGTAGGCGGTGCCCTCAGCCACCATGCTGTCGGTGTTCTTGGGGTCGCAGTAGCGCATGTAGTACCAGGAGCTGTCGACAAAGGTGTCCATGGTGTCGGTTTCGCGGCGCGCTGCTTTGCCGCACACCGGGCAGACCACCCCGGCGTGAAAGCCCACGTGCTTGTGCAGAGGGTTGCCCGAGCCATCCGGCACGCAGTCCTGCGGCAGCACCACCGGTAAATCTTTTTCCGGCACGGGCACGGCGCCGTGCGCTTCGCAATGGATGATGGGAATCGGTGTGCCCCAGTAGCGCTGGCGGCTGATTCCCCAGTCGCGCAGGCGCCAGGTGGTCTTTTTCTCGCCCAGGCCGTGGGCGTGCAGGGCGGCGGCCACCGCGTCCACCGCATCCTTGCAGGACAGGCCGCTGTACACATCGGAGTTGACGGTGACACCGCGCTGCTTGTCGGCATACCAGTCCTGCCAGCGTTCGTGGTCGTAGGCCAGACCGTCGATGTGCACCACGTCGTGGATGGGGATGCCGTATTTTTTGGCAAACGCAAAATCGCGCTCGTCGTGCGCGGGCACACCCATCACGGCGCCGTCGCCATAACCCATGAGCACGTAGTTGCCCACCCACACGTCCACCATGCGGTGCGACAAGGGGTGCATGACCTGCAGGCCGGTGGGCATGCCGAGTTTTTCCTTGACGGCCAGCTCGGCCTCGGTGGTGCCACCGGCCTTGCACTCTTCAATGAAGGTGGCCAGGTGCGGGTTGCTGTGGGCTGCGTGGGTGGCCAGCGGGTGCTCGGGCGCCACGGCGCAAAAGGTCACGCCCATGATGGTGTCGGCACGGGTGGTGAAGACGTACATTTTGCCGTCGGCAATCGGGGCACCGTCTGCACCTTTGATCTGGTGGGTGAAGGCAAAGCGCACGCCCTCGCTCTTGCCAATCCAGTTTTCCTGCATCAGGCGCACGCGGTCGGGCCAGCCATTGAGCGTGGCTTTGTCATTGCCCAGCTGCACATGGTCCAGCAATTCCTGCGCGTAATCGGTGATCTTCAGGTAGTAGCCAGGGATCTCGCGCTTTTCCACGGTGGCGCCGGTGCGCCAGCCCTTGCCGTCAATCACTTGTTCATTCGCCAGCACGGTCTGGTCCACCGGGTCCCAGTTGACGACCTGCGTCTTGCGGTAGGCAATGCCTTTTTCCAGCATTTTCAAAAACAGCCACTGGTTCCATTTGTAGTATTCGGGCTCACAGGTGGCGACCTCGCGGCTCCAGTCAACGGCCAGGCCCATGGCCTGCATCTGCTGCTTCATGTAGGCAATGTTGTCGAAGGTCCATTGCGCGGGCGGCACCTTGTTTTTGAGGGCGGCGTTTTCGGCGGGCAGGCCAAAGGCGTCCCAGCCCATGGGCATGAGCACGTTGTAGCTGTTCATGCGCAGGTAGCGCGTGAGCATGTCGTTGATGGTGTAGTTGCGCACATGGCCCATGTGCAGCTTGCCGCTGGGGTAGGGCAGCATGGAGCAGGCGTAGAACTTCTTGCGCGGCTGGCCCTTGGCATCCAGCGCGTTCTCCACCACCTGGTAGGCACTGCGCCCGTTCCACAAGGGTTGGGCCCAATGGGCCTGGGCGGCTTTTTCTACGTCTTGGTGCTGGTATTTGTCTTGCATGGGTACTGCTTGGGCCGCTGGGCCTTAAAGAGGGAAGTGCTTGCAGCGATTTTAGGCGCTGTGGAAGATTGCCCCCACGGTCGCCCACTTCGTGTGGCTCCCTGCCCGCCAAAGGGGCCGCGTTTCCCCTTGGGGCGGCCCGGCGGGGAAACTGCCCTCGCGCTTAAGGCGTGGTGGCGGGCGGCGCGTCGGCCACAAAACCGATGCGGCTCAGACCGGCCTTTTGCGCCAGACCCATGACCTCGACCACCCGGCCATAGGGTACGGTGGTGTCGGCGCGCAGGCGCACTTCGGCGTCTGCATTGGCCTGGGCTGTCGCGGCCAGCAGGGTGGCCAGGGCCTCGCTGCTTTGCACGGCGTCTTTCACAAACACCTGGCCTTTGCGGTCAATGCTGAGCTCGACAAATTTGGGCGCGGTGGAGGCGCTGGCGCCCGCTGCTTTGGGCAGGTCGACCTGGACCGAGCTGACCATGAGGGGCGCGGTGATGATGAAGATCACCAAGAGCACCAGCATCACGTCGATCAGCGGCGTCATGTTGATGTCGCTCATGGGCGCGGCACCTTGGGTGCGTTCGAGCCTGCCGAAACTCATTTTGTCATGGCCCCCACGCTCCACCGCTGCGCGGGTCGCTGCCCCCCGAGGGGGCTAATTTTCCTAGGGGCGGCCCGTCGGAAAATTCTCATCATGGCTTCGCCGACGTCAAGAGCAGCTCGCGCAAGTCGCGCGCGAAGCCTTCCAGATCGGCTTCGATGCGGCCAATGAAGCGGCCCAGAATGTTGTAGCCCAGCACGGCGGGAATGGCCACGGCCAGACCGGCAGCGGTCATGATGAGGGCCTCGCCCACCGGACCCGAGATCTTGTCGATGCTGACCTGCCCGGCACCGGCAATGCCCATGAGCGCGTGGTAGATGCCCCAGACGGTGCCCAACAGGCCGACGAAGGGAGCCGTGGAGCCCACGGTGGCCAGCAGCACCTGCCCGGCCTGCAGCTTGTGCAAGATGCCGTGCAGGGCGTCGCGCAGCACGCGGGTGAGCTGCTGCGCGCGGTCGCCCGCGGCGGCGAGCTGGCCCGCAGGTACCTGGACCAGTGCCGCTTCCACCAGGGGCAGCAGCAAGGCCTCGCGGTCCATGGCACGCACCACGGTGAGTCCATCGTCCAGGCTGGCGGCCTGCCAGAAGGCCATGGTGCTGCGGCCCACATCACGGCTGGCACGCTGCAGCAGCCAACCCTTCCAGAGCAGCACCACCCAGCTGCCCACCGACATGGCCAGCAACAGCAAGGCCACGGCCGTGCCGACGGCGTCACGGTGCCCCAGCAAAGCGTCTGCGTTCACTTCAATCCCAGCACGTCAGCCATGTCGAACAGGCCGGACTTCTGGCCTGCCAGAAAGCGCACCGCGCGCAGGCTGCCTTGGGCGTAGGTGGCGCGGCTGGAGGATTTGTGGCTGATTTCGATGCGCTCACCGGTTCCGGCAAACAGCACGGTGTGGTCACCCACAATGTCGCCGCCACGAATGGTGGCAAAGCCGATGGAGGACGGGTCGCGCTCGCCGGTCACACCCTCGCGGGCATAGACGGCGCAGTCTTTCAGGTCGCGTCCCAGCGCGTCGGCAATCACCTCGCCCATTTTCAGCGCGGTGCCGGAAGGCGCATCCACCTTGTGGCGGTGGTGGGCCTCGATGATCTCGATGTCGTAGCCGGTGGCCAGTGCCTTGGCCGCCATCTCCAGCAGCTTCAGGGTGACATTCACGCCCACACTCATGTTCGGCGCCATCATGATGGGAATGTGCTTTGCTGCCTCGGCAATTTCCAGCTTTTGGGCTTCGCTGAAGCCGGTGGTACCGATCACCATGGCCACACCGAGTTCGCGACAGACTTTGAGGTGGGCCAGCGTACCTTCGGGGCGGGTGAAGTCAATCAGCACCTGGCTGCCGGCCAGGCCAGTGTGCAGGTCGGCGGTAATCAGGGTGCCCGTGGGCTGCCCGGTGGAGGCACCGGCATCATGACCAATGGAGGGACTACCCGGCATGTCCAGGGCACCCGTCAGGCTGCAATCGTCTGCTGCGCGGATGGCGTCCACGAGCATCTGCCCCATACGGCCCGAGGCGCCGGCTACTGCGATTCTGTGGCTCATTTGGTCTGCGGTTCCAGCGGGGGGTAATCAATGGATGCCTTGGGCACAGCGGGTGCCACGGGCGCGGGCTTGGACGCGGGCGGGAACCTGGCCAGGCTCTGCGGCGACGCTTCCATGGGCGGCAGCTTGCCTGCGGTGGGGATGGATTTCAGGGTGGCCACAAACTCGGCTTCAGTGGGCAGGTCGTCGGCCTCAAATCGCTCCAGCGTGTCGCCCCGGAAAAACAAGGTGACCCGGCGCTCCTGGGAGGCCGCGCCCTGGCGCCTGAAGGTGAACACATAGTCCCAGCGGTCGGAATGGAACACGCTGGTCAGCAAGGGCGTACCCAGTATGTCTTTCACCACGGCGCGCGGCATGCCGGTTTTCAGGGCGGCCAGTTGCTCGCGGGTGATCACATTGCCTTGCACGCGGTCAAAGCGGTAAGGAGAGATGGTGTCGAGCCAGCTTTTGGATGCCGGGGTACTGGAACATGCCGAAAGACCTGCCAGCAACAGTGCCAAGGACAACAGGGTCAGTGCCCCCAGCCCTGGCTTTGCCGGGCCACCCGAGGGGGTGTAGTCGTTCTTGGGGCGGCTCGGCGAATGACCGGTAAGACGCACACGGAAAGGGTCAAGCATGGGTTTGGGGCTCGGCGATATGATCGGGCCATTGTAGCGGTTGGGCCTTTGCCGGGCCCCGGGCTTTACCGGCGTGAGCAGACACCATGACCAACATCGACGAACTCAAAAGCACAGGGCTCAAAGCCACCATTCCGCGCCTGAAAATCCTGGAGGTGTTCCAGCGCGGCATGCAGCGCCACATGACGGCCGAAGACGTGTACCGCGTGCTGCTGCAAGACCACTCCGATGTGGGCCTGGCCACGGTCTACCGGGTGCTGACCCAGTTTGAGCAGGCAGGCCTTTTGCTGCGCAGCCATTTCGAGAGTGGCAAGGCGGTGTATGAGCTCGATGAAGGCCAGCACCACGACCATCTGGTATGCCTGGACTGCGGCCGCGTGGAAGAGTTTTTTGACGCTGAAATTGAAAAGCGCCAGCACGCCGTAGCCAAGGCCAAGGGTTTCACGATTGCCGACCACGCGCTGAGTCTGTACGCGCACTGCACGCGCGATGCCTGCCCGCACCGGGACGCCTGAGCAGCCGGCGGGATGGGTTTCGCCGCCGGGCCGCCCCAAGGCGAAACGCGGCGCCCTTGGGGGGCAGGAAGCTACACGCAGTGAGCGACCGTGGGGGCCTAATTTCCGTTCGCCATCGCGTTGCGGTGGCGCTCGACGAACTCTTGATACGTATCGATACCACGCAATTGCAGAATGGTGTTGCGCACTGCCGCCTCCACCAGCACAGCGATATTGCGCCCGGCCACCACCTGGATCACCACCTTGCGCACTGGCACACCCAGCACGTCCTGCGTGAGCGGCTCGTAGGGGATGCGCTCGTATTCGCGCTCCAGGGTCTCGCGGCGCACCAGGTGCACGATGAGTTTGAGGCGCATCTTGCGGCGCACGGCCGTCTCGCCAAAGATGGCGCGGATGTCCAGCAGGCCAATGCCGCGCACTTCCAGCAGGTTTTGCAAGAGTTCGGGGCAGCGGCCTTCGATGGTGGTCTGGTTGATGCGGTACAGGTCCACCGCGTCGTCGGCCACCAGGCCGTTGCCGCGCGAAATCAGCTCCAGGCCTAGCTCGCTTTTGCCTAAGCCCGACTCGCCGGTGATCATCACGCCCAGCCCCAGAATGTCGATGAACACGCCGTGCATGGAGCTGCGGTCGGCAAAGTGCTTGGACAGGTAGGCGCGCAGCACGTCGATGACAAAGGCTGAGGACTCGTGCGTGGCGAACATGGGGATCTGCGCGCGCTCGCACATGCTTAGGAGGGCTTGTGGCGCCACCTGCCCATCGGCCAGCACCAGCACCGGTGGCTCCAGCGTGACGATGCGCGATATACGCCGCGCGCAATCTTCAGGGGGCGCGTTGGTGATGTAGGCGACTTCGCGTTCGCCCAGGATCTGCACCCGGTAGGGGTGGATGTAATTCAGGTAACCCACCAGATCGGCGCCCGAGCGGGCGGCGCGCACCGCCACCTCGTCAAAGCGGCGCTCCGAGGCACCCAGGCCGGCCACCCACTCCCAGCGCAAGGTGCCGCGAAACTCTTCAAACAGGACGTCGGCGCTGACTACGGTGGGTTTCACTGTGCAGCCAGGATGGGGACAAAACTCAGGCGGTGCGCACCGAGTGCCAACCGGCAATCAGGCCATGCAAGGCCAGCGAGTCGGCGCAATGGATCATCTGGTCGCGCAGGGCGGCGTCACTGAGCAGTTCGGCGATCTCCGAGAGGATTTCCAGATGCTTTTGGGTGGCAGCCTCCGGCACCAGCAAAAATATCAGCAGGTTGACGGCCTGGTCATCGGGTGCGTCAAAGCCGATGGGCTGCTCCAGCTGGAACACGGCCGCCAGCGGGGCTTTGAGCCCTTTGATGCGGCCATGCGGAATGGCCACGCCATGTCCCAGTCCGGTGGAGCCCAGACGCTCGCGCGAGAACAGGCTGTCGGTCACCAAGGCACGGCTCAGGCCATGCTGGTTCTCGAACAACAAGCCGGCTTCCTCGAAAGCTCTTTTCTTGCTGGTGACTTCCACTTGGGCGCACACTTGCGCGGGAGGCAGGATACGGGAGAGTTGGTTCATGGTGGGTGGGCAGATTATGCACACAAAAAAACCGCCCTGCAGGGGGCGGTTTGGGGTGCATGGCAGGCGCCAATGGCAGCAGGCTACATCAGGCGCTTGGGTGCCTCATGGTGGTGGTTTTGCACACGGTCCTTGTGGCGCACCACCTGGCGGTCGAGTTTGTCGACCAGCTCGTCCACTGCGGCATACAAATCCTGGTGCGAGCTTTCGGCAAACATGTCGCTGCCTTTGACATGGATATTGCATTCAGCGCGTTGGCGTCGCTCCTTTTCCTTTTGCTTTTCCACCGTGAGCAGCACTTTGACATCCACAACCTGATCAAAGTGCCGCATGATGCGATCCAGTTTGGTCGTCACATAAGTACGCAGGGCCGGGGTAACGTCAAGGTGATGACCGCTGATCGTCAAATTCATAGATAGCCTCCAGTTGCTCTCAGGGTTGAAAATGCGTTTGCCGAACACAAACGCGAGGGGAAAAATGTCTTTTGGTGTGCATGGCCTTGAATTCACTATGCGCCCGAAAGCCGGGCTTGGCAATGACATCTTCTGATGCGCCGCAACATCCTGAGGCCTTTGTCAAACCGACATGCTCTGCCCTGTGTTAGCAGGCACTTTCAATCACCGCTTCAACCCCCACATCACGCCTCATGGTTACATCCCACTTCCACAAGCCACGCCCACTCTCCAATGCCTTTGGCAACCCTGCTGTGCAAACCGCCAGCTACCTGCTGGCGGTGGGTGTGTGCTTGGCCGTGCTGGTCTACGGCCTGTTGCCCGGTCTGTTGGCCATCTGCCTGGGGTACCTGTTTGCCTCGGCACTGGTGGGTGCCGACAGGATGCGCGGCCCGCACTTCGGCAGGCCGTGGGCTGCGGCGCTGGTCATCGTAATGCCCATTGCCGCCCTCACCGTTTTGTTTGCCAATGCCAAAGGCGTGGCCTTTGGTGCCGTGGCGCAGTACCAGGCGCTGCTGCACCATCTGGCGGGCACGGTGCTGGAGATCCGGCAGAAGCTGCCGCCCGACCTCGCCGCCCATGTGCCCGACGAGTTGCTGGCCGCCCAAAGCTGGCTGGTGGAGTATTTGCAGTCACAGGCCCATGCGCTCACCGGCTTTGGCACGGCGGGCCTGCGCGGCGGACTGCTGGTATATGTGGGCCTGGTGGTGGGTGCGCTGATGGTGGGCACGCCTGCGCCACAGGCAAACGGCAATGGCAACGGCAATAGTGGTGGTGGCCCCTTGCGCCGCGCCCTGCGCCAGCGCGGACATGACTTCATGAACGCCTTCCGCCAGATCGTGGTGGCCCAGTTCTGGATCGCCGCCTTTAATGCCGCCTGTACCGCCGCCTTCCTGTGGATGGCCTTGCCCCTGTTCGGCGTGGCCATCCCCTACGCGGCCACGCTGGTGGGCCTGACCTTTGTAGCCGGGCTCATCCCCATCGTCGGCAACCTGCTGTGCAACAGCGTGCTGACGATTGCCGGGGTCTCGGTGTCGCCCGGCGTGGGTCTGGCCTGCCTGTTGTTCCTGGTGGCCATCCACAAGTTTGAGTACGTCATCAATGCCAAGGTGGTGGGCAAACGCACCAACACGGCTGCCTGGGAACTGCTGACGGTGATGTTCATGGGCGAGGCCATTTTTGGTGTGGCCGGGCTGGTGGCCGCCCCCCTGTATTACGCCTATGCCAAACGCGAGCTGCAGGATTCCGGCCTGATTTAATGGTGCGATAATTTCCTGAGCCATGCTCAACATCTTCACGCTCGCCAACGGACGCCTCTTCCAGGAAGAGATCGAGTCGCTGGAAGAGCTCTCCAAATTCCAGCCCATCTGGGTCGACCTGGAATCACCCACGCCAGAAGAAAAGCGCTGGGTCAAGCAGTACTACGGCCTGTCCATTCCCGAGGACGTGATGGACGAGGACATTGAGGAGTCCGCACGCTTTTACGCCGAGGACAACGGCGAAATCCACATCCGCTCCGACTTCCTGGTGGCCGATGACGATGAGCCCCATACCGTGCGTGCCGCCTTCATATTGAACCTGGTCAACAACGACCTGCGCAGCAAGGGCATATTGTTTTCGATCCACGATGAAGACGTGCCGGTGTTCCGCCTGCTGCGCATGCGCGCACGCCGCGCCCCGGGGCTGATCGAAGACGCCAAGGAAGTGCTGCTCAAGCTGTTTGATGCCGATGCCGAGTACTCCGCCGACACGCTCGAAGGCATTTACGACGAACTCGAAAAGGTCAGCAAAAAAGTGCTTTCGGGCAACGTGACCGACGCCATCGCTGGCGAGGCATTGGGCGCCATTGCACGGCATGAGGACATGAGCGGGCGCATACGCCGCAATGTGATGGACACCCGGCGCGCGGTGAGCTTTTTGATGCGCAGCAAGATGCTCAATGCCGAGCAGTTTGACGACGCGCGCCAGATTCTGCGCGACATCGATTCGCTCGACAGCCACACTGCATTCTTGTTCGACAAGATCAACTTCTTGATGGACGCCACGGTGGGCTTTATCAACATCAACCAGAACAAGATCATCAAGATCTTCTCGGTGGCCAGTGTGGCCCTGCTGCCGCCCACGCTGGTGGCCAGCGTGTATGGCATGAACCTGAAGTTCCCCGAGCTGGAGTTTCTGGGCAGCTGGAGCTACCCCTACACCGTCGGCCTGATGGTGGCCAGCGCGCTGGTGCCCATGTGGTACTTTTATCGGCGCGGCTGGCTGAGCTGAAGACGCTGAAAGACGCGCTGAATGAAGGCGCTGACGATGCGCTGCGCATAGACCCGCGCCACATCCTGCACGAACACGGCAAAGTCGACGTGGGCGCTGGCGTCCGCCCGGTCCGAGATGGTGCGCACTGCTGCGAACGGCAGTCCGTAATCAAAGCAGACCTGGGCCACGGCCGCACCTTCCATTTCCACGGCCAGTGGCGCATGGCCATGCAGGTGCAGGGCGTCCAGAATGCCGCGGGTCTCTGCGGCGCCGTTGACAAAACGGTCACCGCTCACAACCAGGCCCTGGTGCACTACCGGCGCGCGCCCCGCATGCTGCAGGCCCTGCAAACCGCTGTGGCAGGCCGCTACCAGCGTTTCAAGCACAGCGTCATCTGCCGCGAGGGCAGTCTGGCCGGTCAAAGGGATCTGGTAGCGCGGAAACAGTGGGGAGGCGTCGAGGTCGTGCTGCACATAGCTGCTGCCCACCACCACGTCCCCCACCTGCACGCCCTCGCCCACTCCACCGGCCACGCCGGTAAAGAGTATTTGCGCCACGCCAAAGCGTTCGATCAGGGCCGCACTGGTGGTAGCTGCGGCCACCTTGCCAATGCGTGAGAGTGCCAGCACCACCGGCAAGCCATCCAGCTGGCCACACCAGAATTCACGCCCTGCGTGAGCCACCCGCTGTGCGCCCTGCAGTTGCTCCAGCAATCCGGCCTGTTCATCGGCCAGGGCGCTCAGGATGGCCAGCGGGCGCATGGTCACGGCGGCTCTATTTGTCGCGCAGTTCGCGGCGCAGCACCTTGCCCACCGGCGTCTTGGGCAGCTCGTGGCGGAACTCCACCACACGGGGCTGCTTGTAGCCGGTGAGGTTTTCCCGGCACCAGCCGCGCACCTCGTCCTCGGTGAGCGCCGGGTCGCGACGCACCACCACCAGCTTCACGGCCTCGCCGGACTTGGCGTCGCTGATGCCCACGCAGGCACACTCCATGACGCCCGGCATCTGGCCCACCACGTCTTCAAGTTCGTTGGGGTAGACGTTGAAGCCGCTGACCAGGATCATGTCCTTCTTGCGGTCCACAATTTTGAAGAACCCGAGCGCGTCCATCACGCCAATATCGCCGGTCTTGAAGAAGCCATCGCTGGTCATGGCGCGGGCGGTTTCGTCCGGGCGCTGCCAGTAGCCCGCCATCACCTGCGGGCCCTTGATGGCGATCTCGCCGGGCTGGCCCTGGGCCACTTCCAGGCCCTCGTCGTCGAGTAGCTTGAACCACGTGCCGGGCAGGGGCACGCCAATGCTGCCGGTGAACTCCAGCGAGGTGACCGGGTTGCAGCTGGCTGAGGGCGAGGTCTCGCTCAGGCCGTAGCCCTCGCAAATCGGGCAGCCGGTTTGCTCCAGCCAGCGCTTGGCCACGGCACTCTGCACCGCCGTGCCACCACCCACCGAGACCTTGAGCTGGCTCCAGTCCACCGTGTGGAAATCCGGGTGGTTGACCAGTGCATTGAACAAGGTATTGACGGCAGGCAGGGTGTGTATGGTGTGCCTGGACAATTCTTTCAGCACCGCTGGGATGTCACGCGGATTGGGAATCAGCACCAGCTTGCCGCCCGTACGCAGGGTCAGCATCATGCCAATGGTGAAGGCGAAGATATGGTAGAGCGGCAAGGCGCAGACGCTGGTGGGTTGCACACCCGCTGGCACCCGGTCCATGGCCGGCTTGTTCCAGGCCTCGGACTGCAGCACATTGGCCAGCACATTGCGGTGCAGCAGCACCGCGCCCTTGGAGACGCCCGTGGTACCCCCAGTGTATTGCAGCACGGCCACGTCATCACCCCGGATCACCGGGCGCGCAAAGCTGGCCTTGCTGCCGCGCGCAATGGCCTGGTTGAAGCGCACCGCCGTGGGCAGGTTGAAGGGCGGCACCAGCTTCTTGACATTGCGCACCACGTAATTCACCAGGGCGCCCTTGACCAGCCCCAGCTGGTCGCCCATGGTGCACAACACCACGTGTTTGACGGGCGTGGCGGCAAGGCATTTCTCCAGCGTGCTGGCAAAGTTTTCGATGATGACGATGGCTTTGGCGCCGCTGTCCTTGAGCTGGTGCTCCAGCTCGCGCGCTGTGTAGAGCGGGTTCACATTCACCAGCACCAGCCCGGCGCGCAAGATGCCCGCCACGGCCACCGGGTACTGCGGCACATTGGGCATCATGACGGCCACGCGGTCGCCTTTGACCAGTCCCAGACCCAACCAGTACGCAGCAAAGGCCAGGCTCAGGCGGTCGGTCTGCGCGTAGCTCAGGTCTTCGCCCATGAAGCTGTACGCCGCGCGCTCGGCATAGGTGCCGAAGCTCTCCTCCATCAGCTCTACCAGCGAGCTGTAGCGGCCCGCATCGATATCGGTCGGCACCCCTGCGGGGTAACTCTGGAGCCAGATGCGTTCAACCATTTCCGTTGGCGCTTCAGGCCCGGAGCACGGTCAGCACCTCGTCCAGCATCTTCTTGGCATCACCAAACAACATGCGGTTGTTCTCTTTGTAGAACAGCGGGTTGTCCACCCCGGCGTAGCCCGAGGCCATGCTGCGTTTCATCACGATGGAGGTCTTGGCCTTCCAGACTTCGAGCACCGGCATGCCGGCGATGGGACTGGTCGGGTCGTCCTGTGCGGCCGGGTTCACGATGTCATTGGCGCCGATGACGATGGCCACATCGGTGGCCGGGAAGTCGTCGTTCAACTCGTCCATTTCGAACACGATGTCATAGGGCACCTTGGCCTCGGCCAGCAGCACGTTCATATGGCCCGGCATGCGCCCGGCCACCGGGTGGATGCCGAAGCGCACGTTCACGCCCTTGTCGCGCAGCACCTTGGTGATCTCAAACACCGTATGCTGGGCCTGTGCCACCGCCATGCCGTAGCCCGGCACGATGATCACGCTCTTGGCATCCAGCAGCAACTCAGCAGTCTCTGTGGCGTTGATCGCCACCACCTCGCCCGCCGGCTGGGCCGCGCCGCCCGCAGCCTTCGGCTTGGCGCTGGTGGTGCCAAAACCGCCGGCAATCACGCTGATAAAACTGCGGTTCATGGCATTGCACATGATGTATGACAGGATGGCGCCACTGGAGCCCACCAGCGCACCGACCACAATCAGCAGGTCGTTGGACAGCATGAAACCGGTGGCCGCAGCAGCCCAGCCGGAATAGCTGTTGAGCATGGACACCACCACCGGCATGTCGGCGCCGCCAATGGCCATCACCATGTGGATGCCAAACAGCAGGGCCACCACGGTCATCACGACCACCGGCGTCATGGCCTCGGCAATGCTGTGCGATTCCATGAACACGCCGCCAAAATAGATCACCACCAGCAGGCCGGCCAGGTTCATGAAGTGGCGTCCGGGCAGCAGCATCGGGTTGCCGCCAATACGGCCCGAGAGCTTGCCAAAGGCGATGATGGAGCCGGAGAAGGTCATCGCACCAATCAGGATGCCGATGTAGATTTCCATTTCATGGATGGACTTGGCAGCACCCGTGAACTCCTTGGCGGCTTCGGGGTCGATGAAGGTGGCAAAGCCGACCAGCATGGCCGCCAGACCGACCATGCTGTGCATGAGCGCCACCAGCTCGGGCATCTGCGTCATTTGCACGGTGCGGGCCGCGTAGAGGCCGACGGCGCCGCCGACCACCATGGCGCCTACGATCCAGGCGTAGCCGGAAGCGCCGACCTTGGGGCCGAACACCGTGGCCAGCACGGCAATGGCCATGCCGATCATGCCGAACAGATTGCCGCGGCGTGAGGACTCCTGGTTGGACAGGCCGCCCAGGCTGAGGATAAAGAGAATGGTGGCTCCGATATAGGAGACGGTGGCCAGGCTTGCGGACATTCGGTCGTCTCCCTTATTTACGGAACATGGCCAGCATGCGCTGGGTCACGGCGAAGCCGCCGAACATATTGATGGAGGTGAGCACAATGCCCAGCGCCGCCAACCAGCGGATCCAGTCATCGGGCCGCCCGGCTGCGCCCACCATCAGCGGTGGCGCTATCTGCACCAGGGCGCCAATGGCGATGATGCTGCTGATGGCGTTGGTCACGCTCATGAGCGGCGTGTGCAGCGCCGGTTTGACGTTCCACACCACCATGTAGCCCACGAAGCAGGCCAGCACAAACACCGTGAAGTGCGCCAGGAAGGCCTCGGGCGCATTCGCGCCCACATACCAGAACAGGGCCGCCACCACACCAAACAAAATCGCCAGCTTGTTGCCCGCCATGGGCGCACTCGGCGCGCCGTGGCCATGCGCCTTTTTGGCGGCCGGTGCCGCCGCCGGCTTGGGCGCAGCAGGGGCTGCCGCCACCTTGGGAGCCGGTGCCGGCCAGGTAATAGTGCCGTCCTTGGTGACGGTGAGGCCACGGATGGCATCGTCTTCCATGTTGACGTTGATGACGCCGTCCTTGGTCTTGCACAGCTCTTCCGTCAGGCGAAACAGGTTGGTCGAATACAGCGTGGACGACTGGCGCGACAGGCGCGACACCAGATCGGTGTAGCCCACAATGGTCACGCCGTGTGTCACTACGGCCTGGCCGGGCACGGTCAGCTCGCAGTTGCCGCCCTGCTCGGCCGCCATGTCGACAATCACGCTGCCCGGCTTCATGCTCTTCACCATGTCGGCGGTGATGAGCTTGGGCGCGGGCTTGCCGGGGATCAGGGCGGTGGTGATGATGATGTCCACCTCCTTGGCCTGCTTGGCGTACATGGCGCGCTGGGCCTGCTGGAAGCCCTCGCTCATGACCTTGGCGTAACCGCCGCCGCCAGAACCCTCTTCCTCGTAATCCACCTTGACGAATTCACCGCCCAGCGACACGACCTGGTCGGCCACCTCGGCGCGGGTGTCATTGGCACGCACGATGGCGCCCAGGCTGGCAGCCGTGCCGATGGCGGCCAGACCGGCCACACCGGCACCGGCAATGAACACCTTGGCCGGTGGCACCTTGCCCGCGGCTGTGATCTGGCCGTTGAAGAAGCGGCCAAAGGCGTTGGCCGCTTCAATGACGGCACGGTAACCAGCCACACCGGCTTGCGAGGTCAGGGCGTCCATCTTCTGCGCGCGGCTCAGGGTGCGCGGCAGCGCGTCGATGGCCAGCACGGTCACCTTCTTGGCGGTGAGCTGCTGCATCAAATCGGGGTTTTGCGCCGGCCAGATGAATCCAATCAGCGTCTGCCCTTCTTGCATGGACGCCACTTCATCCGCTGTAGGCGGGCGCACCTTAAACACGATGTCGGAGCTGGCCCAGAGATCAGCAGCGCTTGCAACCACACTGGCGCCGGCCGCACGGTAGGCGTCGTCGCTCAGGTCCGCTGCGTCACCGGCACCGGTTTCCACGGCAACGGAAAAGCCCAGCTTGATCAGCTTCTCCACCACCTCGAGCACGGTCGCCACACGTTTTTCACCGGGGAAGATTTCGCGCGGCACGCCAATGCGTTGCGCTGTTGGGGTGTTCGCGGAGGCAGCGGTGTGACCCGATGCTGCCCCGGTTGCTACGCCTGTCTGCATGAAGCGGCTCCTCTACAATATTATTGGAAACAGTCCGTGCAGCAACTCCGGTTCGGCCAGCTCTGGCAGAGCCACTGCGCGTGCAAGCTTAACTGATAATGCGCAGGTTCCCGGCCCGTTTTCGCCGGACTTGGCTCCATGGCTGCGAATACCCGTCGCAACGGGCTGGCACCATCGAACACCTAAAATTCGCCCATGGCCAAACAACGTATCGTCGTCGGATTGAGTGGCGGAGTGGACTCCGCGGTCACCGCGCACCTGCTCAAGCAGCAAGGCCACGAGGTCATCGGCATCTTCATGAAGAACTGGGAAGACGATGACGACAGCGAATACTGCTCCTCGAACATCGACTTTGTAGACGCGGCCGCCGTCGCGGACGTCATAGGCATTGAAATCGAGCACGTCAACTTTGCTGCCGACTACAAAGACCGGGTGTTTGCCGAGTTCCTGCGTGAATACCAAGCCGGGCGCACGCCCAACCCCGACATCCTGTGCAACGCCGAGATCAAGTTCAAGGCCTTTTTGGAACATGCCATGCGCTTGGGCGCCGACAAAATCGCCACAGGCCACTATGCGCGGGTGCGCCAGAACCCGGCCACCGGGCTGCATGAACTACTCAAGGGCCTGGACCCTTCCAAAGACCAGAGCTATTTTTTGCACCGCCTGAACCAGGCCCAACTGTCCAAGACCCTGTTCCCGGTGGGCGAATTGCACAAGACCGAGGTGCGCCGCATTGCCGCCGAGATGCAACTGCCCAATGCCAAAAAGAAAGACTCCACCGGCATCTGCTTTATTGGCGAGCGCCCTTTCCGCGATTTTTTGAACCGCTATATCTCCAAGGAGCCGGGACCGATCAAGAACCCCAAGGGCCACACGATTGGTGAGCACGTGGGTCTGTCCTTCTACACCCTGGGCCAGCGCCAGGGCCTGGGTATTGGCGGGCTCAAGGCCAAGGGTGCCCAGCGCGGTGGCGGCGCGCATGCGCCCTGGTTTGTGGCACGCAAGGACATGGAGCACAACACACTGTGGGTGGTGCAAGGCCATGACCACGCCTGGCTCCAGTCCACCCAACTCAGGGCACAAGATGTGAGCTGGGCTGCAGGCTTACGCCCCGCTGAAGGTCTGCTGTCGGCCAAGACCCGCTACCGGCAAAGCGATGCGCCATGCCAGTTTCATGGTCTGGATGCCGAGGGCTTTGCATTGCACTTCCCGCAGGCACAGTGGGCCGTGACCCCCGGCCAGTCTGCCGTGCTGTACGACGGCGAAGTGTGCCTGGGCGGCGGAGTCATCGCCAGCCTGTAAGCGTGGGCTGGCGCAGGGCCGCCACAACCGCCCAACGCTTTTGACACCCAGCCCTTAAAGGTATTCATCAGTGCGTTTAAAAAATGTACACTGATGAACACAAAATAAAGACTGCCTCACAACAAGAACACGGCTAGCGGCGGTCCATCAATGGTTTGCGTGAAATCGCACGGCGAGGCATTTGGACATCCGGGAGTCTTTATGTATACAACACCTACTATGTACGGCAACTTCAAGTACCAACAGCTCAAGAACGTTGGCATATCCCAGGAAAAGGCGTTGCAGATGGCCGCCTTTGTCAAGGTCTCATCTTTTGACGAGGGTCAGGTCATTTGGTCCAAGGGCTCCAAGATCGACGCCTGGCGCTTCATCATCACGGGCCTGGTGGCGGCCTCTACTGAATCACCGCGCGGCCTGCTCATGCCCATCAGCATCTATGGCGAAGGTTCCTGGTTTGGGGAGCAGTCCATCATCAACCGCAAGTCCAGCTATGCGGACTTTGTCTGCCTGGCACCCACCGACGTCATGAGCATTTCAGGTGACATCGTGCTGGAGCTGATGGAAACCCAGCCCACCTTTGCGCTGTACCTGACCCGTTTGATGGCCTGGCGCGTGCAAAAAACCTCGGAAATGCTGATGCTCATGAAGTTCGGCAACCCCTGTCTGCGCGTGGTGATGGGCCTGTCGCAGTTTGCCGAGGCGCTGTTCTACCACTCGGACCGCCCCCCCACCATCGGCTTTGGCCAGGGCGTGGAGATTCCGGTCAAGCAAAAGGTGCTGGCCGATCTGTGCGGCGTCTCACGCACCATATTTTCGGAATATGTGCAGAAGCTCGCCGCTGCGGGCTGGCTCACCATCTCCTACGGCAAGCTCGAAATATTGCAGTTGCCGCACTGGCACAAGTTCTCCAACAAGCAGCGGGAACGCAAATTCAACGACCTCAACCCCGGCCTGGAAGAACTGCTCAAGGAGCTCAAGGGCGACCCGGCCTGAACACCACTGCCCCACGCAAATAAAAAAACCCCGCCAGTCCCCGAAACGGGCCTGGCGGGGTTTTTTGTTGGTCGCTACAGACTTAGCCCATGATCACCGGCGCAGACTGGGTATGCCACACATTGGCCCATCCCACTGTGCCCTCCGGCAGCGAAACGATGGACGCGTAGATGGTGTTGGCACCGTTGCCCTCCAGGCCCAGCGCGATCATGGCCGTGCTGCCCTGTTGCTGCGGGCTGGCAACCAGCCCCATGACCAGGGTGTTCTGACCTGGCAGACCATTGGTCAGGCCTCCGCCATCGGTGATTCCGGTAAACCGGGCATCAAAGAACTGCTTGGTTGAGTCGTTGAGCTGGGCATCGAAGTAGACGATATCGTTGTTGCCAAAGTTCGTCACCCCTACATTGGCGTCGTGCGTAGCGATGCCGTCACTGGTGTCGCCGCCCAATATCGGGTCATTGCCGCCCCGCATGGTGGCGTAGTTCTTCATTACCAACGCATAGGCCCCCGAGGACAAGTCGCCCAACTGGGTGATAGGGCCGGTGTTGTTGCCAATGCCCTCAATGTTGAGCCAATTCTTGCCCGCGACCAGCGCACCAGTCGCATCCACCATGGCCTGCGAGGCAGCCGCATCAGAAGACACAGCGCCACCCGCGGTGTGGTTGCCAGGCGTCACCGTGCTGAAGTTGACCGGAGCGAAATGCGTGGCGGGCTGTGTGCCATTGGCGCTCAGGAACGCACCGTCATCAATGCTGAGCTGGTAGTTGGACGCAAGGTCCAGGTCCCATGTCGGGTTGATGATGATGTGCGTGTTGGCGCCACTGCCGGTGATGGTCAGCAGGCCGCTGGCAACGGCTGTGGCCACGTTGATGGTTTGTGTGTTGGTGGTGACATCACCCATGTAGCCCGGGCCGCCCATATCGGTAATGTGGATGAAGCCGGTGCCAACCGTCACCGATTGGTCCGAGTTCAACACCAGGTTGGAAGTCACCTCCAGGTTGTTCACGCCAGCCAGCGCGGTACTCAGTGTGGGATGCGCGTTGGCGGTCGCCGTCACCAAGGACTGCAACTCCGCCTTGGTGTCCACAGCCGTGCCGTCATCCGCGGTTGCGGCTATGCTGGCTTGCACAGCAGCCAGGTTGGCAGAAGTGACGCCGGAAATACCCAGCGCTGTGAGGTCGCCCAAGCTTGGCGCAGTGCCACCGGCTGCGCCACTGATGACATGGCCCGCTGCGTCGGCCATGGCCTGCAGCTCCATCACCGTATCCACAGCTGCCATGGGCGCTGCGTCCACCACGCTATCGAGCAGATGCAAGGTGTTGCCGGGAGCCGATACGCCACTTAGTCCGGTCACTCCGACCAGGGTGTATTGCGTGCTCGTGAGTGGCGTAGTGGTGTTGTCGGCCACACCGTCGGCACTGGCCAGGATGGCGTTGTAGGCATTGACAATACCCTGCACTTCGGCCGTGGTGTCGGCCTGTGCGCCGGTGACTGCAAGGCTATCCAACGCGCTGCTGATGGAAGGCAAGTCGGTAGCGGTCACGCCGCTCACACCCGCTGCCACATAAACGCTGATGGCCGGCGTGGTGGGGGTGGCGTTGTTAGCGTCTGCTGCATCACGGATGATGTTGAGTGCATTGGCGGCACTGGTGGCAGCCGCGGTCACGATAGCCTGCAGTTCGGGCAGCGTGTCAATGGCGGTGTCCGGTGCGGTGAGGCCAATGGCGTTCAGCACGGCGGGCAGGTTGTCCGGGGTGACGCCCGTGACACCGAGTGCCGCCAGGTCAGCCGCAGTCAGTGCCGCAATCTG
>CANCCF010000055.1 GCA_947374485.1 Comamonadaceae bacterium | reverse complement strand
CTGTTGCGCACCGTAGGTGTGAACTTGCCGATTTACCCCGGCAAGGGTTACAGCGCCACCTTCAAAATCCTCAAGCCCGAGCTGGCACCTGAGGTCAGCTTTATCGACGACTCGGTGAAATGCGCCATGAGCCGCCTGGGTGACACGCTGCGCATTGCCGGCACCATTGAAGTGGGCGGCTACGACACCGGGCTGGACAGCGCCCTGTCACGCGCGCGCTGCCATATGCTGGCGCGCCGGGTGGAAACCGTGTTCCCCGGCGTTTGCGACACGCGGCTGGAAACCGAAGGCGGCAACCCGCAGTTCTGGACCGGCCTGCGCCCGGCCACGCCCACCAACATTCCCTACATTGGCAAAAGCCCCATCGCCAAGCTGTGGGTGAACGCAGGGCACGGCACGCTGGGCTGGACCCATGGGGCGGGTTCGGGCAAGGCGATAGCCGAATTGATCAGCGGCAACAAGCCGGACATGCGTTTTGGTTTCTACGGCTACTGAAGCCTCTGAAGCCGCTCAGGCCGCGCCGGGTGTGGCCGCTTCAAGCTGTGCGTGCGCCTGCTCCAGACACGCCTGAAACGCCCGCGTCGCCCGCGAAGGCTGCGGCGACCTGCGCACAATGCCAAAGAAGTCGCAGGCGTAGTGAAACAGCTTCGGTTTGACGGCGCGCATCAGCCCTGCCGCCACAAAACTTTGTGCATAGTGAATCGGCAAAAAGCCCAGAAACTTGCCCGACAAAATCAGCGTGGCAATCGACTCCTGGTCAAACCCGGTGGCACTGCGCGTCATGCGCTGGGCCTGGCTGATTTCCATGTTCGGCGAGTGGTAGCCCAGACCCGCAAACGCGTGCTGGCGCAGGCTGTCCCAGTCCAGGCCGGGCGCATCGCCATGGAACAAGGAATGGCCCGCGCCACAGTACAGCAACATGGACTCGTCAAACAGCCGCGTGTACGCCAGCGTGTCCGAGCTGCGGTGGCCGGGAATCACCCCAATCTGAAACTGCCCGTCCAGCACGCCGCGCTCAATGCCGTTGAGGGTGGACACATGCAGGTTCAGGCTGACACCCGGGGCCTGCTCGCTGAACAGGGCAATGGCCTGGGCGATGCGGCAGTCCGGGTTGCTGGCGGTTTTGTCAAACACGGCTATTTGCAGCTGCCCGCCCATGCGCTGGTGAATCTCGTCCACACCGCTGCGAAAGGCTTCCGTCGCTGACAAGAGTTGTGCCGACTGGGCATAGATCTGCTCGCCCTCCGGCGTCAGCGCAAAACCCGCCCGGCCGCGTCGGCACAGCGAGAGGCCCAGACGGGTTTCCAGGTCCTTGATGTGGCGGCTCACGGTGGAGGTGCCAATGTTGAGCTCCAGCTCGGCCGCCGCCATGCCGCCGCAGTCCACGACCGTGCGGAACACCCTCAGCAGGCGCAAATCCATGTCGCTGATGGCGCCCAGGGCGGCCCGGCTCTTTGGTTTCATAAACTGCCAACTGAATAGTGATAACTCTCACTATATCGAAGTATGGATGCGGCGCAGAATCTTGCCCATCCGCACACGCCTTCACAGGAGCCCGCCATGAAACTCAACGACAACAGCCCAGCCACCGGCGTCATCGATCCGGTCATCAGCACCACGCCCTACCCGGCGGGCCCGGGCTTCCTGGAAGCACACTGGATGCCCTACACCGGCAACCGCAACTTCAAGGCCAATCCGCACATGATGGTCAGCGCCAAGGGCGCCTATTACACCGATGCCCATGGCCGCAAGATTTTTGACGGCCTGTCCGGCCTGTGGACCTGTGGCCTGGGCCACTGCCGCCCCGAAATCGCCGAAGCCATCGGCCGCCAGGCGGCCACCATGGACTACTCGCCCGCCTTTCAATACGGCCACCCGCTCTCGTTCGAGCTGGCCAACAAGATCACCGAGCTCATGCCCCAGGGCCTGGACCATGTGTTCTTCACCGGCTCCGGCTCCGAGTCGGCCGACACCTCCCTGAAGATGGCACGCGCCTACTGGCGCGCCAAGGGCCAGGGCACCAAGACGCGCCTGATTGGCCGCGAAAAGGGCTACCACGGCGTGAACTTTGGCGGCATCTCGGTGGGGGGCATTGGCGCCAACCGCAAGATGTTTGGCCAGGGCATTGAGGCCGACCACCTGCCCCACACCCAGCTGGCCAGCAACCTGTTCTCCCGCGGCCTGCCACCCAACGGCGCCGAACTGGCCGATGAACTGCTGCGTCTGATCACCCTGCACGACGCCAGCAACATTGCTGCCGTCATCGTGGAGCCCATGTCCGGCTCTGGCGGCGTGGTGGTGCCACCGGTGGGCTACCTGAAGCGCCTGCGTGAGATCTGCACGGCCCACAACATCCTCCTGATTTTTGACGAAGTCATCACCGGCTTTGGCCGCATGGGTGCCTACACGGGTGCTGCGGCCTTTGGCGTGACGCCCGACATCCTGAACGCCGCCAAGCAGATCACCAACGGCTCGCAGCCGCTGGGTGTGGTGGTGGCCAACAAAGAGATTTACGACACCTTCATGGCCGCCGGTGGCCCGGACTACCTGCTGGAATTTGCCCACGGCTACACCTACTCGGCCCACCCGGTGGCCTGCGCCGCCGGCATTGCCGCACTCGACGTGCTGGTGAAAGAGAACATGGTGGAGCGTGCCGCAGCGCTCGCGCCCTACTTCGAGAACGCCGTGCACAGCCTCAAGGGTGCCAAGCATGTGACCGACATCCGCAACTGCGGCCTGGCTGCGGGCTTCACCATTGCGGCGGTGCCCGGCGAGCCCGCCAAGCGCCCCTTCCAGATCGCCGAAAAGTGCCTGGAAAAAGGTTTTTATGTGCGCTACGGCGGCGACACCATCCAGCTGGCGCCCCCCTTCATCACCGAGAAGTCCGAGATTGACAGCCTGATCAACGCCCTGGGCGAAGCCATCCACGCAACCGACTGAGACGGGCACGGTTAAAGCCGGGAGAAACTGCTTTTTACACTTTTCCTGGTTGGGTAAAGTGGGGTTTGTGTGACACTATTTGCTGTGGTGCAGGCCCCGGCCTGCGCTCACCAGACCAGGGGATCCCGACCATGAAGAAGCAGCTTGCAGTTTGGGCCACGTTGGCCACCTTGGCCACTTTTGGTACCAGTGCCCACGCCCAAGACAGCTATGTGGGTGTGGGGATGCCCGGCCTGCTCACCTTGGGCTATGCGTATCCCATCAGCAGCAGCATCGGCTTGCGTGGCGAGTTTGCCGGTGGCCTGTCGGTCAACATGGACGGCAACCAGGAAGGCGTGAATGTAATTGGCACATTCAAAGCCAACCGCCTGAGCGCCTATGCCGACTGGTTTCCCACAAGCAGCGCCTTCCGCCTGGTGGGCGGCCTGAGCTTCAACGACATCCGTGCCGACCTCAACAGCGTGGGCACGGGCACATCCACCATCAATGGCAACACCGTCAACATGGCGGGTGAAACCTACAACGTGCGGATCAAATTCCCGGACACCGCGGCCTATCTGGGTATTGGCTATGGCCACCAGAAAAACGATGCCAGGGGACTGGGCTTTTATGCGGACCTGGGTGTGATGATCGGCAACTTCAGCGTCGACACCACCACCTCGCTGGTGGGCAAACAAGGCATTACCCAAGCTGACGTGGATGCGCAAAACCAGAAAATCCGTGACTCGCTGAGCGGCATGTCGCTGCTGCCCAGTGCGTCCCTGGGCTTGCTGTACCGCTACTGAACCACCTGCTGACACGCCTATTGATTTGGCACTTCCTTCACATCGGTCACAAAGTATTCGGTTTCGCCAAAGCAGGTGCTGGGCACGCCGATGTGTTGCTCGTAGGTGAGTGCTACACGTTTGCCCATGGTGGCATTGATGCGCTGGGCCACCGCGTCATCACGCACGGAAAACAGGAACTTCTCGGGCGTGCTGCCGGGTATGGCCACCAGCTGCAGTTCACCCTCCCAGGTTTTGCACAAGAAACCCTTGCTTGACAGCTTTTGCATGTAGCCCGCGCGCTCGCCTGCTGAATAGCTCCACTTCAGCACCACCACGGTGTAGAGCGTGAACAACACGGCTGCCACCACCAAAAAACCCATCAAAGAACCCATTACCCGTCGCGCCGTGATTGCCATGCCTGCACTCCTGAAAATCTGCCCGGGAACCAGTGCCCGGGTGCAGGGATTATGAACGGGGATAATCCCACCCTATGGCACTGATCACTCTTCTCGACGCCCAGCTGGCTTTTGGGCATGTTCCCCTACTCGACCACGCTGACTTCTCCCTCGAAACCGCGGAGCGCGTGGGCCTGATCGGGCGCAACGGCGCGGGCAAATCCAGCATGCTCAAAATCCTGGGTGGCATGGACAAACCCGATGATGGCACGCTGCAGGTGCAAAGCGGCACCCGCATTTCCTTCGTGGCGCAGGAGCCGCAACTCGATGCCGACGCCACCGTGTTCGAGGCCGTGCGCGCAGGTCTGGCCCGCGTCATAGCCCTGATCGAGGAATACTGCCAGGGCCACGGCGACCTGGACGCCATGCAGGGCGAGATCGAATCGCTGGACGGCTGGAACTGGGAGCAGCGCGTGAACGAAACGCTGCAGCGCCTGCACCTCAACCCCGAGGCCATCGTCAGCACCCTGTCCGGCGGCACCAAGAAACGCGTGGCACTGGCCCAGGCCCTGGTGGCCCAACCCGATGTGCTGCTGCTCGACGAGCCCACCAACCACCTGGACCTGGACTCCATCGAGTGGCTGGAGGGTTTGCTGGTGGACTTCAAGGGAAGCATCATCACCATCACCCACGACCGTTCGTTTCTGGACAACGTGGCCACCCGCATCGTCGAACTGGACCGCGGCAAGCTGCTTTCTTACCCTGGCAACTTCGCCGCCTACCTGCTGCAAAAAGAAGAACAGCTGGCGCAGGAGGCCGTCATCAACGCGCGTGCCGACAAGCTGCTGGCGCAAGAAGAAGTGTGGATCCGCAAGGGCGTGGAAGCACGGCGCACCCGCGCCACCGCGCGCATCGTGCGCCTGGACAATCTGCGCGCGCAGCGCGAAGCACGGCGCGAGGTGGTGGGCAGTGTCAACATGGACATCTCCAGTGGTGCGGCCAGTGGCAAGCTGGTGGCCGAGATGACGCATGTGAGCAAAAGCTTTGGTGACCGCAAGATCGTGCGCGATTTTTCGGCCACCATTTTGCGCGGCGACAAGATCGGCCTGCTGGGCCCCAATGGTGCAGGCAAGACCACGCTTTTGAAACTGATTTTGGGCGAGCTCAAGGCCGATCCGGCACCTGCCAACGCACCCAAGCCCGAACCCGGCCACAGCCCCTGGGGCACAGTGCGCCAGGGCGCCAACATCGAGGTGGCCTACTTCGACCAGATGCGCAATGCGCTGGACATGGAAGCCACGCTGGAGGACTTCATCAGCCCGGGCTCGGAGTGGATCGAAATCGGCAACCGCAAACAGCACGTCAAGAGCTATCTGGGCGATTTTCTATTCTCACCGGCACGCGCCAACTCACCGGTGAAGTCCCTCAGCGGCGGCGAGCGCAACCGCTTGTTATTGGCACGCCTGTTCGCCCGCCCGGCCAATGTGCTGGTGCTCGACGAGCCCACCAACGACCTGGACATCGACACGCTGGAGCTGCTGGAAGACCTGCTGCAAAACTACGACGGCACGGTGTTCCTGGTCAGCCACGACCGTACCTTCCTGGACAACGTGGTTACCAGCACCATTGCCTATGAAGGCGATGCGCGCTGGCGCGAATACGAGGGCGGCGTAACCGACTGGCTGCAGCAAAGCAAGCGCGCCAGCGAGATCGCGCAGGCCAAGGGACAAAAGGGAGCGTCACCCTTCAACTACGGGCGTGACCAGGCGGCCAAGCCGGCAGCCGCCGTGACGGCCACACCCATCGCCGCGGCGCCAACGGCTGCACCGGCAGTCAAAACCCGAAAACTCAGCTTCAAGGAGCAGCGCGAACTCGACAGCCTGCCCGAGGCCATCGCGGCGCTGGAGGCCGAACAAAAAGGCATCACCGAGGCCTTGGCCGATGGCAGCCTGTTTGCCAGGGACAACGCCCAGGCGCTGGCGCTGACCAGCCGCAGTGCGCAGATTGACGAGGCACTGATGGGCGCGCTGGAACGCTGGGAAACGCTGGGCGCTTGAGTACCCCAGCGCAGCGTCCCGGTTTCAGGCGAAGAGCTTGAAGCGGGCCGCGAGCCTTTGCACTGCGCCAATGGGGTTGTCTGCACTTGTCAAACGCTCCTGCTCATCTGCATAGGCCCGCATGGCGTTCACAGCGTGGTGCACAAAGGCCTGCGATTTGACCTCCGCAGGAGAGGCCGGTGGGGCCAGCAGTACGCCTTGCGGGTCAGCTGGCTGGCTAATCGCGCTCTTGCGGGTGTTGGCATAGACCAGGTTTTTGGTGAGGGCCGCACCCGCTGCAGCGTCCTCCGATTGCAAATGCAAAACCACGCCGGCTGTCACCGACTCGGCGGCCACTCCCAGTACGGGGGTATTACCGGCATGTTGGGCCGCCGTGCCACCGCGCTGGGCAGCGGCACGCGCACTGTCTGCGTCATGGTCTTTGGCTTGCCCCGCGGCCTGCGGCGTGTTGCCAGGCAGCAAGGTCAAAAGGTTAGAGGGGCCCATCTGCATGGCGCATTCCCGGAAGTGAAGCTTGCGTTGCAGTATGGCCAGCCGGTTATTGCAGCAAGGCAAAAATAAAGGGGGAAAAGCGGGGCATTTCAGCCCCCTGCCTATGCGCGGGCGAACTGCTTGCGCAATGTGGGCCACAGCAGGTTCACCGCCAGCCCGCCCATCACCAGGGCCGCGGCCACCAGCTTCCAGGCGGGCAGGGGTTCGCCCAGCCACCAGGCCGAGGCACCCATGCCGAATACCGGCACCAGCAGGGCCATGGGCGTGATGGTGGCCGCAGGGTGGCGGGCCAGCAGCCAGCCCCAGGCGGCATAGCCAAACAGCGTGTTGCCCCACGACTGCCAAGCCACAGCGGCCCAGGTCATGGCGTCGGCGTTGCGCAGGCCGGTGGCAATGGCTTCCCCGCCCTCGAGCAGATACGAAAACAAAAACAGAGGCGGCACCGCATAGGCACTGGACCACACCACATAGGCCAACATGTTGTCCGGCTTGCCCTCTTTGGCTGCGATGTTGCCGCCCGCCCAGCTGAGTGCCGCACCCAGCACCAGCGCCAGGCCCCAAAAAGTCGTGCTGCCATCGGTATGCAGGCCGATGGTGGCAATGCCGGCCGTGGCCAGCAACAGCGCCAGCCACTGAAAACCCTGCACCCGCTCACCGCTCATGCGCATGGACAGGCCGATGGTGAAAAACACCTGGGTCTGCACCACCAGCGAAGCAATGCCGGGCGAGATATGGCCGTTGATGGCCAGGTACAAGAGCCCGAATTGTCCGACGCCAATCAACACGCCATACAGCGCCACATTGCGCCAGCCCACTTTGGGCCGGGGCAGGAAGAAGAGCGCCGGGAACAAGGCCAATGAGAAACGCAGGGCGGCAAACAGCAACGGCGGCAAATGGCCCAGCGCGAGCTTGATGACAACAAAGTTGCTGCCCCACACGGCCACCACGGCCAGGGCAAGAAGAAAGTGTTTGAGTGGGAGGGTTGCGGGCATGGTTGATTGTCAGGGCTGGGGGCCCCTTAGCGGGTTCACTGCCGCAATGCAATCGGCTAAATCACCTTGCGGGTCTGCAGGGCAGCAATCTGCGCGCCGTCCAGTCCCAGCCCTTCGAGCACTTCCAGCGTGTGCTCGCCCAGCGTCGGTGGCGCATTGCGCAGCACCGGTGGGTGGCTGCCCAGGCGCAGAGGGCTGGCCACGCTGGCGATGGCAGCCACGCCTGTCCGTGCCTGCGCTGCGGATGAAGCGCTCTGCACCACCTTCAGCCCCCGGTGCTGCACCTGTGCATCGGCAAAGGCCTGGTCCATGGTGTTGATGGGGCCGCAGGGCACGGCCTTGTCTTCGAGCGCGGCAATCCAGGCGGCGGTGCTGCGGGTGCGGGTAACGGCCTGCATCAGGTCCACCAGCGCCCGCCGGTGGCCTACGCGCGCGGTGTTGCTGGCAAAGCGCGCATCTTCGGCCCATTCGGCATGGCCGGCTACCCCGCAAAAACGCGCGAACTGGCCGTCGTTGCCAATGGCCAGCAGCATGGCGCCATCTGCGGTTTCAAAGTCCTGGTAGGGCACCAGACTCGGGTGGCTGTTGCCCTGGCGCAGCGGCACCTGGCCGGTATTCAAAAAGCCTGCCGCCTGGTTCGCCAGCACGGCCATGCCCACGTCCAGCAGCGCCATGTCGATGTGTTGACCGAGGCCCGTGCGGTGCCGCACTTCGAGTGCTGCCAGGATGGCGCTGTTGGCATAGACGCCGGTGAACACATCCACCACCGCCACGCCCACGCGCATGGGTGGCGCCTCGGCCTGGCCGGTGATGCTCATGAGTCCGCTCATGGCCTGCACCATCAGGTCGTAACCGGCGCGCTCGGCATACGGGCCATTCTGGCCAAAGCCGGTGATGGAGCAGTAGATCAGGCGTGGGTTGAGTTTTTTCAGGCTCTCAAAATCCAGCCCGTAATGCACCAGCCCGCCCACCTTGAAGTTCTCCACCAGGATGTCGCTTTGCAGCGCCAGGGTGCGTATCAACGCCTGGCCTTGGGCTTGGGCTATGTCGACGGTGATGGAGCGCTTGTTGCGGTTGCAAGCGGCGTAGTAGCTGGCCTCCTGGGTGGCGTTGCCCTCTGCATCCTGCAAAAAGGGCGGGCCCCAGTGGCGTGTGTCATCCCCCACCACGGGCCGCTCGACCTTGATGACGTCGGCGCCCAGGTCGGCCAGCATCTGGGTGCACCACGGACCGGCGAGTACGCGCGAGAGGTCCAGCACTTTGATGTGGGAGAGGGCGCCTTGGGTTTCGTGAGCCATAACCTAAAACGCCGCAATCCCCGTCTGCGCCCGCCCCAAGATCAACGCATGGATGTCGTGCGTGCCCTCATAGGTGTTCACCACCTCCAGGTTCACCAAATGCCGCGCCACGCCAAACTCGTCAGAGATGCCATTGCCGCCCATCATGTCGCGCGCCAAGCGGGCAATGTCCAGCGACTTGCCACAGCTGTTGCGCTTGAGGATGGAGGTGATCTCCACTGACGCAATGCCCTCGTCCTTCATGCGCCCCAGCCGCAAACAGCCCTGCAGGCCCAGCGCAATCTCGGTCTGCATGTCGGCCAGCTTCTTCTGGATCAGCTGGTTGGCCGCTAGTGGTCGGCCAAATTGCTTGCGGTCCATGGTGTACTGTCGCGCACGCAGCCAGCAGTCTTCGGCAGCACCCAAGGCGCCCCAGGCAATGCCGTAGCGCGCGCTGTTCAGGCAGGTGAAGGGGCCCTTCAAGCCCTGCACTTCAGGGAAGGCGTTTTCTTCGGGGCAGAACACGCCGTCCATCACAATCTCGCCAGTGATGCTGGCGCGCAAACCCACCTTGCCATGAATAGTCGGGGCGCTCAAACCGGCCATGCCTTTCTCCAGCACAAAGCCGCGTATGGGGCCGACCTGGCCGCCTTCCAATACCTCCTTGGCCCAGACCACAAACACGTCGGCAATGGGGGAGTTGGAGATCCACATCTTGGAGCCCGAGAGCTTGTAGCCACCGGCCACCTTGTGGGCGCGCGCCGCCATGGAGCCGGGGTCGGAGCCGTGGTCGGGTTCGGTCAGGCCAAAGCAGCCAATCCATTCTCCGGTGGCCAGCTTGGGCAGGTATTTTTGGCGTTGCGCCTCGGTGCCGAATTCAAAGATCGGCACCATCACCAACGAGCTTTGCACGCTCATCATGGAGCGGTAGCCGCTGTCCACGCGCTCCACTTCGCGCGCGATCAGGCCGTAGGCCACGTAGTTCAGGGCCGGGCCGCCATAGGCCTCGGGGATGGTGGGGCCGAGCAGGCCGAGTTCGCCCATCTCGCGGAAGATGGCCACATCGGTCGTGCCCTCGCGAAAGGCCTGCGTCACGCGGGGCTGCAGTTTGTCCTGGCAATACGCGGCGGCCGCGTCGCGCACCATGCGCTCGTCATCGCTGAGCTGGGCGTCGAGCAAAAAGGGGTCTTGCCAATTGAAAGCGGCGTGGGCCATGCGGGTCTCCGGGTAGGTTTGTCCACACCATGGTAGCGCCCGCAGACCCCCCGTACAAGCAATGCTTTTGCATGCTGGTATTCTGGCAACGCATACCTGAAAGGCGCACAATCTGGCTCACTTATGGCACCTACTGCACCCCTTATTCCCACCGATTTTGCAGCGCCGGTCACCCAGTTCGGCCCGGACTTTCCGTTTGCCTTTGACGACTGGATTGCGCACCCCGCAGGGCTTGGGACTTTGCCCGCGCAGCACCACGGCGCCGAGGTGGCGGTGGTGGGTGCGGGCATGGCCGGGATGGTGGCGGCCTATGAGCTGATGAAGCTGGGCTTCAAGCCGGTGCTATATGAAGCTTCGCGCATGGGCGGGCGGCTGCGCTCGCAGCGCTTTGAGGGCACGCGCCATGTGGTGGCCGAGCTGGGCGGCATGCGCTTTCCGGTGTCGGGTACGGCCTTCTTTCATTACGTGCATTTGCTGGGCTTGGAGACGCGCCCTTTCCCCAACCCCCTGACGCCCGCGGCGGGCAGCACCGTGGTCGACCTGGAGGGTGTGAGCCACTACGCCCACACCCTGGCGGACTTGCCACCGCTGTTTGGCGAAGTGGCCGACGCGTGGGCAGAGGCGCTGCAAGCCGATGCGCGTTTCCATGAACTGCAGGACGCCATCCGCACGCGCGATGCAGTGAGTCTCAAGCGGCTGTGGAACACGCTGATCCCCTTGTGGGATGACCGCACCTTTTACGATTTCGTGGCCAGCTCTAAGGCTTTTTCCAAGCTCTCGTTCCGCCACCGCGAGGTGTTTGGCCAGGTGGGTTTTGGCACCGGCGGCTGGGACTCGGACTTTCCCAACTCCATGCTGGAAATCCTGCGCGTGGTGGTGACACGCTGCGATGACGAGCAGCGCCTGATTGTGGGCGGCGCCGACCAGGTACCCTGCGGCCTGTGGCGCCATGCGCCAAGCTGTGTGCACTGGCCCGCAGGCACCACGCTGGAGGGCCTGCATAGCGGCGCGACATGCGCGGGGGTGACGGCCATTGCGCGCGCAACAGACGGGCAGCTTGAAGTCACCGACACGTGGGGCAACACGCGCCGCTATGGCGCCGTGCTCACCACCTGCCAGAGCTGGCTGCTGACCACGCAGATTGCCTGCGAGGAATCGCTCTTCTCACAAAAGATGTGGATGGCGCTGGACCGCACGCGCTACATGCAGTCCAGCAAGACTTTTGTCATGGTCGACCGTCCGTTCTGGAAGGACACCGACCCCGCCACCGGCCGCCACGTGATGAGCATGACGCTGACCGACCGGCTCACGCGCGGCACCTACTTGTTTGACAACGGCCCCGGTCAGCCCGGGGTGATTTGCCTGTCGTATGCCTGGATGGGCGATGCCTTGAAAATGCTGCCGCAGCCGGTGGAAAAGCGCGTCAAGCTGGCGCTGGACGCGCTGGCCAACATCTACCCCGGCGTGGACATTGCCAGCCACATCATCGGTGACCCGGTGTGCGTGTCCTGGGAGTCCGACCCGCACTTCCTGGGCGCCTTCAAGGGCGCGCTGCCCGGGCACTACCGCTACAACCACCGCATGTACGGCCACTTCATGCAGGACGCATTTCCGGCCCAGCAAAAGGGGCTGTTCATTGCCGGTGACGACGTGTCCTGGACGCCGGCCTGGGTGGAGGGCGCGGTACAAACCTCGCTCAACGCGGTGTGGGGCATCCTGCACCACTTCGGCGGGGCCACGCCCAGAGACAACCCCGGACCTGGTGATGTGTACGCCACGCTGGGGCCCATGGCTTTGCCGGAGTGACACCCATGGCCCAAGACACAAACCCACGCACGCCGCTCACCCTGGCCGTCTGGCAATGCACGTCGCTGCCCTTGCAGATAGATGCCAACCTGCAGCGCCTGCAAGATGCGGCAGCCCGGGCGCATGCCGCCGGGGCGCAGGTGCTGCTCACGCCGGAGATGTTTCTGACCGGGTACAGCATCGGCGCCGCGGCTGTGGCCACCCTGGCGCAGCCCCGTAACGGGGCTTACGCACTGGCGGTGGCACGCATCGCACGCGAACACAGTATCGCCATCGTCTGGGGCTACCCTGAGCGCGGTGCAGACGGCCAGGTGTTCAACGCCGCGCAGTGGACCTGCGCCGAGGGAGCTGCCGTGCTGCATTACCGCAAGACCCATCTGTATGGCGCGCTGGACCGGGCGCAGTTCAGCGCGGGTCAGGTAGAGGCCAGCAACAGCCAACTGGCCACGCTGCACGGCTGGCAGTTGGGCCTGCTGATTTGCTACGACGTAGAGTTCCCCGAGAACACGCGGCGCCTGGCCCTGCGTGGCGCCGATGGCGTGCTGGTGCCCACCGCCAATATGGACCGCTATGACATCGTGCCCCAGACGCTGGTGCCCGCGCGGGCGTTCGAGAACCAGATGGTGCTGGCCTATGCCAATTACTGCGGTACGGAGGGCAGCTTGCGCTACGGCGGCTTGAGTTCGGTGGTCGATGCACTAGGCCAACCGCTCGCCATGGCCGGGCGGGACGAGGCCCTGTTGATCGCCACGCTCACCCCCGAGGCGCTAGCGCATGCGCGACGCGAGCAGACGCATTTGCAAGAATATGTGCAGCGCATCCAACAGGGCGGCAAAGACGACGGCAAGGGGTAGTCCATGCGCCGCAAGATTCCCGCCTCCCACACCCTGCTGTGCTTTGACGCCGCCGCCCGCCACCGCAGCCTGACGCGCGCAGCGGTGGAACTCTCGCTCACGCAAAGCGCGGTGTCACGCCAGATTCTGGCACTGGAGACCAGCCTGGGCGTGACCCTGTTCAAGCGCACACGCCACGGCATGGAGCTCACCGCCGTGGGGGCCGACTATGCGGCGCGCGTGGCGCAGCGCCTGGGTGCGCTGGAGCAGGACACGCTGGACATCATGGCCGCAGGCGTGCCCGGCGGTGACGTGCACCTGGCTAGCGTGCCCACCTTTGCGGCGCAGTGGCTGATTCCGCGCCTGTGTGACTTTGCCAAACGCCATCCCGGTATCACCGTGCACATCGATACCCGCACCCGACCGTTTTTGTTCGCCGACACCGCACTGGACGCGGCCATTTACGCCGGCACGCCCGGGCAGCTGCAACGCTGGGCCGGCACCCACAGCCAGCACCTGCTGGACGAAGAGGTGGTGGTGGTCTGCCAGCCGCGCCTGCTGGGTGCGCGCAAGTCGCTCAAGGCGGCCACCCTGGCTGGCATGCCCTTGCTGCAGCAAAGCACCCGGCCCGAGGCTTGGGGCCAGTGGTTTGCGCAGGCCGGGGTGGAGGCGCCACGCGCCCTGAGCGGGCCGCGCTACGAACAGTTCTCCATGACGGTGGCGGCCGCCGCGCAAGGCCTGGGCCTGGCACTGGTGCCGCGCCTGCTGATCGAGCCGGAGCTGCAACGGGGCGAGCTGGTGATTGCACATCCGCTGGCCCTGGCCAGCCAGCGCGCCTATTACCTGGTGCGGCCACAAACACCCGGGGCAGGCTCTGCAGCGCTGGAGCCCTTTGCCCAGTGGCTAACGCAGATGGCAGACCCGGGCTAGCCTCAAGGCTGGCGCACGATCACCGGTTCGACGCGAAACAGGGCCGGGCTGCTGGTATCCACAGTCACCTTGACCCAATGCAGGCTGGGGCTGCCAAAAGTCTGCAGACGTGTCAGGTTGGGCAGCAGCTTGGTGGGGCTGTAGAGCGGCTTGTCGACCTTGAAGAAGTGGGTATCCCCGTGCACAAACAGCACCTGGCCCTTGAAGGCTTCGGTCTGTTGGACCACCTGGGCCATAAAGTTGCGATAGCCGCTGAACTGGGGCAACTGGCTCTCGTCTTCGTCTTCGGTCTCGGGCCAGTCAAAACCGGGGTCGGCCTGCACCACCAGCACCACGCCCAAAGCGCCCTGGTCTTTGGCCTGCTGGAAGGTCTGGGCCAGCCAGGCGATGTTGGCAGCGTCGCGCTCCAGGTATTCGGCGTTGGATGCGTCACATTGCGCGGCGGTGCGCGCGCTTTTGTTGCTGCACTCCTTGGCGCTCAGGATCACGTTGTTGTTGCTGCCCGGCACATTCAAGCCGGCAAACACCACCGGGCCGCGGCTGAAGCGGGTGTTCTCCACATACTTTTCGCCGAGAGATCCCTGGTGTTGCAGAGGCATGGTGGTCTGCCCCAGGCTGTGGGTAGCGGGGAACATGACGCGGCGCACATGCGACAGACGCTCCAGTGCGTCGTAGCCGCCGTTGTTGCTGCGGTGGCAGTCGGTCCATTCGTTGTCGCCGGGCACATAGACCACGGGTTTGGCCATGCTGGCAAACATCGCAAGGGCGTCGGTGTAGGTGTCGTCGGTGCACTTGGAGCTGCCGTCCTTGATGTCGCCGTCATAGAGGGAAAAGGCAATGTCCGATTGGTTGATGCTTTGCAAGACGGCGGGCAGCTTGCGGTCGTCTCCTGCCTTTTTGTAGGGCATGTCGCCCCACAGGCCGAAGGAATAGCGCTCAGCGCCCGCGCCGGGTACCGAGGCACACGCCGCCAGGCTCAGGGCGACCAGGGCGAGGGAAATATTGCGGATCAGCATGGTTTTGTAATTGGAGGGGTGGCACAAGGTTGGTACGGTAGCCGCAGAATGTGTCAAAACTTTGACAAACGTTTGGCAGGCGCTGGAGCCACCCTGCCCCGCACCACACTCCACCGCATCGTAGCCCGCGATGGCGAAGTTGCGAAATATCTGCC
This sequence comes from Comamonadaceae bacterium, assembly GCA_947374485.1. Lineage (GTDB taxonomy): Bacteria > Pseudomonadota > Gammaproteobacteria > Burkholderiales > Burkholderiaceae_C > Allorhodoferax. Next base: position 7,369 of record CANCCF010000055.1, on the reverse strand, counting down.
TCTGCACTCCGCCCCAACGCTACAAGAAGGCCTTGAACCATCACCGGAGACGGATATGAACACAGCATCGGACGCACACAAGGAAGCCCTGCTGGAGAACCTGAAGGCCGTGATCAGCCACTCTGAGGAGTTGCTCCGCATGGGCTATGGCGAGGGCGAAGAAAAGGGCCAGGAGCTGCGCGAGCGCATGCAGGAGCGCATACGCCAGGCCAAAACCGATCTGGGGCGTCTGCAGGACTCCGCCCTCTCCAAGGTGCGGGCCGCCGGTCAGGCCACAGATGCCTTTGTGCACGACAACCCGTGGCAGTCGACTGGTATTGCGGTGGGTGTTGGACTGCTGCTCGGGCTGTTGCTGGCCCGGCGCTAGGCTAGCGCATGGGCCCACGCCCCACTTCCAGCGGCTTGCTGGCTTCGCTACGCGCGCTCCTGGCCAGCATTCTGGAAATTGCCCAACTGCGCCTGGACTTGCTCGGCACCGAGCTGGAGTTGGAGAAGCGCCGTCTCTTCGATGCCTTGCTGTTGGGCGCCCTGGCCCTTTTGCTCTTGTCCCTGGGTGTCCTGGCCTTGTGCGGATTTGCCCTTGTGCTGCTGTGGGACCGCTATCGCCTGGGACTGGTGGCGGTGACGTCCCTGGTCTTTCTGGGCCTGGGGTGCGTCGCCTTGTTGCTGGCCAGGCGCCGCCTGTTCAACGGGGCGGGCCTGTTCGCGGCCAGTGCGGCAGAGCTGCAGCGCGATCAGGCCGACTTGCGCGGCAGGGACAGCGGTGCATAAGTGCGACCCGCTCCAGCGGCAGCGCCATGTGCTGGCGCGCAATGCGCAGCTGCGTGCGAGGCTGGCGGCAGAGGCCACCGCCCTGGCGCCCTTTCTCAGGCGCCTTGAGGCCGCCCGTGCGGTCGGGGCAGCCTGCGCGCGGGGCCCTTGCATTTCTGTGACTGGCGCGCTCCTGGCCTTTGTACTGATGCGGCGCAGGCAAGCCGCCCTGCACATGGCCGCTCGCCTGTGGTGGCTATGGCGTGCCTGGTGCAGCCTGCGCCCATTGCTGCGCTGACGTCCTGCCACGCGAACGGCACCCCTGGGCCGTTCGTTTTCAGCACGCTTTATTCACCGGGCAAACACCTAGTGACGCTGTGGCACGGGCATTGCTAGTATGTGTTTTATTACTTGACCAAACGGTCAGTTTTTTAAAAGTTATGCATTTTCAGGAGCCCGCGTGACCACTGTTTCTCCCCCCGTTTCTTCCCCCGATATTCAGCCTGGGCGCCTGCCTGCGTACGAGTATGCCAAGCGCTTTGCCGGGGCTACGCCGCGCCTGACACCTTCGCAGGCCGCGCTGGAAGCCGAGCGCTGCCTGTATTGTTTTGACGCGCCCTGCGCCACAGCCTGCCCCACCAGCATCGACGTGCCCTCTTTCATCAAACGCATTGGTGACGGCAACCTGCGTGGTGCAGCGCGCACCATTCTGGAGAGCAATCCGCTGGGCGGCATGTGCGCGCGGGTCTGCCCGACCGAGAACCTGTGCGAGGCGGTCTGTGTGCGCAACACGCAGGAAGACCGCCCGGTGGCCATTGGCCGCCTGCAGCGCCATGCGGTGGACGCACTGATGGAGGGTAAACAGCCGCAAATCTTCACGCGCGCCGCAGCCACCGGCAAAACCATTGCGGTGGTGGGTGCCGGGCCTGCGGGCCTGTCCTGTGCCTACACGCTGGCTCGCCAGGGCCACCACGTGGTGGTGTTCGACGCCCGCCCCAAAGCCGGTGGCCTGAATGAATACGGGCTGGCCAGCTACAAGACGCCGGACGGCTTTGCCCAAGCGGAAATCCAATGGCTGCTGGGCATCGGTGGCATCGAAATCCGCAAGGGCTGGAAGCTCGAAAGCACGGCCCAACTCGATGCCATGAAAGTCAATTACGACGCAGTTTTTCTGGGCCTGGGCCTGTCCAGCACCGCCCAACTGGGCGTGCCCGGCGAACAATTACATGGCGTGCAGGACGCAGTGGACTTCATTGCCGCCCTGCGCCAGAGCGAAGACCTGTCCACGCTACCGGTGGGCCGACGCGTCATCGTGATTGGCGGCGGCATGACGGCGGTGGACGCTGCCGTGCAAAGCAAGCTGCTGGGTGCCAGCGTGGTGCACATGGTGTACCGGCGCGGCCCCGAGCAGATGTCGGCCTCCAAGGCCGAGCAGGAGTGGGCGCAAACGAATGGCGTGGTGCTGCACCAGTGGCTCGCCCCCGTGGAAATCATCGGCAGCAACGGGCACGCCAGCGCCGTACGCTTTGCCGAACAGGCTCTGGTCAACGGCAAGCTCACGCCCACCGGGCGCGAACTCAGCTGGGAAGCGGATGTGGTGCTCAAGGCCATTGGCCAACAGTTGGGCAACCCGGTGTTGCAACAGGCTGGCTTTACCCTGCAGGACGGTCGCATTGCCACGGACGCAGACGGCAAGACCAACCTCGCCGGCATCTGGGCCGGTGGCGACTGCCGTGCTGGCGGTCTGGACCTGACGGTGGAAGCGGTGGAGCACGGCAAGCGCTCGGCCCAGGCCATTCACCAGCACCTGTCCATCGCCCGCTGAATACAGCCGCCCCTTCGCAACCCCCTTCGGAATCCACACCATGGCCAATCTGCAAACCACCTTCGCCGGCATCACCAGCCCCAACCCCTTCTGGCTGGCCTCGGCCCCGCCCACCGACAAGGCCTACAACGTCAACCGCGCATTTGAAGCCGGTTGGGGTGGCGTGGTCTGGAAGACCCTGGGCGAGGCAGGCCCCCCGGTGGTCAACGTCAACGGCCCGCGCTATGGCGCGCTGCTCTCGCCCGACCGGCGCCTGCTGGGCTTCAACAACATCGAGCTGATCACCGACCGGGACCTGGAAATCAACCTGCGCGAGATTGCCGAGGTCAAGCGCCTGTGGCCGGACCGTGCCATGGTGGTCTCCATCATGGTGCCCTGCGAAGAAGCATCGTGGAAGGCCATCCTGCCGCGCGTGGAAGACACCGGAGCCGACGCGATTGAACTCAACTTCGGCTGCCCGCACGGCATGAGCGAGCGCGGCATGGGTGCCGCCGTGGGTCAGGTGCCCGAGTACATCCAGATGGTCACGCAGTGGTGCAAGCAGTACACCAAGTTGCCGGTGATCGTGAAGCTCACCCCAAACATCACCGACATCCGCAACCCCGCGCGCGCTGCCAAGGCCGGTGGGGCGGACGCGGTGTCGCTGATCAACACCATCAACTCCATCATGGGCGTGGACCCCTACACCCTCACCATGAGCCCCAGCATTGGCGGCAAGGGTTCGCACGGCGGCTACTGCGGGCCGGCGGTGAAACCGATTGCGCTGAACATGGTGGCCGAGATTGCGCGCGATCCGCAAACCGCCGGTCTGCCCATCTCCGGCATAGGCGGCATTGGCACCTGGCGCGACGCCGTGGACTACATCGCCCTGGGCGCAGGCAATGTGCAGGTCTGCACCGCCGCCATGGTCTATGGCTTCAAGATCGTGCAGGACATGGCCGACGGCCTGTCCACTTACATGGACGAGATGGGCTTTACCAGCGTGAGCCAGATCGTCGGCAAGGCCACACCCACGGTGTCCGACTGGCGCTACCTGAACCTGAACCACATCAGCAAGGCGGTGATCAACCAGGACAGCTGCATCCAGTGCGGGCGATGCCATGTGGTCTGTGAGGACACCTCGCACCAGGCCATCACTTTTGAGAAGAACGGCAAGCGCCACTTCGAGGTGAAGGAAGACGAGTGCGTGGGTTGCAACCTGTGCGTCAACGTGTGCCCGGTGAGCGACTGCATCACCATGCGCGACCTGGCGGTGGGTGAGATCGATTTGCGCACCAGCAAGGCAGTGGTGGGCCAGCGCGCGGACTGGACCACCCATCCCAACAACCCGATGCGCACTGCGGCTTAAGCCCATTGCAGGTAGGCGGTGACAGCGCGGCCGTTCTGCCCTATTCTTTGCCAGCAATATGCATGAGGATGATTCCATGACGAGTCTTTTGATACGTGGCGGCACCGTCGTCAACGCAGACCGCGCCTTTGTGGCCGACGTGCTCACCCAGGACGGAAAAATTGTGGCCGTCGGCGAGAACCTGACGGCCCCCCCCGGCGCCACGGTGGTCGATGCCGGTGGGCAGTACGTGATGCCCGGCGGCATAGACCCACACACCCATATGCAGCTGCCCTTCATGGGCACCACCACCATGGACGACTTCTTTACCGGCACGGCAGCCGGCATGGCGGGCGGCAACACCACCATCATCGATTTTGTGATTCCCAACCCGCAGCAGCCGCTGATGGAGGCGTATACAACCTGGCGTGAATGGGCCGAGAAATCCGCCAGCGACTACAGCTTCCATGTGGCCATCACCTGGTGGGACGAGACCGTGAAGCGCGACATGGGCACGCTGGTGCAGCAAGAGGGCGTGAACAGCTTCAAGCACTTCATGGCCTACAAGAACGCCATCATGTGCGACGACGAAACCCTGGTGAACAGTTTCAAACGGGCCCTGGAACTCGGCGCCATGCCCACGGTGCATGCCGAGAATGGCGAGTTGGTCTATCTGCTTCAGGCCGAGGTGGCCAAGATGGGCATCAGCGGCCCCGAGGGCCACCCGCTTTCGCGCCCGCCCATGGTGGAAGCCGAAGCCGCCAACCGCGCTATTGCCATTGCCGATGTGCTCAACGTGCCGATCTACGTGGTGCACGTCTCCTGCATGGAAGCCGCCGACGCCATTGCCCGCGCCCGCGCCCGTGGCCAGCGCGTGTATGGAGAGGTGCTGGCCGGCCACCTGGTGCTGGACGACAGCGTCTACCGCCACCCGGACTTTGCCACCGCCGCCGCCCACGTCATGAGTCCGCCCTTCCGCCCCGTGGGCCACCAGGAAGCGCTGTGGCGCGGCCTGCAAAGCGGCAACCTGCACACCACCGCCACCGACCACTGCACCTTTTGCGCGGCACAAAAGGCGGCAGGGAAGGACAACTTCGCCAAGATCCCCAACGGCACCGGCGGCGTGGAAGAGCGCCTGGCGGTGATCTGGGATGCCGGTGTGAACACCGGTCGCCTGACGCCCTCGGAGTTCGTGGCCATCACCTCGGCCAACACCGCCAAGCTGTTCAACATCTACCCGCAAAAGGGCAGCGTGTCGGTGGGGGCAGATGCCGACCTGGTGGTCTGGGACCCGGCGGGCACCAAGACCCTGTCGGCCAAGACGCAGCACAGCAAAGGCGACTTCAACATTTTTGAGGGCCGCACGGTCAAGGGCATACCCAGCCACACCATCAGCCAGGGTGAGTTGGTGTTTGTGCAGGGCGATTTGCGTGCAGTGCGCGGCAAGGGGCGCTACATCAAGCGGCCGGCGTTCAGCTCCAACTTCACGGCGGCGGCTTTGCGGGCTGAGGCTTTGAAGCCTACGGCGGTGAAGCGCTGATTCTTTCTATTAGTGGCATGTTTGGTTTGAGTTCTTCCTTCTTCGCTCTCGGCGGGTGTGTACCTGCCGGGGTGGGGAATGCCGGGGGCCTCATGGTGCCAAACGCGCACAAATCGGCCCCCGGCACTCCCCACCCCGGCGAGCAGTGGCTTTCTCTTCTCCCCGCCGTTGAGGTAGGGCTGAGCAGCGCAGCGTTGGGCGGATCAGGGCTGGCGTTGTTTGAGCGAAGCGAGTTTAGCCAGACCCCGCCCAACGCGAGCAGCGCAAGGAACCGCGCAGCGGCCCTGTCTTCGGCTCGCCTTTTGGTGCGCGCATAACTTCGCAAGCGAAGTTAGCACGCCCCCACTGCATGAACTATTGGCTCGTTTCTTTTGGCGAAGCAAAAGAAATGAACTCGGTCGCCGGGCCGAGACCCGGCCTGCAACGTAAACCAACAACACCAGTAGAAACACACAGGAAGCCCACATGACAACAACCCTAGACACCAGCACCCTGCGCATCAACGGCGAGCGCCTCTGGTCCTCCCTCATGGAGCTAGCCAAAATAGGCGCCACCCAAAAAGGCGGCGTCTGCCGACTAACCCTCACCGACCTCGACAAGCAGGGACGTGACTTGGTATTAGGCTGGGCCAAAGAAGCCGGCATGACCATCACCATCGACAAAATCGGCAACGGCTTCATGCGCCGCGCCGGCCGCAATAACAGCCTGCCCCCCATCGTCACCGGCAGCCACATCGACACCCAACCCACAGGCGGCAAGTTCGACGGCAACTACGGCGTGCTGGCCGGCATCGAAGTGGTGCGCACACTCAACGATCTGGGCATTGAAACCGAAGCCCCCATCGAAGTCGCCTTCTGGACCAACGAAGAAGGCTCGCGCTTTGTCCCCGTGATGATGGGCTCGGGCGTGTTCGCCAAGGCTTTCACGCTGGAACACGCCTACGCCGCCACCGACACCGAAGGCAAGTCCGTCAAGGGTGAGCTGGAGCGCATTGGCTACATCGGCACCCAGGAGCCGGGCGACCACCCGATAGGCGCCTACTTTGAGACCCACATCGAGCAGGGCCCGGTGCTGGAAGACAACGACGTCACCATCGGCGTGGTGCAGGGCGTGCTGGGCATTCGCTGGTTTGACTGCACCGTCACCGGTATGGAGGCGCATGCCGGCCCCACGCCCATGGCCCTGCGCAAAGACGCCATGCAGGTGAGCGCCCGCATCATGCAGGAGGTGGTGGCCGCAGCCCTGCGCCATTCGCCGCATGGCCGTGGCACAGTGGGCATGGTGCAGGTCTTCCCCAACAGCCGCAACGTGATTCCGGGCCGCGTGAAGTTCAGCATCGACCTGCGCAACAGCACCGATGCCCTGGTCGACCAGATGGCCGACGAGGTGAAAGCCTTTGCCGCCAAGGTGGCCAGCGAGAGCGGGCTGGATGTGAAGATCGAGCTGGTCTCCAGCTACTCGGCCATCGGCTTCCATGCCGACTGTGTGGAGGCCGTGGCGCGCGCCGCCAAGAAGCTGGGCTACTCCAACATGCCCGCCGTTTCCGGCGCCGGGCACGACGCGGTCTACATGGCCAAGCTCGCACCCAGCGGCATGATTTTTATTCCCTGCAAAGACGGCATCAGCCACAACGAGATTGAAGATGCCAAGCCCGAGCACATCACCGCGGGCTGCAACGTGCTGCTGCACGCCATGCTGGAGCGGGCAGGCACTTAGCAAATGCCGCGAGTATCCGGAAATGCTTAGGGCAGTGTTTCGGACAGCCAGTTAATTGCCATCAATTTCCGGGCAAAAAAAAGCCCCAGTTTTCACTGGGGCTTTTTTGCTATTAATAGCCTGACGATGACCTACTTTCACACGGGAACCCGCACTATCATCGGCGCTGACGCGTTTCACTGTCCTGTTCGGGATGGGAAGGAGTGGTACC